>JAILPC010000003.1 GCA_024690465.1 Ruminococcus sp.
GACTGATAAATAGTATCATCCCAAGAATTGTCATCCATCTCGTCTGTATCATAATCGGAATACATAAGCACGAAGTTTACCTTGTCCCAGAGGCCGAAAAACTCGATACCGTCAGAGGTTTGGGTGCCCTTCAGCCAATAACCGTCTTGTCCTTCAGCCCATGTCCACGCGTACCAGTAGCTGTAGTCAGCGTTCGCGGCTATACCCGGGTGGAAATAAAACGGCATTCCCGCACTAACAGTTATCGGAGCAGCAAAAAGTACGCCCAGAAGCATAATCGCGCTCAAAAGAACACAAAGTGATTTTTTGAATTTAAACATATTATAATATCCTCCTTTGAATGTATTATATCTGCCCATTGATTATAACATAAAACACAAATAAATAACAGGCTTGGCGATAAATTTTCACCTGTTATAATATACAAAATTTTCAGTGTATGATTGTGCAATTAACACAAAAGGACCGGCTGTACAGCCGGTCCGATAATGTGTGATTATTTATCCTTTTTCTTTCTGCCTAACATAACGTTAGTGAGGATACCGAGGATAAGCGCGCACGCAACTTCGGTGATTGTGACATCGCCGAACTTGAGAACCATACCGCCTACACCCGCGATAAGAATAACAGACGCAGTGAAGAGGTTGCGGTTGTCGTCGAGGTCAACCTTCTGGAGCATCTTAAGACCTGATACAGCGATGAAGCCGTACAGAGCTACACATACGCCGCCCATTACACAACTCGGAATAGTTGAAAGGAAGGCAACAAAAGGTGTGATGAACGAGATAAGCATAGCCTCGATTGCCGTAACGATGATTGTCGCTACAGAAGCGTTCTTTGTGATAGCTACGCAGCCTACGGACTCGCCGTATGTTGTGTTGGGACAGCCGCCGAAGAAAGCGCCTACCATTGAACCGACGCCGTCACCGAGGAGTGTGTTGGAAAGACCGGGATCCTCGAGAAGGTCTTTCTCGATGATAGAAGAAAGGTTCTTGTGGTCTGCGATATGCTCGGCAAATACAACGAACGCTACGGGAATATAAGCAACAGCGATTGTGCCGAAGTATGAAATATCAAACTTGTCAAAGCTGCCGAACGCCTTAAGGAAAGTGAAGTCGGGAAGCGAAATGAAGCTTTCGAGCTTAACATTCTGGAAAAGGCTTGTTATAGCTGTATAGTCGATAACCTTGAGCGCGTCGTTTGAAGTGATATTGCCGATTACATAGAAGCAGCTTGCCGCTGCGTAACCCGCGAGTATACCGATGATGAAAGGAATGAGCTTACCCATTCTTTTGCCGTATACGGAGCAGAGCATTGTAACCGCTAAGGTAACGAGACCGCAGATAATTTTGATGTAAACATTTAACGGATCGCCGTCAGCGAAGTTAGCGTCGTTCGCGCCGAGGTCGCCGATAGCGTTGCCCGCGAGCGAAAGTCCGATAATCGCAACTGTAGGTCCGATAACAACGGCAGGCATAATTTTCGCAATCCACTTTACGCCTACTGCCTTAACGATGAGAGCGATAACCACATAAACGAGACCTGCCATAGCCGCGCCGATAATGAGCGCGAAATAGCCGAGAGCCGCTGTGGCAGCGCCTGCGAAAGCAGTCATCATTGAGCCCAGGAAAGCAAAGGACGAACCGAGGAATACAGGGCTTTTAGCTCTTGTAAAAGCAACGTAAACCAGAGTACCGATACCCGCGCCGAATAATGCGGCAGAGGTGCTCATCTCAGAACCCGTCGCCTGATTGACAATCATCGGAACCGCGATTGTAGCCGCCATAATAGCGAGCAGCTGCTGGAACGCGAATACGAGGATTGACGGGAACTTAGGTCTGTCTTTTACGTCGTAAATCATTTTCATAACATATTTCCCCCTTTGAGAAAGATTAGATTACTCTGTGAAATACCACAGATGGATTTTACCCAAAGAGCATTATATCTAAAACAGTACTATATTTCAACAGTTTTTCTGCATTTTAGATTTATTTCGGCTTTTTTACCGTCAGTCAGTTGACTTTTGATAACCTTTTTTGTAATATTAAACTATAATATATTTTGAAAGGACGTATATCATGGACAAAGTACATATTATGACTCATCCGCTTATTAAGCATAAAATAACAATGCTTCGTATGGACACTACTGTTACTAACGATTTCAGAAGCCTGGTTGAGGAAATCACTATTCTTATGGGCTATGAAGCTCTCAGCGATTTAAAAACAACAGACATCGAGATAAAAACCCCGATTGAGGATACAGTTCAACCCGTTATTGACGGCAAGAAACTTGCTATTGTTCCGATTCTCCGCGCAGGTCTCGGTATGGTTAACGGTATGCTGGAGCTTGTTCCTCTGGCTAAAGTCGGACATATAGGAATGTACCGCGACGAAGAAACACACATGCCTCATTCCTATTACTGCAAACTGCCCCCAATCATTGACAGAAGGCTTATCGTTGTTGTTGACCCGATGCTCGCGACAGGCGGTTCTCTGATTGACGCTGTCACCGAAATCAAGCGGCAGGGCGGCAAAAACATAAAATGTATGTGCATTATCGCGGCTCCCGAAGGCGTAGAAGCATTTACAAATGCTCATCCTGACGTTGAATTGTACATAGGCTGCATGGATCGCTGCCTCAACGAAAACGCGTACATCTGCCCCGGACTGGGCGATGCGGGCGACCGTATCTTCGGCACAAAATAAAACATTCTCACAACAACGGAGTGGCTCAAAAGTCAAAAGAGCTACTCCGTACTTTTTTTGTATTAATCCGGTGGAAAGAAATCCAAATAAACTAATAGTAAAAAACAACCTATTATTCATCATATAATTATCGTTGGTTTATTGTTTGTTTTCTTGAAAACTGCTTACCACTTGGGGTCAGCTCAAAACGAGTTTTGAGCCGGCCCCTTTTGTTTTGTATTATTTTACTGTTACGTCGCATTTTAGCTTAACGCCGTTTATTGTAACCGTGATTGCAGCCTTGCCTTTCGATTTGCCTGTAACCTTACCTTTTAAGTTGACCGCGGCAACCTCGCTGTCCGAGGACACAAACTTTGCTTTGCCGACTTTGCCGATTATCTTAATCTTGGAGCTCTTGCCTGTTTTGAGCGTCATTTTGTCAGGCTTGAGCGCGGGATTTTTTACTGTAACAGTGAATATCTGCTTTACACCATTGTTCTTGACAGTGATTTTCGCTTTTCCCTTCTTCAGAGCTGTTACAACGCCCTTTGAGCTTACCTTAGCAATCTTTTTGTTGCTGCTTGTGTATGTAGTCTTACCCTTGGGATTGCGTATTGTCGCGTTGATTTTGCATGTGCCCTTAACGTACAGACTTGCCGAGGATTTTTTGAGCTTGATATATGTCTGCTTTGAGGGATCTGACTTTGTGTTTTTCAGCGGCAGGAGATATGCTGTTTTACTCACATAATCGTCGTCATCATCATCAAAGTTAAACATTGAGGAAGAACCCGCAAACTTGATACGGCTAAATGCATAGTCCGGATCGTTATCATCGTCATCGTCTTCAATGTATTTGTCCGCCGTAAATCCGATGAAGCAGCCCGGGATAGTTGTGCCGAAGATTTTGCCGTCGGAAAGTGAATTTGTCATAGAATATTTTGACGGTGTAACGGTATCATTCGAGGGTTTGTAGGTGAATGTATCGCCCACGCCGTAAACATAGGCTCCGTTGCAGAAAACGCCGTTTTCGCCGATGCCGACATTACCCTCGTAGACATAGTTCGACTTGCCGTCGGGTGTTTTTTCGATCAGAGATTTGTCCTCGCTGTCGAACACAACAGCCGATGTTGTCCATTTTGTGCCGTCAAAAACGATTGCGGGAGGCATTTCACCGCTTGCCGTACTGCCGTATACTCCGACGAGCTTGCCGCCGTATACAACAAAGTTTGTGTACGCTCTGCCCTCGGGGAGATTTGTTGTGACCTCTTCAAAGGCATTTGCCCCCGGATTGTACTTGTAAACATTGTCAAGGTATGTGTGCTCAACGGCGTTATAACCGCCTATGATATAGAATTTATCCTTATATGACACAAGCGTCGCGCCGTCTACGGGAACATTCGGGATTTCGCAGATAAGGGTTATTTTTCCCTTAGCGATATCGTAACTTGCGAACGCCGTGTCGTAACCGATTACATTGAGGTAGGAGCTGAGAATTGTTCTTACCGCCGTGAAGTAAATTTTGCCGCTATTATATACGGCTGAAGTTGCCACAAAGAATGATGACGCGTCGGTTTGTTTTTCTTTTGACAATTCGTTGAAGTTCATCATACCCACAGTCTTATAGACATATTTGTCGGAGGAGATTTTATAGGAAAGCTCGTCAACAAATCCTGTGACCGAGTCGACAAAATACGCTTTGTCACCAGCCGGAACAGGGATAATCTGGTATGTCGCGTTCGGAGCGCCGATAACCTTTTTGGATACGGGGAACTGCGGCTTGATGGAGAGGAATGTATCCTCTGTGCTTGTGCCGTAGGCGTTTGAAACCTCAACCTTTAATTTCTTTGTGTTGTAGTTGTTGTCGGGAATAACAATCTTGTCAGCCGATATGCTTGTCGGTGTGACTGCCTCGCCGTTAACTGTTACGGTCTGAGCGTCGTTCATCGAGCCGCTGATTTCGACGCTCTTTCCGTTGGAAGTATATTTTACGGAAGTGATAACGGGCGGAACCTTTTCGGTGTTGTCGAGCGAGAGGATACATCCGTTCTTAATCTTGCTCTTTAACTCCTCTTTTACTCTGCCGGTGCGGCAAACCATATTCTTTACATCAATCGGCTTTGCGTCGGGACAGCAGTTATTAACGAGAGCAATCGCGCCTGCAACGTAAGGAGTAGCCATTGATGTGCCGCTCTTATAATCGTATTTGCCGAAGTCAGCTTCTTCTGCGCCCTGTTTGCTTATCGCCAAATCGTCGATATAGAACACCTCGCCCTTTTTGGGGAAGATATAGAACTGAAGCTTGCGGTTTTTTGATTTTTTGTAGTTTTCTGTCTTTGATGGATTTATATTACACTCGTAGTGATCCCATGTTTTGGTGCTAGCGTAAATGTCAAACTCATCGGTGTAGCTGTCGTCGTCAAAATAATTGTCGTAATCCGCGGGAACGTCAATAACGTAGCCGCTGAGATAGTTAGCGGCTGCGGAACCCATATAGCTGATTCTGTAGGGAGCGTCCTCGTCCTCAATGGTGAAAGGTATTTCAATCAGGAACGCCGGACCTTCCGAGTCATCCTTTAACCTTCCGTCGTTGAATGTTACAGCGACGGACTTGCCCTCTGTGCCGAAATGTGTGTCCGAAAAGCTTACAACAGCTTTGTCGGAAAGCTCTCTGTCTTTTGCCTTTTTGTCGCTGACTGTAGGATATCCGAAATCGCCCGCTGTAACCTCGCCGTTATAATCCTGGAAATCCTTGACCAGATTGGCCTTCTGTGTATCGTTATAAATTGTCGGGTTGAAAGAGTTGTAGCTTACGCTCGAGAGAATATCGTTGCCCGGAGCCGCAACATCTACATACTTTGCGGAATAATTCGAGAAGACTGTAATGTCGTCATATTCGTCGGTTGCCGCTACGGTAATGGAATACGGGCTTTCGTTGGTCGCGGGGAGAATCCAGTCTTCTTCGTCATAATAATCAGAATCTTTGGAGTCGAGATTCTGGTATTCGTTGCCCGAGGCGGTTGCGATGAGTATTCCGCTCGCGCCTAATTCGTTGTAAAGCTCCTCGTAAGTTTTCTTTTCGTCCTCGTCGCCTACTCCGCCGAAGGAACAGTTGATTGCCTTGATGTTCGCGCCGAGCTTTACCGCGCGCGCGATGTAATCGTAGCCGCTGAACTCAGAGTAAGTTGAGCCGCTGCCTGAGCTGTCAAATGCCTTAATGGGCAGAATCTTGACGTTCGTTTTGTTAACGCCGCTTATACCCTTTTCGTTGTCACCGACAGCAGCGATAATACCCGCAACGTGGGTTCCGTGGCCGTTGTCGTCCTTTGGCTGACCGTTGCTTGAAGTACTTGTGTAGTCGATACCGTTCTTGCCGACGAGCTTTGAACCGTAGGGATTTGTCCAGATAACGTCCTTTAAGTCCTCGTGCTCTAAATCTATGCCCGTGTCAATAACGGCAACGATGGCTTCCTTTTCTACAGAAGCCGCTTTATCCCAGAGCGTGTTTGCCTTGATGTCAGCGCCCGCTGTTCCGCCCTGGTGAGCGTTGTTCTCAAGCGCCCACTGGTGCTTTGAATAGAGGTCGTTTGTAATTGCCGAAATCTTCTTTATGTAATTCGGGAACGCGTATTTTACGCCGCTCTTCTTCTTAAGATTGGCAATAAGGTCCTCGGTTGTCATCTTTTTGGATTTTACAAAAGCCATTTTTACGCTGTCGCCGCCGTCAGCGTCGATTTCGATGCTGTCCTTGAGGCTGACTCCGCTGCCGTAGACAGACGCAGCCTTTGATTTTGCCGAATAATCTGCGGGAGCACTGTCCTTAAGTACGACAACAGCCTCGCCTTCGACATATTCTCCTTTTAATCTCGTTGCCTTTGAGTTATCCGTCGCCGACGCGGGAATAACCGCTATGGAAGCAACCATAATTGCCGACATCAGCGCGCATAACAAACGCTTAGATTTTTTCATAATAGCCTCCTGAATTCTGATGATGATATTATAACACATTTGTATTCTATCATAATATATTCACTATTTCGTAATCATAACCGTCACAAAGCGTAAAATCTGCGGAAATTCCGCTTGAAATGTACATTTTGTTGTCGTCTGTGAGAATTATAAAATCAAAGTCCCTGTGCTTTTTGAAGTACTCCATAGCCTTATCTTTGCCCATAACATACAGAGCCGTTGACAGGGCGTCGGCGTACACTCCCTCGGAGCAAACTACGCTGACGGATTTTACGCCGTTGTCGACAGGATAGCCTGTCTCGGGGTTGATAATATGGATATACGTTTTTCCGTCCTTTTCAAAGTAACGTTCATAGCCGCCAGAGGTCGCCACAACCGCTGTCTCGCAGCTGAGATAACCGAAGTACTCGGAAGTGTTGTCAGGGTCGGTGATTGCGACCTTCCAGCGTGAGCCGTCGGGCTTTAAACCGTATGTAGCGACAGTTCCGCCGAAGTTGAGGATTGCGGATTTGAGCGCTTCGTTACCGACAATATCAAGACATTTGTCGGCGGCATAACCCTTGGCGACAGCGCCGAGGTCGAGCTGCATGCCGTCCTTGAGCGTGACAGTGTTATTGTCAACCTTTATGTTCTTGTAATTGACTTTGGTTAACAATTCCTCGATTTCACTCCCTGACGGGACCTTGTAATCGCCGCTGATAAAGCCCCACTCCCGTACTATCGGATAGACCGAGATATCGAGCGCGCCGCCGAGACTGTCACAGAGCTCGAGCGAACGGTTGACAAGCTCGATTGTATCGCCGCTGAGCTTTGCCTGTCCGTTATTGTTAAGACCGAAAATTTCACTCTTTTTGTCGGTTGCGGACAGACTGCCCTCAAGCGCCTTGACCTCGTCTTGTATCTCTTCAATCGCGTACATACTGTTGGAGCCGAAGACCTTGAAATTCATATATGTGTCCATCGCTTCCATCGACGCTTCTTTCGACTGAGGAACGCAGGCGCAAAACGAAAACACGAGGATAAAAATCAATATTAAACAGATAAATTTTTTCATAATTCAAGCGTATCACAAAAGACGCTGTGTGTCAATTTGACGGGCGGAAAAAAATCGGTTAAAATAGCGGTATGAAAAACAAGGTTTTAATCATTATTGCCGCTGTGATTTTCGCGCTCGGAATTGTCGGAAGCATATTTGTGATAAACTCGCCGAAAACAGACACTGTGGTGATAAAGCGTGACGATAAAATATTATATACAATCGACCTGAGAACAGCCACGGACAGGACCTTTGATATAGAATTCAGAGGGAGCGTCAATACGGTTGAAATCAAGGACGGCAGAATCCGTGTAAAAGAGGCTGACTGCCCCGACAAGGTGTGCGTCAAAACAGGCTGGCTGAGCTCATCCGCTATTCCGATAGTATGTCTGCCCAATCACCTTGTAATCGAGTTTAAGGAGAACGCCGAAGTGGACGCGGTGGCAAAGTAATATGAAAGCAAGACGAATAGCTGAGCTCGGTGTGCTGACCGCCGCGGCTCTGATAATTTTTATAATTGAATCGTTCATTCCCTACCCTTTCCCTATTCCGGGGATAAAGCTGGGACTTGCGAACATCATAACCGTGTACGCCGTGTACCGCTATCGAGCGTATGAGGTTGCGGCAATTCTGTTTGTCAGAATTATTCTGGGTTCGGTTTTCAGCGGGAACATAACCGCGATGATTTACAGCCTTTCGGGCGGCGTACTGTGCCTTGCAGGTATGCTGCTTCTCAGAAAGGTGATTGACGAATACCACCTGTGGCTCGCGAGCATTTTCGGCGCTGTGCTCCACAATACGGGACAGATTATCGCCGCGGTGATTATCCTTCAGACACCCGCGATTATCGCGTACTATCCGTTTCTGATTGTGGCGGGATGTCTGTCGGGAGCGTTCACGGGACTGTGCGCTCAGATTGTGGTAAAAAGGTTCAAAAAAACTCCGTCTTAATATAGACGGATTGAGCGGAGATTTTTGTACCGAAATTTTTATATTTTTTCAAAAATATGCTCGGAGCAAAAGCTCCGAGCTTTGTTTATTGCGCAAGATTAAATGTTCTTATGCCGCCTGTTGTGCAGACCTCGGCGCACGCGCCGCAGGCTGTGCACTTTGAGTAGTCGATAACAGCGAGGTTGTTGACAACCTTAATTGCGTCAAACTCGCAGGTTTTTTCGCACTTTTTACAGCCGATACAGCCGTTTGTACACGCCTTGCGTGTGACTGCGCCCTTGTCCCTGTTTGAACAGGTGACGACGGTGACGGTCTTTGCGGTGTGGAGTGAAATCAGGTGATTGGGACAGGTTTTGACACAGATTCCGCAGCCGATACAGTCGGGAGTATAGACGCGCGCTATGCCGTCCTGTATGCAGATTGCGTCCTGCGGACAGGCTTTGGCGCAGTCACCGAGACCAAGACAGCCCCAACCGCACTTGCCCTTACCGCCGAATATCATTTCAGCCGCCGCGCAGCTCTCCATTCCGCGGTATTCAACCCTGTCCTCGGTAACATTACAATCGCCGAGACAATGAACGACCGCGACCTTAGCCTCGACTTCGCCGACCTCAACGCCGAGCACCGCGCCCAGTTCCTGAGCGCACGAAGCTCCGCCCGGGACACAAAGGTTGACGGGAATACTGCTGTCCTCGCAGAGAGCCTTGGCGTAGCCGTCGCAGCCTGCGTAGCCGCAGGCACCGCAGTTTGCGCCCGGGAGACACTCCCTGACGGCGGGAAAGCGCTCGTCCTCTTTGACCGCCATAACCTTTGACGCGACAACGAGCATAACAGCGCATATAATTCCGATTATCGCAACGGGGATAACCGCAATCAGAATAGCATTCATACGATTACCTCCTTATGCAAACAAATTCTCGATTACGCCGCCGAAACCCATAAACGACAGTGATGTAATCGACGCCGCAATGAGTGTAATCGGCAGGCCTTTGAACGACTTGGGAATATCCGCGCCCTCGAGCTTTGATCGCACGCCCGAGAACATAACCATAGCAAGGAAGAAGCCCAGACCGCTGCCGAGCGAGTTAACCATAGCTTCTAAGAATGTGTAGCCCTCGTCGATATTAAGGATTGTAACGCCGAGAACGGCGCAGTTTGTCGTGATGAGAGGAAGATACACACCTAGTCCCTTGTGGAGCGCGGGAACGTATTTTTTCAGCACTATCTCAACGAGCTGAACGAGCGCCGCGATAACAAGGATAAAGACGATTGTCTGGAGATATCCGAGGTTGTTCGGCTCGAGAAGATACATCTGTATAGGCCATGTTACCGCTGTTGCTATGAGCATTACGAAGATTACGGCGAGGCTCATTCCCGTGGCGGAATCGAGCTTTTTCGATACGCCTAGGAACGGACAGATACCCAAAAATCTGTTTAAAACATAGTTGTTGATAAATACTGCCGAGAGCAGAATAATGATTAACTTAGTCATCACTGCCCTCCTTTACGGCACAGCCGCCGCAAACGCCAGCCGACGGACAGCCCGCGCAGCCGAAGTCCTTCTTTTTGGGCTTGCTCTTGGAGAACTTATTGACAATAGCTATGAGCAGACCGAATACGAAGAAGCCGCCCGGAGCCATTGTGAGTATTGAAACGTGATTGTCGGAAAGCACGGGAATCGAAATACCCATCCAGGTGCCGTTGCCGAAAATCTCGCGGATTGAAGCCATAGCGGCGAGCGTGAGCGTGAAGCCCGCGCCCATACCGAGGGCATCAATCGCCGAATCGATAACCGTGTTCTTCTGGGCAAACATCTCAGCTCTGCCGAGGATGATGCAGTTAACAACAATCAGCGGCAGGTAAATTCCGAGCGACGCGTCCAAATCGGGAGCGTACGCCTTAACGAGCATCTGAACCATCGTTACGAAGCCCGCGATAAGCACGATAAAACAGGGAATACGAACCTTGTCGGGAATAACCTTCCTGAGAGCGGAGATGACGATGTTGGAGCAGAACAGAACGATTGTCGCCGCCGCGCCCATTCCGAGCGCGCTCTCGACGTTGGTTGAAGTAGCGAGAGTGGGACAGGTACCGAGAATGAGCACAAGAACAGGGTTTTCGCTGATTAAGCCTTTTGAAAAATTCTGAAGCTTATTCATTACTCCGCCCCCTTTACTGTGTCATATGCCTCAAACGTCGCGTCAATCGCTTTTTTGTAGGCTTTTGATGAGATTGTAGCGCCCGATACGGCGTCAACCTCGTCAACGTTGTCGGCGGTCTTGCCGACATACTGGTCTTTGTATTTTGAGTCGTTATCGACTACGCGCGAGCCGATACCGCTTGTTTCCGAATGTGATAAGGTTTTTGTTTTTTCGATAGAGCCGTTGGATTTAATGCCGCATATCAGCCTTATATCGCCGCCGTAGCCCTTTGTTGTCAGCATAAACACATAGCCCGTGCCGTTGTCCGCCTTATAGGCTTCGGTAACCTCACCCGGGAGTCCTTTTGTGTCAAGCTGAGTGAAGCTGTCCGCCTCGCTGAGCAACTCGGCTCTGGCTTCTGCCGCAGCCTTTTCGTCAGCCGCTTTGATTACGGGAGCGGTGATGAGGTTGATGTAGGCAAGAGCGGCAGTGACAACAAAACAGATGCAGGTTAAAACAATAATGGGCATTATTATTTCTTTGAACGTGTTGTTCTTCATCGCTTGCCACCCCCTGTTCCGAAAGGCTTAGAGCGCGTCAGCTTGGTAATATATGGTGTAAGGATGTTCATAATCAGAATTGAGAAGCTCACGCCCTCGGGGAAGTTGCCCCAGAAGCGGATTAAGATTGTAATAAGTCCGCAGCCGATACCGAATATGATTTTGCCCCATTTTGTGGGCGGTGTTGAGGAGTAGTCGGTCGCCATAAAGAACGCGCCGAGCATAAGTCCGCCAGCCATAAGCTGGTAGGGTATGTCCTTTCCGCAGACAAGCGACATCAGAGCGACCGTACCGATAAAGGCGACGGGCGTATGCCAGCTTATTACCTTTTTTATTAGCAGATAGATTCCGCCGAGCAGCAGCGCGAGCGTGCAGGTCTCGCCGAGACATCCTCCGCGCCAGCCGAGGAACATCTGGAGATATGTAGGCAAGGAAGCCATATCGCCCTTGGTCATAAGCGCGAGAGGTGTAGCCGACGAAACGCCGTCGGGGAACACCCAGCTTGTCATTGTACCCGAGAAAGCCGTCATCATAATGATACGCGCGGTAATCGCGGGATTGGCGAAGTTCTGACCTATGCCGCCGAAAAGCTGTTTTACGACAACAATAGCGACGATACTGCCGAATGCCGCCTGCCATATCGGGATAGACACGGGCAGGTTATAGGCGAGCAGAAGTCCCGTAACGACAGCCGAGAGGTCGGTGATTGTGTTCTCTTTTTTGCATATTTTTTCAAAGCCCCATTCCGAGAATACACACACTGCGACGCATACTCCGATTACGAGCAGCGCTCTGAGCCCGAAGATGATAACGGACGCAATGCCCGCGGGCAAAAGCGCAATAACCATGTCGAGCATAATCTTCTGAGTAGTCAGCGGGCTGTTGACGTGAGGGGAAACGGACGATATCAGTTTTCTCATTTCGTTCCCTCCTCTTTCTTTGAATTGAGATATTCTCTGAGCTTTATTTTTGCGAGTTTATTTGTCTGGACCAGCGGACGCTTTGCGGGACAGACGTAGGAACAGCAGCCGCATTCCATACACAGGTCAACGTTGAGAGCCTCCAGAGCTTCGCTGTCGCCGATATTAAAGGCACTCATTATACCCTTGGGGTCGAGCTTGAACGGACAGTGCCTGAGACAGTTGCCGCAGTTGATACATGGCGTGGTCTTAGGCGGTGTCGCCTCTTTTTCGTCCATAGCGATAATCGCGTTGGTCATTTTGAGCACGGGCGTGTCGACAGAGGGAACGGAAATGCCCATCATCGGACCGCCGTAGAGAATCTTTGCGGGCTCGCACTTTAAGCCGCCGCAGGCTTCGAACAGCTTTTCAATCGGAGTACCTATCGGCGCGATGACGTTTGCGGGATTGTTTACCGCCGAACCGTCAACGGTTATGCACTTTTCAACGAGCGGCATGCCCGTCTCAAGATACTCCGCGATAAACGCGAGAGTTGTTATGTTGATAACGATTACTCCGACCGCGAGCGGAAGTCCGCCTTTGGGGATAATCTTGCCCGTTGTATTATATACGAGCACTTTTTCGCCACCCTGCGGATAAATCGAGGGAAGAACTTTTACCTCTACACCGTCGGTCTTTGAGGCATAGTCCTTCATAACCTTTATCGCTTCTTTTTTGTTGTCCTCTATTCCGATAACGAAGCGCTTGACGCCCATATACTTTTTGACGGCGTCAATGCCCTTGAACACGTAATCGGGCTTGTCAAGCATTGTGCGTGTGTCGGATGTTATGTAGGGCTCGCACTCGGCGGCGTTGATGACAACCTCGTCAATCTTATCGAGGTCGTCAACATTAACTTTGACAAATGTCGGGAAGCCTGCGCCGCCCAAACCTACGACGCCGCTGAGCTCAACAGCCTCTACGAAACTTTTGAAATCGTGAACATCGGGAGCAGCGATATCCTCGGCGTTCTCCTGAAGTCCGTCCGTCTTGATGAAAACGGCGGGAACCTTCTGTCCTGTAGACATTGTTATTTCCTCAACCTTGCTGACTTTGCCTGATACGCTTGCATGAATTGGAGCGCTGACAAATCCGTCGCGCTCGCCTATGAGCTGACCGCGCTTGACCTCGTCGCCGCGCTTTACGGCGACTTTGGCGGGCTTGCCTATGTGCATTGACATAGGAATACAAACCTCGTCGGGCACGGACAGACGTACGGGCGCTGAGTCGGCGGTATGCTTTTTGTGCTGTACCTTTATACCGTGAAGTCTCATTTACTTACCCTCCAGTAATACATATACGTATTTATTATACTATAAAACGGCTCTTAATCCAATAGTAAATTGAGCATTTTTTGGTATTATTATCACATAATATAGTACATATCTTAGGACATATCGGGATTTATGTATATTGTTTATTACGAAATACTATGATATACTTATATCAGATTATTAAAAAGGAGTTGTGAATATGGACTTACTTCAGGCTATGCACGAGCGGCACTCGGTGCGGGTGTATGACAACACACCGATAGACGACGTTATCACGGCGGCTCTCAAAAGACTGATAACAACCTTTAACGCCGAAAGCGGACTTCATATGCAGCTCCTCACAAATGAACCGAAGGCTTTTTCGGGAATCAAAGCGCGTTACGGAAAGTTTAGAAACGTCAGAAACTACATCGCGCTTATCGGACGCAAGGGCCCCGACCTCGGCGAGCTTTGCGGTTATTACGGTGAACAGCTTGTGCTTGAGGCTCAGACGCTCGGACTCAAAACCTGCTGGGTAGGCGGAACATACAAAAAGGTTCCAAAGGTTCTGTCGGTTGACAACGGCGAAAAGCTGGTGGCTGTTATCGCGGTAGGATATTCAAACGAAGATGGCACACAGCACACAAACAGAGAGTTCAACGAAGTGAGCAAGACCATAGGCGCAATGCCCGAGTGGTATGTCAAGGGTGTTGAGGCGGCACTGCTCGCGCCGACGGCAATCAATCAGCAAAAATTTGTTTTTGAACTCATCGACGACGAAAAAGTTCGCGCGACAACCGCGTTGGGTCCGTTCTCAACTGTTGACCTCGGTATAGCAAAATACCATTTTGAGCTCGGCTCGGGCAAGGACGACACAATCTGGACAGATTAGCAATCAGCGGACAGCGGTCAGCAGTTAGTGATCAGTTAACACTTTAACAAAACAATATAAAAGATTAACGGAA
Source organism: Ruminococcus sp. (assembly GCA_024690465.1). Taxonomy (GTDB): domain Bacteria; phylum Bacillota; class Clostridia; order Oscillospirales; family Acutalibacteraceae; genus Ruminococcoides. The sequence continues at coordinate 14,519 of JAILPC010000003.1, forward strand.
CATCTCTCGTGAAATGTTCCGTTTTTTCTATTCTTTATTTATAATAATCTGCTTATTGATAGCGTTGATGTTCTTTTTCGAGCTCTTCTTTGCCCACCGCAAGCATAAGCTTTATGCGGTTCTCTTGGTTAACCTTGGGAGCGCCGGGGTCATAGTCAATTGAAACTATGTTGGCGTGAGGATTGAGCTCCTTAATCCTGCGGATTGCGCCTTTGCCGTTGATATGGTTCGGCAGACAACCGAAGGGCTGAGTACAGACAATGTTCTCGTAGCCGCTCTCGGCGAGTTCGAGCATTTCTGCTGTGAGCAGCCAGCCCTCGCCCATCTTTGAGCCGTAGCCGATAACAGGTTTGACAAGCTTTTTGATGTGGGCGTACTCACCCGGGGGCGTGAAGCCATACTTTGTGGTGTACTTGATAAGGATAGCTTCGAGCTTTGTAAGATAGTTGAACAGGATGTTGCAGAACTTGAACTTTACCGCGCTGCCGCCGTAGAGCTTGATGTCCTCAATACGGTTATCGACCTTGAACATAGCGAAACCCAGAACACCGGGGACGTTTACCTCGCAGTCCTGTTCCTCGAGGAACTGAACGAGGTCGTTGTTCGCGAGGCGCGAATATTTTACATAAATCTCACCGACAACGCCGACCTTAACCTTCGGCGTTTTGTTGAGCTTTATTTCGGAAAATTCCCTGCATATTTCGTCGGCGTACTTTTCAATCTCCTTGAAGCGGTAGCTGTCGCCCTTGTTGAAATCATCAACGAGCTTTTCAACCCACTTTTCAACGATGCGCATACTCTCGCCCTTGTTTATTTCATACGCCTTTGTCTGGTTGCTCAGAAGTGTGAGCAAATCGCCGTAAACGAAAGCCGCGAGACCGCGTCTCACGAGCGGAACAGTCAGCTTGAAACCGGGGTTTTTCTCCATTCCGATTGAAAGAGAAATTACGGGGATATTGCCGAAGCCCGCTTTTTTCAGGGCTTTTCTGAGCAGGAAGATGTAATTGCTCGCGCGGCAGCCGCCGCCCGTCTGAGTCATCATAAGGGCGGTTTTATTGATGTCGTACTCGCCCGACTGGAGCGTGTAAATAAACTGTCCGATTACGAGCAGAGCGGGATAACAGGTGTCGTTGTGCACATACTTCAATCCTGTCTGAGCGATTTCGGGACCTGTTTTGTCCATTATCTTCAAATTATAGCCCGCGTGTCTGAACACCTTTTCGAGCATCTCGAAGTGTATGGGCATCATCTGGGGAGTCAGGATTGTATAGCCCTCGCTGCGCATCTCTTTGGTGAAAAGGAGACGGCCTTCTTCGTTATACTTTAATTCAGCCATTTCTCCTCCTATTCTCTGCCGATTGCCGACAGCAAGCTCCTCAGTCGGATTTTAACCGCGCCGAGGTTTGTAATCTCGTCTATCTTAATCTGAGTGTAAATCTTGTTGTTTTTCTCGAGGATTTCACGCACCTCGTCGGTAGTAATCGCGTCAACGCCGCAACCGAACGAAACGAGCTGAACCAGCTGCATATCGCTGCGCTTGCTTATGTATTTTGCAGCTGAATAAAGGCGTGAATGGTATGTCCACTGGTTGAGCACGTTCGTGTGGAACTTGGGCTCGCGCACACTCACGATATCCTCGCTGATAAGGCAGACGTCAAATCCCGCGATAAGCTTGTCGATGCCGTGGTTGATTTCGGGGTCAACGTGATAGGGACGTCCCGCGAGCACGATAATCTCGCGGCCTGTGTTTTCAGCTGTCGCGATAATCTCGTCGCCGCGCTTTCTCAGCTTTTCAAAATAGTTTTCATACTCTTTATATGCCGCCTTTGACGCCGCCCTGACTTCCTCGACAGTCAGCGTGCTGAAATACGGCTTGAGCTTTTCAAACGTCTTTTTGGCGAAGTCCTTGGGGCGGTGTATACCAAGGTACGGCATAATGAAGTTGATGTCACGCACGCCCTTCATATTGTTCTTGATAACCTCGGGATAGTAGGCAACAACGGGACAGTTGTAGTGGTTGTCGCCCTTGCCCTCGTCAAAGTTGTAGGACATACAGGGATAGAAGATAGTCTCCACACCCTTGTCGATCAGGTACTGAACGTGACCGTGCATAAGCTTGGCGGGAAAGCAGATTGTATCGCTGGGGATAGTCTGCTGCCCCTTCTGGTAAATTTTGCGGTTGGAATAAGGCGAGTGAACAACCTTGAAACCCAAATCCGTAAAGAATCTCCACCAGAACGGCAGAAGCTCATACATATTCAGTCCCATAGGCAGACCTATGGTACCTCGCTTACCCTCAACGGGCTTGTATTCCGAAAGAAGTTCGAGCTTATAGGCGAAAATATTGCGATCGGTCGAAAGCTCTTTCTTGGTAATCGGACGCTCACAGCGGTTGCCCGCGATGAATTTTTTCCCGCCCGAGAATGTGTTTATTGTTAGTCGGCAGTTGTTGTTGCACAGACCACAGTTGGTGACTTTAATCTTGTGCTCAAAGTTATCGAGCTCGTCTTTTGAGGAAATTGAGGACTTGTCAACGCCCTTGCCGATAGCCTTTGCCATAGAGTAAAGCGCCGCGCCGTAGGCTCCCATAAGTCCCGCGATATTGCTGCGGACAACGTTGACGCCCATTTCCTGCTCAAACGCACGCAGAACGGCGTTGTTGAGGAAGGTACCTCCCTGCACGACAATTCTCTTGCCGAGCTCGTCGGGAGAAGCCGCGCGGATTACCTTATAGAGAGCATTTTTGACAACTGACAGCGACAGTCCCGCGGAGATATCCTCGATTGTGGCGCCGTCCTTCTGAGCCTGCTTTACCGACGAGTTCATAAACACCGTACAGCGTGAGCCGAGGTCAACGGGACGCTTGGCGTAGATACCCTTCTCGGCAAAATCTTCAATCGAATAACCGAGAGCGTTGGCGAAGGTCTGAAGGAAGCTTCCGCAGCCCGAGGAACACGCCTCGTTGAGGAAGATGTTGTCAATCGCTCCGTTGCGGATTTTAAAGCACTTGATATCCTGTCCGCCGATATCTATGATAAACTCAACATCGGGCATAAAGTGCTTGGCGGCGGTGAAGTGAGCCACCGTCTCGACAATGCCGTAGTCAACGGAAAAAGCGTTTTTGATGATATCCTCGCCGTAGCCCGTAACGGCTGACGACGCAATCTGAATATCGGGATTTATCTCATAAACTTTCTGTAGAAACTGTTTGATAAGCTCAACGGGATTGCCCTTTGAGGGCATATACTCAGAATATAAAAGGTCGCAGTTTTCGGAAAGCACAACCGCCTTGACGGTGGTTGAGCCCGAATCCATACCGATATAAGCTTTGCCCTTGTAGCTTTTCAGGTCGGTGGTCGCGACATACGCCCTGTTATGGCGTTCGACGAACGCCTTGTACTCGTCCTCGTTGTTGAACAAGGGCGGATTGAACGCAAAGTTGCCCGAACCCGTATAATGCTTTACCCGCTCGATGACCTCGTCAAAGTTGATTGTATCCGAAGCGCAGAGTGCCGCGCCGAAAGCAACGTAGTAGAGTGAATTTTCGGGACAGATACCCTTGGTTTTGAGGGTTTTGTCAAAGCAGTTCCTGAGCTCCGACATAAATGTGAGCGGTCCGCCGAGGTATACAACCTGACCCTTAATCTCACGTCCCTGGGCAAGTCCCGCGACAGTCTGGGACACAACCGCTCTGAAAATACTTTCGGCGATATCAGCTTTTCTGGCGCCCTGGTTGAGCAAAGGCTGGATATCTGTCTTGGCGAAAACGCCGCAGCGCGACGCGATAGTATAGGTCTTTTCATAGCCCTTAGCGAGCTCATCCATCTCCTCAAGCGGAACGTTGAGAAGTGTAGCCATCTGGTCGATAAACGCGCCTGTACCGCCCGCGCAGGTTCCGTTCATACGAACCTCAAGACCGCCCGAGAGGAATAGGATTTTCGCGTCCTCACCGCCGAGCTCTATAACAACGTCTGTGCCTGGGATATATGTGTTCGCCGCAACTCTTGTAGCGTAAACCTCCTGGACAAATTCGATTCCGCAGTCCTCGGCAACGCCCATACCCGCGCTTCCGCTGAGTGCGACAAGCGCGTTTTCGGCACCCTCAACCTCACTGCGTACCAATGAGAGAATCTCTCCGATTTTTTCGGTAATCTGTGAGTAGTGCCGCTGGTAGGTTTTGTATATTAAATTGCCCTCGTCATTCAGAACTACACATTTTATCGTTGTAGAACCGATATCAAGACCAAGTCTCATAATTGCCTCCGATTAATTCATTATCAACAAAATATTATATCATATCGCAAAACAAAGTTCAATAAACGGTCTTAAGAAAAAAAGCCGCCCGAAGGCGGCAATTTTATGCAAATTCGTTAAGTTAATCCTATCAATCGAGAATCTGGAGCTGGTCCTTGGGAACCTCAAGGTGACGGGCACCGTTTTCTTTGTTGACTACAACAAGACCTCTGAGCTTGATATGAGCGTCTTTCTCAGGATAATCTGTGGGGAAATTACTGTCAATTAGATAGTACATAGCTCCGACGAGTGTACCGTCCTTGTTCTTTTCGAGGATACCGCAGCTTGAGCCGTATAGTGTGTTTATGCCTTCCATTTCAACAACCTGGTTGTCATATTTGCCTGCTGTTATATCCTTCATAACCTTTGTCATGGTTTTGTTGTCTTCATACTTTACATTCTTCTTGACATCCTGGTAGTTCGCCGCAGCGTACTCTTTGCCTGAATGGTAGTTTTTTGCTTCTTCCTCTCCGCATGCCAAAAAAATACAGCAACACATCATAACAGCCATAACCAATGCGGATAATTTAATAATTTTCTTCATTATTGTTTCCTCCTGAATAGCTTTTCAGCCGTAAAACTATTTCTTATTTTATCATCAGAAGTCTGCTCAGTCAAGTCCTAATTAAGCAATCATATCATATTTGAAGTCGTATCTGTTACTCTCGGCAAAGCGGTTGATAAATGCCGCGCTGACAACGCCGCTCGGGGAAAAATCCTCGGGCTCGTTCACGATATACATATCGGGATGATTTACTCCGCCGTCCAGCAGGAATTCTTCAAAAAATTTTACAGTGTTTTTCATAATTAACCTCCACGAAATTTTTTACATTTAGTTTTGCAATTAACTTAGCTTACATTTAGCTTACATTTATATTATACATCGTCTGCTGTCCTATTAGCGGGACTGTGATGAAATTTCTTCAAATTTCTTCATTCTGCATGTTTCCTATACGTTTTTTAACGCAGCTTTTTTGTCACCAAAAATCCAAGCCATTAATAATATAATACGGGTGGTTTAATGAGTAATCTTGTATTTATGGCGCTTGTCGCTACTCTGGGAACATGGTTTGTGAACGGTCTCGGAGCGGCAACAGTCGTCTTTTTTATTAAGCCGAACGTAAAAGTGCTCAACCTTATGCTCGGATTTGCCTCGGGAGTTATGATTGCTGCGAGCTTCTGGTCGCTTCTTCAGCCCGCTATAGAACGCGCCGAGGACGCGTCGGGACTTCCGCCGTATCTCGTAGCAACGCTGGGTTTTTTGTTCGGGGCGGTGTTTATGTGGATATCCGACAAAGCCGTCGGATTTGCTCAAGGCAGAGCGAATAGCTCCTCGGGCGACAGGAACGAAAGGCTCAACAGAATACTGATGCTCGTTCTCTCGATTACGCTGCACAACATTCCCGAGGGACTCGCCGTAGGCGTTGCGTTCGGAGCTTTGCAGGGCGGCGCTTTCTCGAACGAAGCGCTGATGGGCGCCATAACTATCGCCGTCGGTATAGGGCTTCAGAACTTTCCCGAGGGAGCAGCGGTGTCTGTTCCTCTGCGGAGAGAAGGATTTTCCCGGCGCAAAAGCTTTCTTGTCGGGATTTTGTCGGGTATGGTTGAACCTGTTTCGGGTGTGGTCGGAGCTTTGCTTGTTGTGTACATTGAGGCGATTCTGCCCTACGCGCTTGCGTTTGCCGCGGGAGCTATGATACTTGTTGCCGTGCACGAGCTTATACCCGAATGTCAGAAAAACCAGAGCGAAAATCCTTATCTCGCGACAATGGGAATTGTGGGCGGTTTTGCTTTAATGATGCTTTTAGATGTAATGTTAGGTTAACAAATTCCGAATAAAAAGATGAAATCAGTTCAAAATATAACTATGATTATTAAAAGAAAAATCGCCGTGGCGATTGCGCTGAACTCAGTAATCGTAATCGTCACCACGGCGGTAATTTTATCGTTTTTTCTGGGTAACAAGGACGCTTTCATACGCTCGGGGCCGCAGAGTTTTCGGTTCTTCACTACAGACTCCAACGTGCTGAGTATGATAGGCTCGATGATAATGATACCTTTTGAGGTTCGCGCGCTCAGAGGCAAGGCGGAAAAACTCCCGAGGTTCGCTATAGTGATAAAATATGTCTGCACGGCGTCGGTTACACTGACGTTTTTCACGGTTATGCTGTTTTTGGGCCCGACCTTCGGTTATCCGCTGTTTCTGAATGATACGGGAATTTTTACACACCTTATCTCGCCGATGCTCGCGTTCTACACGTTCACCCTGCTCGAGACAAACTGTGAAATATCGTTCAAAAACGTTTTGTGGGCGCTTGTGCCGACGCTGATTTACGGCACGGTGTATCTTACTCAGGTTCTTGTGGTCGGCGAAAAAAACGGCGGCTGGGAGGATTTCTACTTCTTCAACACGGGCGGTTACTGGTATATGAGCTCAACAGTCATGTTCATTGCAAGCATACTGATAAATCTGCTGCTCAAATCACTGCACAACAACACCTACAAAAAGTATAAACTGCCGGAGAAAAGTTCTCCGACAGTTTTTGAATGGTAAAAAGGAGCGTCGCAACTGACGCTCCTTGTTTTTATCAGAAATTCAGCAATCCCGCGCCGCCGTTGACAGCCATAAACGCTGTGGCGAAAACGAGAGAAACAATTGTCATAAGCTTTATCAGAATGTTGATTGACGGGCCTGACGTATCCTTGAACGGGTCGCCTACCGTGTCGCCTACGACTGCTGCCTTGTGGGCGTTGGAGTTCTTGCCGTCGGGCGTGGTCTCGATATACTTCTTGGCGTTATCCCAGGCGCCGCCTGAGTTCGCCATAAAGATTGCGAGCATAACGCCTGTAATCAGAGAGCCCGCGAGCAAGCCGCCGAGAGCCTCAACACCGAGAAGATATCCCACCAGAAGCGGAGCTACAACCGCCATAACACCCGGGAGAATCATCTCTTTAAGCGCGGCGTTTGTGGAGATTGAAACGCACTTTGAATAATCCGGATCCTCTTTGCTCTCGAGAATACCGGGCTTCTCCTTGAACTGGCGGCGAACCTCGGCTATCATCTTGTTAGCCGCCTTGCCGACGCTGTCCATTGTGAACGCGGAGAACAAAAACGGAAGCATACCACCGATGAACAGTCCCGCGACAACCTTGGGGCTGAGAATGGACATTCCGCCGTCCGCGATTCCCGCTGTGTGAGCAAATGAAGCAAAAAGCGCCAGAGCCGTGAGAGCCGCTGAGCCTATCGCAAAGCCTTTGCCGATAGCAGCGGTTGTGTTGCCGACGCTGTCGAGCTTATCGGTAATCTCTCGGACGTGCGGGTCGAGCTCGCTCATTTCGGCGATACCGCCCGCGTTGTCCGCGATAGGACCGTACGCGTCAACAGCGATTGTCATACCTGTTGTTGAAAGCATACCTACCGCCGCGAGCGCGATGCCATATAGTCCCGCGCCGTCCTGCGCCATAACATAGTAGGATACAAGAATACCGATAACGATAAAGATAATCGGGATAGCGGTGGATTTCATACCAACGCCGAGACCCGTAATAATATTTGTAGCCGAGCCTGTTTTTGAGCTCTCGGAAATACTCTTTACAGAGCGGAAGCGGTCGGAAGTGTACATTTCGGTAAGCTTACCGATTGCCGTTCCGACAACAAGTCCCGCGAGAATACAGAAGAACGGATTTAATGATTTGAACATAAACCAGCTCAGAAGTCCGCCGCAGATTACAACCAAAGCGGTAGAGATATACTCGCCGAGGTTAAGCGCGCGCTGAGGGTTGGAGCCGTTGCCGCGTACAAAGAATACGGCGATAACCGAGCCCAGGATACCGATTGAGCAAAGAATCATCGGGAAAAGTGCCGCGCTCATCTTCGCTGCGCCCGAGAAGCTCGCGAACGCGAGAGTGATTGCGGAAACTATCGAGCCCACATAGCTCTCAAAAAGGTCGGCGCCCATACCTGCTACGTCGCCGACGTTGTCGCCTACGTTATCGGCGATAGTCGCGGGATTTCGCGGGTCGTCCTCGGGAATACCTGCCTCAACCTTACCGACGAGGTCAGCGCCTACGTCAGCAGCTTTTGTGTAGATACCGCCGCCTACACGGGCAAACAAAGCTATTGATGACGCGCCGAGGCTGAAACCCGTGAATACATTGAGCATTTCGCTGTTGTCAACAAGATTAAACATATTGTTGAGCAACAGGAAAACCGCGCCTAAGCCTACTACGCCGAGACCGACTACGGAAAGTCCCATAACCGCGCCGCCGCGGAAGGCAACCTTGAGCGCGCTGTTCATTCCTTTTTCGCGCGCCGCGTTGGCTGTGCGGACGTTCGCCATTGTGGCAACCGTCATACCAAAGTAGCCCGCGAGCGTCGAGAACAAAGCTCCGAGAATGAAACACAGGGCTGTGCCCCAGTTTATTACAAATCCGATGGCGATAAAGAGCACCGCCGCAAAAACAATGAGGATTTTATACTCTGCGAAAAGAAAAGCCCGCGCGCCTTTGGCGATAGCGTGGGAAATCTTCTTCATCCTGTCAGTTCCCTCATCCTGTTTACGAATATACAGCGCGAAATAAATCGCGAAGCAGAGCGCCAGAACACCTGCCGCAACGGGAACGAGTAATTTTAAATCCATAGAATCCACTCCTATCTGTGGGAGGTTTAATGTAAACCTTAGTTTAACATATTTTTATAGTTTAGTCAATATAAACAAAAAAATTGCCGCAAACGCGGCAATTTAGTTGTATGCGAATATTAAACGCTTTCGAACGCTTCCTGTAAATCGAAGAGGATATCGTCGATATGCTCTGTGCCGATTGACAGACGGATTGTGTTGGGACGTATGCCCTGCTCCTCGAGCTCACCCGCGCTGAGCTGTGAATGAGTTGTTGACGCGGGGTGAATCGCGAGCGACTTAACGTCCGCCACGTTTGCGAGAAGTGAAAAAATCTGTAGATTATCTATAAACTTCTGAGCGGTTTTCTCGTCGCCTTTAATGTCAAATGTAAAGATTGAACCGCCGCCGTTCGGGAAATATTTTTTGTACAAATCAGCGTAGCCGCTTGACTCGAGCGACGGATGGTTTACGCGCTCAACCTGAGGATGATTCACGAGGAACTCCACAACCTTTTTGGTGTTTTCCGCGTGGCGCTCAACACGAAGCGAAAGCGTCTCAAGTCCCTGCAGGAAGATGAAGGCGTGGAACGGCGAGAGGGTTGAGCCTGTGTCGCGGAGCAGAATCGCTCGGATATATGTTACAAAAGCCGCTCCCGGAGCCGCCGTTGTGAACACCGCGCCGTGGTAGGAGAGATTGGGCTCGGAAAACTGCGGGAACTTGCCAGAAGCCGCCCAGTCAAACTTGCCGCTCTCAATAATCACGCCGCCGATTGCGGTGCCGTGACCGCCGATAAACTTTGTCGCGGAATGAACTACGATGTCGGCGCCGTACTCAATGGGACGGAGCAAAAACGGTGTAGCGAATGTGCTGTCCACAACGAGGGGGATGTTGTGGGCGTGAGCAATCTGCGCTACCTTTTCTATATCTATAATATTTGAGTTCGGATTACCGAGAGACTCGATATAAATCGCCTTTGTGTTCTCTTTTATTGAATTCTCGAACGCGTCCTCATCATCGGGGTTAACAAAGGTTGTTGTAATGCCGTACTCAGGAAGTGTGTGAGCGAGCAAATTATATGTGCCGCCGTAGATAGTCTCGGCCGCTACAATGTTGTCACCCACCTTTGCGAGAGCCTGGATTGTGTAAGTTATAGCCGCTGCGCCCGAAGCCACCGCCAGAGCCGCGGAGCCGCCCTCTAACGCGGCGATACGCTCCTCAAAAACACCCTGTGTTGGGTTTGTAAGTCTGCCGTAAATGTTGCCCGCGTCACGGAGACCGAAGCGGTCTGCCGCATGCTGACTGTCGTGGAATACATATGATGTTGTTGCGTAAATCGGCACGGCGCGCGCGTCGGTTACGGGGTCTGCCTGTTCCTGTCCAACGTGGAGCTGAAGTGTTTCAAATTTTAAGTTTCTTTCTTTTAATGTGCTCATTATTAATACCTCTTTCATTAAATAATATAGTTTGTTTTTACGGTTTTAATAACATCGCCACATTCGTCCGAAACGATAATTCTGTCTTAATAATGCTGTAAAGATGTAGTTCATTATAGGCACCTCTTTCCTAAAGCATATATATCATATCAGATTACTAGGTTTTTGTCAACCCTTCATTTCAATCGAGTAGGGTGAAATTTCTCCGCCCTCTCACACCACCGTACGTGCCGTTCGGCATACGGCGGTTCAATTCAATTTCAAAGTATGCTGTCTAAGATAGTATTCTAACGGACTGACCAAGCCTCGCTTGGTCAGTTTCT
>JAILPC010000046.1 GCA_024690465.1 Ruminococcus sp.
TGTTCCGAGCGTAAAAGAGGTCTACTCGATTATCCGCGCTTCTGCCTCCGAGAACTTCAAGGTTCCGTCGTACGAAAGCTTTATGCTTGATGTAAGCCACAGGCTGAATCAGCGAACAATCAGATTATACGCGATAAAAGAGAACGAGCCCGCGTCGTGCATTATGACTCTGTCCGAGAGCAAAGACAGCGCCGTGCTCGGAGCTTTGGCGACCAATCCCGAACTGAGAAAAAGAGGATACGGAGCTTTTTTGATTAAATATATAAATAATGTACTGGTTGATGAAGGTAAGACAGTATACCTTCACCGCGCGCCTGATGAGAATATCGCGTTCTATAACAAACTGGGATTTTCCGAATACGGTAAGTGGGCAGAGTACAGGGAGTAAAATATGAATGGATTTTTCAATATTTCCGAGGAAATAATTAACGCGTCGAAAAAAGCAATGAAGCTATGTTCCGATAAGCTTGCGGAAATAGATAGTATACAGGAATACAATCAGCAAAAAATGATAAAAGCCTTTCAGGAAGCGGGAGTTTCCGAAAGCCACTTTACGGGCACTACGGGTTACGGCTACGGCGACAGGGGCAGAGAGGTGCTCGACAAAGTGTTCGCCTATGTTTTTGACGCCGAGGACGCGCTTGTGCGCTACAATTTTGTCAGCGGTACTCACGCGTTAACTGTCGCTTTGTTCGGCGTTCTGCGCCCGAATGACAAGATGCTGAGCGTAACAGGCGCTCCGTATGATACGCTCAAAAGCGCAATCGGACTTGAGGGCAATTACCCGGGTTCGCTGATTGATTTCAGCATTAAATATGAAGAAACCGCCCTCAGAGAGGACGGCTCGGTAGACATTGAGGCTATCGGAAACAAGCTTGATGACAGCTATAAAATGGTATATATTCAGCGTTCCAGAGGCTACAGCACCCGTCCGACGCTCACCTGTGACGATATCGAAGAAATAGTCAAGGCTGTACGCAAGGTCAATAAGGACGTTATTATTATGCTCGATAACTGTTACGGTGAGTTTGTCGAGAAGAAACAGCCGCTTTCCTGCGGCGTAGACCTTATGGCAGGCTCGCTGATTAAGAACCCAGGCGGCGGTATCGCTCCGACAGGCGGTTATATCGCGGGCAGGGCAGACCTTGTTGAGATGTGTTCATACAGACTCACCACACCGGGTACAGGCAAAGAAATAGGCGCGACGCTTGACGTTACACGCGAGCTCTTCCTCGGCGCTTATCACGCTCCTCACGCGACAGGCGAAGCGCTCAAAACCGCGGTTTTCGCCGCTGCGCTGTTTGATGTTCTCGGATATGAATCTACCCCGAAATATAACGAAAAAAGGGGAGATATCATTCAGCTGATTATGCTCGGAACACCCGAAAAGCTCGAGAAGTTCTGCGTCGGAATTCAGCACGCCTCAGCGGTGGACAGCTTTGTCACTCCTTATCCCGACGATATGCCCGGGTATGAGGACAAGGTTATTATGGCGGCGGGAGCTTTTACGATGGGTTCGTCCATTGAACTTTCAGCAGACGCTCCGCTCAGAGAGCCGTACGCGGTATGGATGCAGGGCAGTCTTAACTTCCACGCGGGCAAACTCGGCGTTATGCTCGCGGCTAATGAAATATTAAAAGGATAAAACAAAGGCGTTCGTAAAAGAACGCCTTTTTCATATCTGAATTATTATTTTTTCGCAACACCTGTATCGTGCGCTGCTTTCACTACTGCTTTTGCCACAGCTTTGCCTACACGCTTGTCAACAGCGTCCGGAATGATATAATCAGGCGAGAGCTCTTCGTCGCTTACAAGCTCAGCCAGAGCATAAGAAGCGGCAACTTTCATCTCCTCGTTTATCTCGCTCGCTCTGCAATCAAGCGCGCCTCTGAACATTCCGGGGAAGCAAAGCACGTTGTTAATCTGGTTCGGGAAGTCAGAACGTCCTGTTCCGACAACAACAGCTCCCGCCTTCTTCGCCATTTCGGGCATAATCTCGGGCGTCGGGTTAGCCATAGCGAAAACTACAGGCTTCTCAGCCATTGATTTAACCATTTCTTCGCTGACAATACCCGGAGCGGAAACTCCGAGGAAAACATCGGCGCCGATCATAGCGTCAGCGAGCGTACCAGTGAGGTTTTCCGGGTTGGTGATTGTCGCCATATACTCCTGCTCGGAGTTGTTTGTGGCGAGTCCTTTGCTGATAATACCCTTGCTGTTTACGAGAATAACGTTTTTAACGCCGATATTCATAACGTGTTTCGCAATAGCGATACCCGCGGAACCCGCGCCGCTTATTACGAGCTTGATTTCGTCAATTTTCTTGTCTACAACCTTTAAAGCGTTCATCAGAGCAGCCGCGACGATTACCGCTGTACCGTGCTGGTCATCGTGAAAAACGGGGATATCGCAGATTTCCTTGAGCTTTCTTTCGATTTCAAAACACCTCGGAGCAGCAATATCCTCAAGATTGATACCGCCGAAGCTTCCGCTTATGAGGTAGATTGTCTTTACTATTTCGTCAACGTCCTTGCTTCTCACACAAATCGGGAAAGCGTCAACGTCAGCAAACTCTTTGAACAGACAGCATTTGCCCTCCATAACAGGCATACCCGCCTCAGGACCGATATCACCGAGACCGAGCACAGCCGTGCCGTCCGTAACTACAGCCACAAGATTATGACGTCGTGTAAGCTCAAAGCTTTTTTCATAATCCTTGTTAATCTCCATACAAGGCTCGGCAACACCCGGGGTGTACGCGAGCGATAAGTCATTCTTATCATTAATGGGCGCGCGGGAAATAACCTCGATTTTGCCGTCCCATTCATAATGCTTTTTTAAGCTTTCCTGTCTGATGTCCATATCATTACTCCTTTGAAAAATTACCAAGAGTTATTATATATTAATTCAGCGAATAATTCAAGTATTTGACATTTAATAACTAATAGATTAAAATATTTATGCGAGTAAATTGAACAGTCGCGGGGATGTTTCGAAAGGAACTCTCCGAGGAAAGTCCGGGCTCCGCAGAGCATAGGTAACGGCTAACGGCCGCCGGGGGCGACCCCAGGGATAGTGCAACAGAGAATAACCGCCGATTTTTCGGTAAGGGTGGAAAGGTGAGGTAAGAGCTCACCGCTGGTACGGAGACGTACCTGGCGTGTAAACCCTGCCTTGGAGCAACACCGCGGAGGGACATTAAGCCTGCTCGGCTGTCCCGTGGAGGTGGCGTCGAGCGCGCGCGGCAACGCGGCGCCAAGATAGATGACTGTTCACGACAGAACCCGGCTTACAGATTTAGTCGCTATAAACAAGAGGACGGCTCGTTTGAGCCGCCTTCTTGTTTTAATGTTTCGCAACAAACGAGAATACTCATGCT
>JAILPC010000055.1 GCA_024690465.1 Ruminococcus sp.
AAGCGAGGATGATATTAAGACTACGAAAACTGTTAAAAACAGCAACGGCGGCGAGCACGCGATAACAGCGGACGGAGAATCAAAAAACTATAAGAATACCAAGGTTGTAAAAACAGGAGACAGTTCACAGAACGACGAGGCGGATTTTTATGGCGACAACTCGGCTATATTCGCCACGAACAAGGGGACGCTTAATCTCAGCGATATGGTTATAAAAACCAACGGCACTCACGCGAACGCTGTGTTCAGCTACGGAGATGGCACAACCGTTAATATTTCCGATTCATATATCGAGACGAGCGGCAACTGCTCGGGCGGTTTGATGACCACTGGCGGAGGAACAATGAACGCCTCTAATCTTACGATAAAAACCTCGGGCAGATCCTCGGCGGCGATTCGCTCTGACCGAGGCGGCGGTACGGTCAATGTTGACGGCGGAAGCTACACTACCTCGGGCACAGGCTCACCTGTAATTTACTCGACAGCCGATATAACTGTCAGCAACGCCGAGATGAAATCTACAGCTTCACAAGGTGTGGTAGTTGAGGGCAAGAACAGCGTTACTCTCAACAACGTTAATCTGAATGCCGACAATAACACTAAAAACAGTGATAAATCCGACTGGTATCAGGCGGTTATGATTTATCAGTCTATGTCAGGCGACGCCGCGGAGGGGCTTTCCTCATTCACGATGAACGGCGGCACTCTTACAAATCAGAACGGTGACGTTTTCTTCGTCAATAACACAGCCACAAAGATTACTCTGAAAAACGCCGAAATAACCAACAAGGACAGTAAGGGCTATTTCCTCAGAGCTTCTGCGGCAGGCTGGGGCAACGAGGGCTCAAACGGCGGACAGGTCAGCCTTTACGCAAACGACCAGACTATAAACGGAGATATGCTTATTGACGATGTATCAAACCTCAACCTCTATCTCAGTAAAAAATCCACCTTTAAAGGCGCGATTAATAGCGACGGTCAGGCAGGCGAGATTTACGTTGAACTCGACAGCGACTCAAAGTGGGTGCTTACGGGCGACAGCTACATCACATCCCTGACTTGCGATAAAGACAGCATTGAGCTCAATGGTCACAAGCTTTATGTGAACGGCAAGGAATACAAAGCGGGCACAAGCTCAAAGGGCGAAACGATTGAGGTTGTTTCAACAAGCAGTTCAAACGGTGGCGGCGATAACGCTCCCGACGGCGGTATGCAACCAGCAAAACCGAATGAATGAATAATGTTAGCAAAAAACAATACTTTTTTAAAAAACTGTGATATAATAGATTAAATGATTCACAAGAGGTGATTTAATGCGCTTGCTTTTGGTTGAGGATGAGAAAAGAATGGCTGAGGCTTTAGCCGCTATTCTCAGGAAAGAAAACTACGAGGTTGATATTATGAACGACGGCGACGAGGGGCTTTACGCCGCTCAGAGCGACGCCTATGATATTATGATCCTCGACGTTATGCTGCCTGGGATGTCGGGCTTTGAGATTGCGAAGCAGTTAAGGCGGGATGGTATAAAAACGCCTATCCTTATGCTTACGGCGAAGGGCGAGCTTGACGACAAGGTTGAGGGGCTTGACAGCGGCGCTGACGATTACCTCACAAAACCGTTTATGACAAAGGAGCTCCTCGCAAGGCTTCGGGCGCTTGAGAGAAGGTATTCGGGCGTTAATAACGATAACACGCTCGAGTTCGGCGATATTGAGCTGAATACCGATAGTTGTATGCTTATCTGCAAGTCGAACGGTCAGTCGGTTCGCCTGAAGGAAAAGGAATTCAACATAATGCGCCACCTTCTTATTAATCAGAATAAGGTTATGGAGCGCGAGAGCCTCGCTATGAAAATCTGGAATTATGACAGCGAGGCTGAGTATAACAATGTTGAGGTTTACATATCATTTACAAGAAAAAAGCTCAAATTTATAGGAGCTAAAACTCAGATAAAATCGGTCAGGGGAATCGGTTACGAGCTCAGAGAGGGTGACTGATATGTTTAAAAAATCAAAAATAAAAATAGTCGCCTCTATAATGACGATTATGACGCTGCTCATAGCGGGCACGTTCGGAGTTATCTATTTTTCGAGTTATCGCGAGATGTCCCAAAAGGACGAGCGTATGCTGGAGCGTTACTGCGAAATGTATGATGACGAGGACGGCTTCTCAAAGCCTGACAAAAAGAATATGCGAGAGGAAGACCGACCGCCGCAAAAACCTGAAGATGAAAGAGCCTATGATGCCGCGGCTATGTATTCCGTTTCGTTTGACGAAGATAATAAGGTTGAAAATGTAGACAACAGCAGTCAGTCTATGACGAACGAGGACCTGACCACCTTGGCAAAGACCGCGTTGGAATCAGGCGGAAACAAGGGTAAACTTGAGGGTTTTAATTATCTGATTAAAAAAACCGACGATTATACGCTTGTTGTATTTATGGACAGCTCAAATTTCGACAAAAACGCCGAAACTCTGATAAAATACACTCTGATATTCGGAGTTGTTTCTCTGGTGATAGTTTTCGCGCTGTCGATACTTCTCGCGAATCTGATTATTCGTCCGCTCGAGAAAAACCACGAAGCGCAGAAGCGTTTTATCTCCGACGCGGGCCACGAGCTGAAAACTCCCGTGACAGTTATTTCCACAAACGCCGAGGTGCTTGAGGGTGAAATCGGCGAGAACCGCTGGCTCAAAAACATCGTCTATGAAAACGAGCGGATGTCAATTCTTATCAAACAGCTTATGACGCTTACAAAAACAGATAAGAGTGAAGTGAAGCTTGAAAAGGTTGATTTAAGCCATATCGTTATCGGCGAGATTTTACCCTTTGAGAGCATAGCTTTTGATAAGGGCATTGAGATTAACTACGAAAAAGTCGAGGATGAGATAAATGTAAACGGCAACTCCTCTCAGCTCAGTCAGCTTGTGTCGATTCTGATTGACAACGCTATCGAACATTCTTCGGGCGGTGATATTGAGGTTAAGCTTATAAAGAATCATAATAAAGCGGTTCTGACGGTTATTAACAACGGCGAAGTAATTCCCGAGGAAAAACGCGCCTTGCTCTTTGACCGCTTCTATCGTATGAATGAGGCGAGAAACGACGACGGCGGCAATCACTACGGACTCGGACTTTCGATAGCGAAGTCCATAGTTGATATCCATAAGGGCGAAATTACAGTTGACTGTAAGGACGGGAAAGTTATTTTTGAGGTTAGTTTAAAAACAGTTTAAATCAGAATAGTCGAGCGTAGAACCTATATTTACTATCCAAAACTTGACATAAGTATTATGGTCAGGGGGATAGCATTGTTTAAATAGGAAATTCACGGACTGACGTGGAAAATTAAAAAATTTCAATATTTCTTCAATAAATCTCCTGTATTATATGGTTGTAATACAGGAGATTATTCTTTTGATTGGAGGTCAACACAATGAAAACAAGAAAACTATTCAGCGTAATACTCGCCGCGTTAATGCTTATGTCGGTATTTCCGCTGACAGCGGGTGCATACTCAAAAGAGCAAGCAACGCTTACATTCACAAGCGACGCTATAACCGAAACGGTAAGCGGCTCGGGCTATTCAATTGACGGAACGTCACTGACAATCACCTCGGACGGAACTTACAGAATTAAGGGCTCATGCGCCGAGGGGAAAATTGAAGTCAGCAAGAGCTTGTCGAATGTAACTCTTATTCTTGACAATCTCACTCTTTCTAATTCGGACACAGCTCCGATTATCGTTAAGAAAAGCTCCTCTGTTCTGATGAAGCTTGTCGGTACAAGCACAATCACCAACAACGAGGAAGCCTCAAAGGAAACCACCGACCCCGATAATTTTGAGGGCGCGGCGATAAAGGTTAAGTCAGGTTCAGCGCTCACTATTTTCGGCGACGGAACTCTAAACGCTGTCGGCAACGCCAAGAACGCGATTAAGGGCGGCGCGGAAAGCTCGCTTAAGGTTGACGGCGGAACCATCAAGGCGACAGCCGTAAACAACGGCATAGGCTTTGACGGAAGTATTGTTATCAACGCGGGTACATTTGACGTCACCTCGGGCAACGACGGTATCAAATCCCAGCCTGACGAGGGCGACACTGCCTCAGCGGGTACTGTCACAATCAACGGCGGTGCTTTTAATATAAACGCTCAGGGCGACGGAATTGTCGCTGCGGAAAAGCTCACTATTAACAACGGTGATTTTACGATTAAAACACTCAGCGGCTACAACAGCTCGTCCTTCAACAAGGACACAATGAGCTGCAAGGGACTGAAAGCCTCCAGCAACAATGTGGCTGACGCCGATAATCCCACCACGTCAATAATTATTTCGGGCGGTACATTCAACCTCAACACAGCCGACGACGCGGTTCATTCCGATGGCTACGTCACAATAACGGGTGGTACTTTTAATATTTACACAGGAGACGACGGCGTACACGCTGACGTGACTCTTACCCTCGGAACAGAGAACGGCTATGAACGCGACCCCGAAATCACTGTCAATTCAAGCTATGAGGGCTTGGAGGGAGCTGTGGTTAACATTTATTCGGGCAAGTATTATGTTATTGCGTCTGACGACGGAATCAACGCTGCGGGTGGCAGCTCAAACGGCTCAGACCCAGCGCAGGGCGGCAACGACACTTTCCGACCGGGACAGGGCGGACAAGGTCAAGGCGGACCCGGACAGGGCGGCTTCAATCCAGGCGGACAAACCTCAACAGGTAACTATTCAATTAACGTCTACGGCGGAAGCGTTTACGTCAACTGTATGGGCGACGGGCTCGACTCAAACGGCGCTTTAAATCTGCTCGGCGGAGATTTAACCGTTCTTTCAATGCAGAGCGGCGGCGATAACTCGCCGATTGACGCCGACGGCACTGTTACCATAAACGGCGCTACAATATTCGCAGCGGGCTCACGCGGAATGGGTGTGAATCTTTCAAATTCAAGTCAGAAGGCTTACACAAGCACAAGCTCCTACAACGCGAACACGGTAGTTAATGTCACAAGCTCGGGTACTGTTCTCAGAAGTGAAAAGCTCGTCAGAAATATTAATTATCTGCTTTATTCACAGCCTAACCTCGGCACCTGCTCTGTTTCTACAGGTTCAAGCGTAAACACCGGCAAGTCAAACGCTTTTGCTCACAACTGGGATAACGGCACTATTGTGAAAGCGTCGACCGCTACTGAAGCGGGCTTAATCAAATACACCTGCTCCGACTGCGAAAAGGTCGAATACAAGACAATCCCCGCGCTTAATTCGGTGACAGAATACACAGAGGAAGAAGCTTCTACAAGCGCTACAACAGCCACTGAAGCAACAAGCGAAACCCAGTCAGACAAAGGTTACGCGGTTAATTTCACCACAGACGGTAACGCAACAATAAATGTCTACCATACACAGGATTATTCAAAGGTGTCTGAAACCAATGTGAGTTCCGCGGTTCCCCGCGACAGCTCATCGGGTGCTCCTGACAGTTCGGGCAACGGTCAGGTGAATTTCACCGTAGTGCCTGCTGATGGCTATGAAGTGGAGAGCGTTACGGTAACACCAACCTCAAATTATAAAAACCTCAAAGACCAGTCGGCGACTTTAGCGAACACATACCGCATCACAAAGATTACGGGAGAGCTCAACGTAGTTGTAACAACAAAGGCTAAAACAACAGAAGATACCTCAACTACAGAGGCGACAGAAGCAACTGAAGCAACAGAGTCCTCTCAAACAGCCGAAACAACTCAGGCTACTGAAGATACTCAGGAAACTCAAACAACGGAAGCTACCGAGAATACAACAGCGGCTACCGAGCCAGTTGAGAGCACATCTGCTCCAACTTCCGCGGAAACTTCAGAACCTACATCTTCTACAGAAAGCACTCAGTCAACACTGCCCGCTCAAACAAAAATCAAGCTCACAGCGGCAAAGAAAACGATTTATGTTAACGCGTACACAACAGTTAAGGCTGCGGTAACAAATCCTCTTGGAAAGACCACCTTTAAGTCAAGCAATACAAAGGTTGCGACTGTATCCTCAACAGGAAAGGTTATCGGCAAAAAGGCGGGTACGGTAACTATAACCGCGAAGAATAACGGCAAGGTCGCTTCCGTAAAGATAAAGATAGTAAAAAGAGCCAATAAAATGACTGTAAAGGGCAGAACCGTTACAGCTAAAGCTAAAAAGAATAGCGCGTTTAAGGCTTCAAAGGTTTTGACAGTCAAAAATGCAAAAGGTTCTGTAGTATATAAGAAGATGTCGGGCAACGCAAAGATAAGCATTAACGCTAAGACAGGCAAACTTACTGTCAAGAAAGGGCTCAAAAAGGGCAGCACCTATAAAATTAAGGTCAAGGTCACAGTCAAAGGGAACACGGCGTATAAAGCCAAATCCAAGACCGTGACAATTAAGGTTAAAGTAAAGTAATTGTCAAGAAATTGACATTTGCCTACATATCTCCCTCCTTATTTATCGGCACTCGTGAAACGGGTGCCGATTTTTGTATGTGAAACGCTTACGTTTGACGTTGATAATTCAAAAGTGTGAAGTCTTTATGAAGCTTTTGTGAAACTTAACAGTTTTAGGATTTTTTCAATTTTTCTTCAATACTTCCGTATTATTATACCGACAGAATAAATGATACGGAGGTGCTTTAGATGAATAACACTACAGTAGTAATCAACCCGATTGCGGTTATGAAACGCTACGAGCTCAAATATATCATCACAAAGGAGCAGGAGGACTTTTTAATAGATAGACTGAAAGGCCATTTGTATGTTGACGAGTTCGGCAAGACCTCCATAGCGTCGCTCTACTATGACACACCCGACTACAGGTTCATACGCGAGTCAAATGATAAGCCTGTGTTCAAGGAAAAGCTCAGACTTCGTTCCTACGGATTGGCTGACGACAATTCTCCAGTGTTTCTGGAACTCAAGCGAAAGGCGTACGGAGTTGTCTATAAAAGACGGATACGCAGTACAATCCCTGAGATCGAAAGCTATTTGGGAGGTGAAACGGACGACCTCGGCGAGGGTCAGATAAATAAGGAAATAGACTACTTTGTATCACAGAATGAGCTGGTTCCCGCTTGTTTGATTATCTATGACAGAACAGCCTACTACGAGCCCAACGGTGACCTCAGGCTCACCATAGACAACAACCCGAGGTTCCGTATGGACGACTTGGATTTGAGGGTTTCAATGGACGGCGAACCGCTTCTGCCCGAGGGTTACTCAATCCTCGAGGTTAAGGTTCAGGGAGCGATGCCCTTGTGGCTGTCAAAAATCCTCAACGAAGGAAGAATCTATAAA
>JAILPC010000056.1 GCA_024690465.1 Ruminococcus sp.
CTGTAAAGGCTACATATACAATTGATGATGAAGAGAGCGTAGAGTTTAATACAGGTGACTACGTTCCCTCACGCGCGACAATAAGTATCAAATACATTCCCGATCCTTGCTACTATTCGTTTGTGAACTGGACAACGAGCAATTCCGCCAATTTGAATTCATTTAATGCTACTGAGACTGCCAGTCCAAAGGAGTTTACGGTTAAACCTAGTGAGTTCAGAGCAACAAATACCTCTGCTTCTCCGCCTATAACTCAAAGCACTGATGCCACTATTACCTGCAACATTACTCCCGTAATTTACAATATCTACTATGAAGGCGGAAATGCGAGCACTGACCATTTTACATACGCTCAAAAAAAGAACTCAGCAGGCTACAGCACCACTGTGAGTATATTAATTAACCCTGTAAATGATCCTGAACACCCTGATATTGATTATTACATAGATCATGTCTATTTTAAAGACGAGCTTGGTAACGATATTACCGGCATTATTTCTTCTTCATCAGACTATAGGTTTACCTTCGAAATGCCCGCTCAAGATGTTTATATCAGTGTGACTGTTCAAAATGAGTCTTACGACGACTTCCGTACATGGGGAACAGGTGACAGCAGGTGGTCCGGTAAAATCTATTCCGCTAATAACGGCGCAAATACTATGAACGCTTCAACCAGAGTAGTTGGCGGTTCAGATGTAATCATGGCTTATATCAAATTGTTGATTCAGGCGGGTTTTACACCGAGTAATATTCCGGCTTATGATTCATTGGAGTCAGCGACAAATGAAACTCATGTAGAAGGTATTGTTGATAAGCTGAATGTTAGTCCATATCCATACGATCAAGGACTTGTTAAAAATGATCAGGAATCGTGGGCAAATATAGCTAAAAGATTGGAAATTACAAATAATTCATCATATTGTTCATTTGGTGCAACCGCAGGCGGCGCTACCAGAGACAGTGCGTTTATGTTTCCTAAGCTTTTAACTAATGAAAAAACAGCACACACGGGTGGAGATTCAAATTTTTCATTAACAAAAACAGTAAATAATAATGAAAACGCCTATACAAAACTTTTGCTTGACTATCTTGAAGGATCTTGTTCACGAGCTGGTGTTTCAACTTTCCCAAACGGTTCGTGTGATTATATTGCTAATAGTAAAGAATACAAATTTTCTTTAATGATATATGTAAACGACACTTTTGGCTGGGTTGCGGTTGACGAAGCTCAGTTGCTAAGCACAGGCGAAATCTGGGTTTGGGCTTCACATAATAGGGTATCAAACAACAATACAGGTACATCTAATATTGTTAAGCTTTCAACAATATCCTCTACATTCGAGAGAGTTGCCGGCTTTAAATTTACTAACGGTGATTTGCACTATGGTTCAACAAAAGTTGAGTTTTCGCGCCCTGCGGCAGATGATAGTACTGTGAATAACACATTAGGAGCAACTTATGTTTATCTTGGAAAGACATATCCCACAAGCGGAACTAAGTCGTCACCCATATATGTTCCCAGAAACGCAGATTTGCGTATCAGCGGAGCATACGCTGGCCAGAGTGTTACAATAACTCCGACTGGAATAGCTGCTAAGAATGGAACTATATCATATCAAGATGACAATAATAATAGTTCACCGTTTGTATATACATCTCCAAAGAACATAGGACTTGATCCTGAAGCTACCTCTGACTACACCTTCAACATTATCCCCACAAACTCTTCTATCAATAACACTCCTGCCGTAACGGTAACGGTAAACGTTACATATTCACCGATTCAAAAAGCATATATCAAGCTTTATAACTCTTATATATTACACAGAGATAAAGGTGTTACGTTATACGATATACTTGATGTTCCAGAGAAACAGACTCTATATAGCGCTTTTGATGGTAGTCTGACTAACGCGGCTGGTGCGGTCAGCGATAAGATTATAAACCCGAATTATGTTGTGGATTATAATACAAACTCTCCGACTACAAGCTATTACGATGGTTTACGCTCAGATCTTGAGGATGCTTTTGATGCTGTTAATCGCAAGTTGAAGACCAACACAATCTACGTTCTTGCGAATTACTCCGATAATGTTAAAATCCATGTATGGAATACAGAAAAACAGAATAAGCTGTTTGAAACTGAAGCTGACCCCGTAGCCAGCGGCAATACCGAAGATTTCTTAATGAAATATGAAGGTGAAACCAATACCGAAAATATCCATAAATATCTTTACAGCTTTGAATATAAAGGGTACTGCAGCTTTATAATCTATCGCGCAAGCGGCACAACCATACTTGATCTCGATGATGATGACGTCGATTTTATGCTGACAGACGATGTAAGACTAAATGACGCTACAAGCAATAATGTCGCTTACGACAGCTCAAACAGCAGGTATAAATACGGAAAATATTACCTGGATTTGAAAGATGTTACGACATCGGCTTCTCCCGAAGCGACTGTCAGCGACGTTGCGAAATTCGAAGATTTTACAGGCAATAGTATTGTTGTTAACGAAATTACCAACGACTTGTTTAATTTGTGCGAAACTAACGATGTCGGGTATTCATTAAATGACATTATGAGCAGACTTGATATTTCGTATAGAAATTCTTCACTTGCTGGACCTGCGTCTTCAGGCGGTTCAGCTCAGACAGTTAGCTATACGTCATTTACCGTAACAAGACCCGGCGCTTCTTCAGGCGTAAGCTATAACAGCAATCAAAAATGGAAACCGACTGATCCCGGAAAATATGAAATTACTCTCCACGCCAGCTTAGGAACAGCGGAATCCAATTCAACAGTAAGCTTCAGCGCGGATTATCAAAATCTTTATTTCTATGTCGCGTATGATAAAATCACGATTTACGCTGATATGAACGACAATCCGGGTAATCCCATCCTGTATGTTCCTTATACAGATTCTGTTACACACCTCAACGGCTTTTTGCCGTATGAATTCTTCTTGGTTCCGGGCTCAGACGCGATTTATTCAACAGAAATCTCATTAACTAATCTGAGAGATAATTATGATATCGACCTTGTTGAAAACGGCAGAATACCAGTAAGCAAAGTGGTAGTAAATGATTACGAAGAAACTACATATAGCGGATTTGACATAAGCAGAACCGTGGCGCGTACCGGAACGCTTTGGCTCAAAGCTGACTCCACACATATGAAGTTCTTCAACAATATCGCCTTTAACTCATCAACAAAAACATTTAAGGCAGTTTTGCGTAACAATGGTGACACTGATTATAATAATGAATTTGCTGATATCAGAACTAATGGAGTTCTAGATGAAGATTTGATTAACGGCAGTTACAGATATTCAGTTCTTTACGGCGCTAAAGATACCACAAACGAAACCGCGTTTTTTACCGGAGATGGTACTGAATGTGAATTTGAAATAGCTAACGGCGGCAGTATAAGCACAATCAGAAGCGTAAAAGTTGACGGTGTAAGTACCACGGATTATACCGCTGATTTGAATAAACGTACGATTACGTTTACTAACGCTCCCGCGTCAGGTAAACCGATTGTAATTGATTACGTGTACACATATAACTTTGGTTATAACGTAAAAGCTAAGGCAAAAACAGATATCAGTTACGGCGGCAACTATTATTATTTTGATCATTGGGCTCTTTATGATAAGACGGGCACATTGACGGAAGAGAATTATATCAGCAGTACTGATATTAACCTGAACAAAGCCCCGAATAATGCCGACGGAGATTATACCTATGTCGCGGTTTATACGCCTAGCGGCGAACAAAACAAGCGTGTTCAGATTACATATAATTTCAAAGACTACAACACCGACGACGGAAACTATATTTATGATCCCGATAAACCGCCCAAGAACGCCAGTTATACCAAGACGGTTAAGCTCAGTGATATCATCGTAAATAACCAACACGTTAGTGAAATTAACGGTGGAGAGAACGGGAATGCTGTTGCTGCAGCCGCGTCAGTACAACCCATGATCAAGAGCAACTACTTTGATTACACGCTTGAAAATCAGACTGTTAGAGAAGAGGATGTAACTACTACAAATAACGGTACCATGTACAAATATGAAGTTACCATGACGCATACACCTCATAAGTATAAGGTTATTTATTATAATGGTACTACCAGTATTGTCTATAAGGGATATTACCAGCAGACTGTCGATCAGGCTTATGAAGTCAAAGATATTAATAATCCTCAAAGGCAGATATCAGCCGCGCCTTTGGATGCGGGAACTGATAGTGATTGGTATATTGAACAAAACGGCGAGAATGCCGTCATCGGCAAGGGACGGACATATAACGCCAGATTTGGTATGTACCAAGACTCAGGCGAAGAAACCGAGGACGGTATAACTTATAAATTTGATTGGTATACCGTTAAGGCGACAGCCAGAACCAACTCGGTTTATTCCAGTATTGCTCCCGCTCATCAAGAAACCTTCTACGAAAATGACACCCAGAAGGTAAGGCACAACTTCTATATTATCGACGCGACAGCTTTCGGAACTCTAGTCGGCGGCGGCGTACTCTACGCAACAGCTGAGAACGGTGCTTACAGACAGAATTCCGCATCAGTTCATCTGGCGAATGCTGAATCTCAAAAGACATTTATCAACGGTATTCTGAATGGTAATTATGATGAAGAATATAAATCTCAGACGATTGATAATGTCGGCTTCCGTTATCTGCCGTATAAAAAGGGTATGGATGTATTCCGTTATTCTGATGAAATGCAAGCGTATCTCTACACGTACGGTGCCGTAAATACAAACGAT
>JAILPC010000183.1 GCA_024690465.1 Ruminococcus sp.
ACCAAAAGTGTGTGTTGCAACAATTTCTTAGGAGGCGAATGCTCTATCCAACTGAGCTATTGGCGCAGATGACTTTAATATTTTATAATAGCCGCTTGATTTTGTCAAGACAAAAAGCCTTGACAAAGCGACGTCTTTGTGATATCATCATAAATGCTGAAAAAAGCTTGGAGAGGTGTCCGAGTGGTTTAAGGAGCTAGTCTTGAAAACTAGTGATCCCGCAAGGGACCAAGGGTTCGAATCCCTTCCTCTCCGCCAAAATAATTAAACACTTTACCATACGGAGGATTACTCAAGTGGTGAAGAGGCTCCCCTGCTAAGGGAGTAGGTCGGGTAACCGGCGCGAGAGTTCGAATCTCTTGTCCTCCGCCAAGTAATAACCCCAGAGCTATTTATTTGCTCTGGGGTTATTACTTTATTAAATGTAAACAAGAGATTCGAAGCCGACTGTCCTCCGCAATAAAAAACACAACAAAAAGGCTGCAGCTTAAGCGACAGCCTTTAACCATAAATTATAACTTCGCGAGTTCTTCCTTGACGGACTGCTCGATGATTTCGAGTCCTTTGAGAAGCAGTTCCTCGCTGATAACCAGCGGGGGCATAATCTTAACGACCGAGTTCTTTCTGCCCGCGCCCTCGATGATAAGACCGTGGGAGAAGCAGGTTTCCTCAATCTTGTCAGCAAGACCTTTTACGGGGATTTTCTCGAAGTCGATACCCCAGATAAGTCCGAGACCTCTAAGTTCAATGCGGCTGTCAACAGGAAGGATTCTCTCCTCAACAAACTTCTTGACAATCTCGCCCTTTGCCTTTGACTGCTCGTCAACCTTGTTTGCGAGCATATACTCAATACCGCCCTTAGCCGCGATAAAAGCAAGCTGGTTGCCGCGGAATGTGCCGTTGTGCTCACCCGGTGACCAGATGTCGAGCTCGGGCTTAAAGAGTGTAATCGAAAGCGGCATACCGTAACCGCCGATTGATTTTGACATTGTAACGATATCGGGAACGATACCCGCTCTCTCGAACGAGAAGAACGAACCGCTGCGGCAGCAGCCTACCTGAACGTCGTCAACTACGAGGAGAATATCGTTGTCGTTACAGAACCTGCGGACAGCCTGAAGCCACTCGGCGTCGAATACTCTAATGCCACCCTCAGCCTGGATTGTCTCGATAAAGAGCGCCGCGGGCTTTTCAACTCCGCTGTGGTCGTCGTCGATAAGTCTCTGCATATATGCGACAGTGTCGAGCTCGGGGAACATATAGGGAGCGGGAATAAACGTCACATCGTCAAGTCCTACTCCCGCGCCTCTGCGCGAGCTCTTGTCGGTTGTGAGCGCGAGCGAACCGAGCGTCATACCGTGGAAAGCGCCCATAAGCGCGAACACGTTCTGTCTGCCTTTGACCTTACGGGCGAGCTTGAGCGCCGCCTCGTTGGCGTTTGTGCCTGTAGGTCCCGGGAACTGGATTTTATAGTTAAGTCCGCGAGGCTTGAGAATCTTCTCCTCAAAGGTCTCGATGAACTCTCTTTTGGGGATAGTATACATATCGAGAGCGTGGATAATTCCGTCAGACTCAAGATATTCGATTAACTTCTTTTTAATCTCGGGATTGTTGTGACCGTAGTTTACAGCGCCCGCGCCGCAAAAAAAATCGATATATTTATTTCCGTCCTCGTCATAGAACTCAGCGCCGACAGCTTTTGTGAAAACAGTCGGGAAATGACGGCAATATGAACGGACTTCGGATTCATAGGTTTCAAAAACAGAAGTATTCATAAAACTAACTCCTTTGCTATATAGGGTTATAATTTTTTTCATCCACTCTTCCAAAGTTTAGTATAACTCAAAAAAACTCGGATTTCAATAGAATTAAACCAGATTTTACATCATATACAAAAAGGAGCTGATTACTCAGCTCCTTATATTCATATTACCAATACCTGACAGGTACTTCGGGCTTTTTCTTCTCGCCTTTAACGCGAGCGCCGCTGTATGCCGCTTTGCGCTTGCCGTTGATGAACATAAATCCCGTAGCCGCCGCCGCGATTGCAAGAACTACAAACATCCAGATAAGGAAATTGGAGTTGTTCTTGCCGTTGGCGGTAACTTCAACAGTCTTTTCGTCATAGGACTTGAGCGCGTTCTTGGTGAGACGGTTAGTCTTGACAACAACCTTCTGAGCTACAGCAAGGTTGTCCCCCGCAATCTCAGATATAGTCTTGGGCTGTTCAACAACCTGCTCTGTGGCGGGCTCTGTTTCGGGCTGAACTTCCTCAACCTCTTCCGTCTCCTCTTCGGTCTCTTCAACTGTATTCGCTACAGCGCCCTCGGAGAACAGAACCTCGTATGTGAACTCGTCAACAACACCTGTAACCTCGATACCGTTAACAGTCTGGAAGTCCTTGACAGCCTGCTCGGTGACCTCACCGAAGTAACCTGTAATCTCAGCGCTGTAATATCCTAAGTCAGTCAGCTGCTGCTGAATAGCGGTTACCTTGTCGCCCATATCGCCGATGGTGTATACGCCGTCGTCCTTCTCTTCTTCCTCGTCGTTCTTTTTCTCAGCCTTAGCTGAAGGAGCGTCGTCGGAATAAAGGAGCTGAAGCTCGTCCTCACCCGCGATACCGTCGGGGTTAAGTCCCGCGGCTTTCTGGAATTTCTTGTACGCTGCCTCTGTAGCATCGCCGAAATAACCCGTAACTTCGCCGTCATAGAAACCGAGCTCTGCAAGACGGTTCTGAAGCTTTGTTACATCGTCGCCGCTTGAGCCTACTTTTAATACATTGGATTTTGTGCTCTCTGACGTGTCCTCATCGTCGGAGCCTGAGTCGGAACTGGAGTCAGTGCTCTTCTTTGAGCTGCCCGAGCCTGAGGACGAACCGCCGCTTGAGTTAGCAACAGCGTTCATATCCTCGGGAGTTTTGTCGGAAGCACCGCTGGAGTTAAAGTTGTATGTAACTCCGCCGATTTCACGGCTTGTGTTTACAACATACTCGCCGTTTTCGTAGTAATAGTAATTGCCGTTGAACTGTTCCCAACCGTTTGTGATGTAGGTACACGCGGCAACCTTGAACCACTCTACCCAGCTCTTGCCCGATACTGAGTCGTAGCATACGCCCGAGCTCTCGTCACGAGCGTCGACAGCCATGCCGTCGCCGATATATACGCCGAAGTGACCGGGCTGGTGAAGTCCGAGGCCGTGAACTCTGGGGATACCAGACCTTACATAACCGATTTCGGGAGTAACATACTCAAGGCTGCAGCGTTCGCCGCCGCAATATGAATAGATAAGTCCCGAGCAGTCTACCGCTCCGGGTGTAGCTCCGCCGTAAACGTAGCTCCAATGGCTGTAATACGCGTTGAGCGCCCATTCCGCCAGGCCTGCGCCCGTACCGCTCGCGTGTGACGAAATAGTGCCAGCGAGACATACTGAAGCGAGAATAATCAACGCAAGTGAAATTGTCAGAATTTTCTTAAGATGTCTTTTTACAAATATCATACATTATCCTCCCAAACCGCGAAAAATTTTTAAGGTAATACCGTATAATTCGGGTGTGCGGATTGCACAGCAAAATTTTTCGTCAGAGTGGACAAATAATCGGTACGCATACTGACGTATGGGTGCTGATTATTGGACAGTCTGACGGAACAATATTCAAGCAAGGCGTGCACCTTGAATTGTGCGGTATTGCCTTGATTTATTCAAAAAGTCAATAGCAATGCGGCTTGTAACAAATCTGTAACAATTATAACAAAAATCGCCTCCAATTGCAACCGTTTAGAGCAAGATTTTGTAAAGAATGTAGAAACCCTATAAAATATTTGCCGATAACAAGCAGGTTTTAGTCACTGTTACAAATTGTAACTAATTTGTTCGACAAATTGTGGTTTATATCGTTCTTTTACCCCATATTTTGTGGAAAACGTCAAAAAGAGCCCGACACCTGAAGTGTCGGGCAAATGTGATTTTTTATAAATAAATGAACTTAAAACCGTTCTTTTTCGCGTATTTCTCGGCTGCGGAGCCCTGATAGCCCCTAGGCGTGCTTAATATACCTGAACTTTAAAATTCGCGCTGAAGTTCTTGAGCAACTCATACTCGCCGCCGTAGCCCTTGGGTACACCAACTCTTAGCGTGAGCGTTGCCTCGCCCGCGCTGACTCCTTCAAAATACGGAACATTATCTTTGTATTTGACCTTGACAACAGAAGTATCGGAGCTTGTCAGCTTCAGAGAGTTTTCAGCAAGAGAAATCAACGAGCGTATATTCTTCGGAACAGCAAGTCTGTTAAGAGAGCCGACAGAACCCGTCTTTAACCTTGCAAGATAAACAGGCGTATCCTGTACGCGGATTTTGAGACTTGCCGAGGATATATCAGGCCCATCATCGTCGAAGAACTGCATAGTCGTGGTTCCTGTCAGCGTTGCGTATCCGAGGCTGACGCCTTCAAGGCTTAGCTTCTGTAAGCCGCTTTCATCGGTAGTAACGTTCGTTTTCAGTACATCCGTATTGCTCGATTCATATGCAACATTACTGTATGATATCGTCAGGTTGTCCAAAAGCGTAACAACAGACGAGAAGAAATCGTTGTTCTCTCCGAGTTCAATCGCGTAATCACAATCGTCGTAGTATACCGAACTGTCTGTTTCGTCGATATCTTTTTCAGACTTTACTTTATCCTTTACACCGATAACATAATAGGTATAGAAAGTGCCTTTTTTAACTGTCTCGTCCATGTAAAGCGTATTATTTTGACCTTTCAATGTCTTAATGAGCCTGAAAGCACCTTCGTCGTCACTGCGATACAGCTGGTACTTATCAACACCGCCTATTGTTTCCCAATCAGCAAGAACAGCGCCGTCGGTTTTTTCCGCTATTACATATGAGCTGTCGAGTTGTAATATCTTTTTTTTGGCTGAGCTCAACGCGCTGACTGATTTTCCGTTTACGGCGGCAACCTTGAATCTGGTGTATCTGCCCGAATGAGTATAAAAGTAATCATGGGTTGACGATGATGAGCTTATTTTTTTATATGCGCTCCATTTTTTGCCTTTATATTCGGAACGGTAAACATAGTATTTTTTCGCCCCCTTAACCTTGTTCCATTTCAAAGAATCGGGCTCATAAGCGGTATATGACGAAGTAATTATCCTTTTTCCTTTTATTATCCTGACATTTTTCGGAGCCGTAAGGCGCACCATTGACGCTGTCGGAGAGGTTGCCGACGCCTCGCCGTTAACGGCTTTCAGGGCATAGATGTACTTCTTGCCCGCTTTTGCTTTTTTGTCAATAAAGCTCTTCGCTCCAAAGCTTGAAAACTTTTTGATCACACTGTACTTTTTAGTGCCTGAGACTTTTCTCATGAGCTCATATTTCTTGGCGCCTTTAGCTTTATTCCATGTGATTTTTATTCCCTTGGAGACATTCGCAAGCTTAATCCTAGTCGCGCTCACACTTGTTTTCGCTGAAACGGCAAAGCCGCTTGAAAACACAGTCATCAGCATAAGCACAGCAAGAATTATTGACAGCAATTTTTTCATAAAACAACCCCCTTTACTATATAGACGAAACAAAACAACATTTTTATACCTCAGTTTAACATAATATTTTATTTAATACAAGAAATAAGGAGCTGCTCAATACTGAACAGCTCCTGTTATCTCCCGCTATGTTAAAGGGTAATGCATGGCAAATATAAACAATGTATGGCAAATGTAAGTTTTGCGGGAGTATTATACTAAATTAACTTTGTCTACCCTTTTTAAGCTCGTATTTTATGTCGCTGGCTTTTGCCACATCTGGCGAGTGTGTAACTACTCCTCCTTGTTTTCATATTTATGATATAATGCTTTTTTGAATTGTATTTATAAGTTTTCTGAAAATTATGTGAACACAAAAAGAAAAGGAGCTGAAAACCTCAGCCCCTTTATATTAAATTCTAAATCAGTTGAAAATGCTCCACGGATTGTTTGCCCAATCGTCGCTGCTCTCGTTGGATGACGACTCCTTAGATGATGTGTTGGCGTCGGCTTTTGACTCCTCGAGCTGCATTTCGATGGTACCCTTCTGACCCGAGCGGTACACGGTAAACTTGACTTTATCGCCTACGGAAAGCTTTTTGAGAGAAGCCTTGAGCTCTGTCTTGGACTTAATCTCCGTGCTGTTGATACCCGTGATTACATCGCCCACCTTGAAGCCTGCCTTCGCCGCGTTGCTTCCCGCGTTTACGCTTGTAACATACACGCCTGTCTGGTTAGCGCCGAACATCCACAGCTGTGCTGTGGAGCTGACGTCTGTAAGCGACATTCCGAGGTCTATCTGACCTTTAACATAGCCGTACTGCTTGAGGTCGGAGATAATATCAACAACATCGTTGACGGGAATCGCGAATCCGATACCCTCAGCGGAGTTCGAGCTCGACTTGGCGTTTACGATACCGATGAGCTCGCCGTTGCCGTTAAAGAGTCCGCCGCCCGAGTTGCCGGGGCTGATTTCCGCGTTTGTCTGGAGAAGATTGTATGTCTCGTCGTCAATGGTAACCTCTCTGTCGAGAGCGCTGATAATTCCGTCTGTTACCGAACCGCCGAGCTGTCCGAGAGGATTTCCGATTACTACCGCGTAGTCGCCTACAGCTATTTTCTCAGAATTGCCGAGCGTCGCGGCTGCGAGAGTTTTCTTCGGAGTAATTTTGAGCAGAGCGATATCACCCGCGGCATATGTGCCGACAACCTTGACGTCCGTGTACTCTGTCTGGTCGCGGAGCGTTACGGTGATGTTTGACGCACCTTCAATTACGTGGTAGTTGGTTACGATATAACCGTCTTTCGAAACAATTACGCCCGAGCCTGCGCCGCTTTGGATATACTGCTGTGAGAACGAGCCCGTGACAACCGACTCCGTGGTAATCTCAACAACCGCGTCAGCTGTTTTATCAACAATCTGCGTCGTGGTGAGGTTCGCCGTTGATGAAGCGTAGCTTGAGCTGTTGCTGTCAGACTGACTGACCGTGAGAGCGCTGCCGCTCGCTGAGTTCTTTGAAAGAACGTTCGCCGCGAAATATCCGCCGCCTACGCCGAGGAGCATTGAACTCAGGATACTTACGAGCAAAACAATGACAAGCGCGCTGCGTGATACGGGTTTCTTCTCTTTCTTAACCTTCTTTTTCCTGGTCTGTGAACTGCTTGTGTACGGTGACGAACTGTAAATATTCGCGTACTCGTGGTTTGTACTCACAGGTTGCGGCTCATAAGCGGGAGCCTGCTGAACAGGTTCTTCATTATAATAACTCTCGCCGTAACGAGCATAGCTGTCAGCCGCATAGTTCTCATCGGCAAAGTGCTCTTTGTAATACTCATCCACCGTATAATCGAGTTCGGGAGTGTGTGTCGGCGGGGCAACATTCGGTTCTGTATAGCCGACCGCCTGCTCATGTTGAGGAACAACAGGCGGTGCTGTCTGCTCGGTATAATCAACTGTCTGCTCGTGCTGAGGAACAACAGGCGGTGCTGTCTGCTCGGTATAACCAATCGGCTGCTCGTGTTGAGGAGCAACAGGCGGTACTGTAGGCTCTGAAAAACGTGTTGCGTTCTCCTGGTCATTATTGCTGCCGTTGTCAGGCATAAATTTGTTGTCATAAGGATTATAAGTCATAGTGGATACCTCCAAATTAATTTCTATGGTCTAATAATAAACGCCTTATGTGAAAAGTATATGAAATAAGCTTGAAAAGTTAAAGAAAAAACCGACCTGCGCAAAATACAAGTCGGAAGTTTTTTAATTCATCTCAACAAAAGGAACATTATTGTTTTTCGCCCACTTTTCCGCGGCAGTTCCCTTATTCCCCTTAACCGAAATGTTATTATTGTATTCTTCGCCAGCGTCTTGAATATATGTATCTATCTTCTTTACATTTTTAGGGATAGTGATATATTCATAATCTGAAGAAACGCCGTTCATAGGAGCAAATACCTCTACATAATCGGGGACGGTGTAAGCCTCGTTACCTGAAGCACAGCAGTTATAATCATATAATAATGTCTTGCAATCCTTGCTCAGCAGTATACCGTTCTTTGAAGAGTAATAAGGATTATTATCGTCAACATTTATCTTATGGATATGCGGCGATTTGGCTTTTAGGTCCTCGTCCTCAATGCAGCCCACAAACTCCCAAAGCGAAGCGTTTTCTATATATTTAATGCCTGACGGCAGATTAAGCGTGCAGTTTCTAACATCTCCGAAAGGACTGAACGCGTCATAAAATCCCGAATCCTCATCCTTTTCAATATATGAACCGAGTTTCACGACAGGCTTGCCGTCTATCGTTTCAGGAATATTTATCACATTTTCTTCAGCAAAAAAATCTAAACTGCCCAGATACTTATTGATACAAATTCCGTCCTCAAAATCCGTATACAAAAAGCCCGCCGGATTGCTTCTGCTGTTTGACTCAAAGTACTTACGGGCTTTGCTGTTTTCTTCACCCGCGGTTTCGGTATTGAAATACGGATAATCCTTATATCCCGTGCCGCGGTCGCTGACATACTGCTTATACCCGAACGCGTTTTTATAATTTTCGTTCTTTGAATTTATAGTTTCCTTACACGATACAAAGTTGAGAGTAAATACAATAAGGAAAAAAATAACTGAAACTTTTTTCATAGAAATACCTATATAAAAAAGAAAACTCACTACAACAGATATTGGCATCTTCCTATTTTCACAGGCCGTCTCCAGCCAACTATCTTCGGCACTACAGGGCTTAACTTCCGTGTTCGGTATGGGAACGGGTGGACCCCCTGCGTCATCGACACCAATTTAATTGTAGTGA
>JAILPC010000193.1 GCA_024690465.1 Ruminococcus sp.
ATTCATTTTTAATCTTTAATTTTTAATATTTAATATTTAATATTTAATTATATTTTAGTATCCGAAAATGAAAAACGGGATAAGATATATCGCGGCGTAGATTGCTCCGAGGCTGATTGCGGGAGCAAGGTTTACTCCGCCTTTTTTCTCGATTTCCTTGTTCGGGTTTTCGCTGTTTTCCTTAATGCTTTTTACCTGAGTTCTGCAATGTCTGAAATACCAGCGGTTGGCGAATATTCCGACGACAATCTGGATTCCGAGCCTCAGTGAAGAGCACATCATCATAATGAAAATCAACACCTGATTGTTGAAATCCAATGACATATACGCGTTTAAAACAGACGTGTATCCCGACAGATAGCCTGTCGCGGTCGAGGCGCTCGCCTCAATCGCCTTCGATAATGCCGAGTACGCGGGGCTGTACTGGATGTACATTTCCGCAAGCATCATCAAAATCATAACAGACGCAATTATCGCTCCGAGCTTGTACATCTTTCTGTACAGAAGATAGAAGCCGTTGAAGATAAACGCGCAAAAGCTGAATTTGCTTCTGCCGAATGTTTTGATTTTGTTGAAAACTCTCATAAAATACTGAGTGCTGCTTCCGACAAACTTCGCAAGCTCACCCGCCGTTACGCCGCTCATATCCTCTTCGGGATCAACTCCCGCCATAGGGTCAAACGCCGAAGCGAACGGATTGGTGTTGTTCTGATTTCTGTTTTGGTATGTCTGCTGAGTCCCCGTATTGAGCGGAGTGCCGCATTTTGAGCAGTAAAAAGCGTCCTTTGCGTTCTCCTGAGAGCATACGGGACAGACGGTTATGTCGGGCTGATTGTCCGTGTCACGGCTGTAGTCAAAGTCCTCACCGTGTCTGTCCTCACAGGCGCAGCGGTTTTCTTTCTCCCAACATTCTCTGTGGTGCGGAGCTCCGCAGTCGGGACAAACCACAATGTCATCGCCGTCTTTGACCGCTATATCACATACAGGACATTCTAATCCTTTGAATTCCATTAACATACTCCTATTCGGATAATTTGTAGTATTATACCATAAGTACGCATAAAGTGCAACAAGTTATTATAACGTTATTATATTTACAATTGGTGAATAATTTGATATAATTGTTTGAGGATTGAAGGAAGAGCGAAGAGCGAAGTTCGCTTTAACATTTTAATATTTTAATATTTTAATCTTTCTTACCGCTTATCACTTTCCATTTGAATGGAGGAAAAATATGGTTCAGTTTGAAGAGCTTTTACTCAGACTTGAAAATTCAAAACCCGACATCGACGACCTTCAGGACGCGCTCGGACTCAAGGCTATGATGTCTGAAATACAGCAGCTTGAGCTCAAGGCGACAGAGCCGGGGTTCTGGGATGACGTCGAAAAATCCCAGGCTGTGCTCCAGAAAACAGGAGCGCTCAAGGGTACTGTCGAGGAGTATAACAGGCTCAAAGCTCACTATGACGATACACACGCTCTGATTGAGCTTTATAACGAGGAGGAGGACGAGAGCCTATACGACGAGGCTTTAGCCGAGGTTGAGGCGGTCGAGAGCGAGCTTTCGAAGCAGAAGCTCAAGACTCTGCTCACGGGCGAGTACGACAAGAACAACGCTATCCTCACGTTCCACGCGGGTTCGGGCGGAACAGAGGCTCAGGACTGGGCTGAAATGCTTTTCAGAATGTACACACGCTGGGCAGCCGATCACGATTTCAAGACCAAGACGGTCGACTATCTCGACGGCGACGAGGCGGGACTTAAATCCGCCGTGCTGCTTGTTGAGGGCGAGAACGCCTACGGTTACCTCAAGAGCGAGGCGGGAGTCCACCGACTCGTCAGGGTTTCGCCGTTTGACTCGCAGGGCAGACGCCACACGAGCTTTGCCTCCCTTGAAGTTATGCCCGAAATAAACGACGATATTCACGTTGATATCAACCCCGAGGATATCAAAATGGACGTTTACCGCGCCAGCGGAGCAGGCGGTCAGAAGGTTAACAA
The DNA here is from genome assembly GCA_024690465.1 of Ruminococcus sp. GTDB lineage: Bacteria > Bacillota > Clostridia > Oscillospirales > Acutalibacteraceae > Ruminococcoides. The sequence goes on from JAILPC010000193.1 coordinate 2,002, forward strand.
AACCTCGTCAGCCGTTCGTCTTACCCATATCCCGACAGGCATTGTAGTAGCCAGCCAGGTTGAGCGAAGCCAGTATCAGAACCGTGACGTCGCTATGAAAATGCTAATGTCAAAGCTGATGGAAATCAAGGAGCGCGAGCACCTCGACAAAATCGAGGATATCAAGGGCGTCCAGAAGGAAATCACCTGGGGCTCGCAGATTCGCTCCTATGTCTTTATGCCTTATACAATGGTCAAAGACCACCGCACCTCGTTTGAAACAGGCAACATCGAAAAGGTTATGGACGGCGACCTCGACGGCTTTATCAACGCGTACCTCAAGGCGCTAAGCACGGGAACGCTGAATAGTTAAGAATAAAAAAATAGTTACAATTTTTGAAAAGTTGCATTAAACAATGCAACTTTTTCTCTTTTTGCGGGGATAGTGGGAGGCTTAGTTCAGTGACTGCCGACCACTGAACTTACGGCTTCCTACTAAAAAAAGGGAGGTATTTTTATTAATACTCAAAATTGGCGAAAGCTGCTTTCACACTCGGTTGAGGAAGCCGACGTGCTCTCAAAGAACAAGCGCCATCAGCTCAATATCGACAATCTGCTCAGCTATGAAGGGCAGATTTATATCGACGGCGAAAGCTACAACACCGACGTGCTCAAGCTTCTCTACCTCGAGGCGGACTGCAACGTCTGTTCCTCGGCTGTGATTGACTTCCTGCTTTCGCTTGACAGTGAAGCGACACGCGACGGAATCGTGAACGACGTTCTGCTCGATATGTCAATCGCTCAGCAGAAAAAGACGAGGTTCCTCTCGGAGCTCAGAAAGACGCGGAAAAACAGCGGCGGCGAAAAACCGTTTTCAAAATACAACAGGCTGTGCGAGTATGTCATTGAGGACGCTCTGAGCAAGCTTGATTTAAAGGTCAGGCTCAACCTCGCGACAAAGCGCATCGAGGTGAGCGGGTACGGGGCAGAGGCTTTGTTTGAGAAGTATTCACGCTCAAATATTCTCAGCGTGCTTCCGCTTATCGTGCTCGATAATCTGCGAAGTGACGGCGTTGTCGGACTCGGGCAGGGCACAAAGCTGATCGAACAGTATATTTTCAACATTGCCGACGCGAATCGCTATAATCCGATTCACGAAATGCTCGAAGCCCACGAAAATGACGACGAGGGTAATCACGCTGTGCTCTGCGCTATGCTCGGGATTTATGACGAGTTCGATATGCTCCTCGTAAAAAAGTGGTTTATCCAGGCTGTGGCGCTCGCCTACAACAGTCCGGAAAAGCCTGTAAGCTCCGAGGGCGTGCTCGTTCTTCAGGGTGAGCAGGGTTGCGGAAAAACCTCGTTTTTCAGGCGTATGGCGCTTAAACCCGAGTGGTTCACAGAGGGAGCCGTTATCGACGTGAGGAATAAAGACAGCGTCATCTCGGCGCTTTCAACGTGGATTTGCGAGCTGGGCGAAATCGACTGCACACTCAAGCGTGAGCAGAGCGCCCTTAAGGCGTTTATCACGCGTCCGCTCGACAGAATCCGCTTTCCGTACGCGCCTGCCGAGAGCGAGATGGCGAGGACTACGAGCCTGTGCGGAACCGTAAACCCCGACAAATTCCTCAACGATTTGACAGGCGCGAGAAGATACTGGGTAGTCAGCGTTGACAGCGTAGCGAAAAAGTCGCTGTTCGAGTTTTCGGACGAGCAGATTATGGATATGTGGGGCTATTACTACCACGAGTACAGGGGAAATCCCGAAGGCTTCCGACTGAGCGAAGACGAACGCAAAACCCTTGAAAGGCGAAACCGCGTTCACAACTGCGAGCTCAAGTTTGAGGCTGAGGTCAAAGAGCTATTCGACTTTGACCTTGAGGTCGATTACTGGACAAAGGTAACGCCCGCAAAGCTCGCGCGCTTCTTGGGCGGTGTTTCTGCCGTACAGGTCGGCAAAATTCTCTCAAAGCTCAGCCAGGACGACGAGAGAGTAGAGGTGAGCAACAGTCATAACCGAAAGTATTATACCGTTCCTCTAAAGAGGAGCATATATAATCACCTCAGTCTGACCGAGTCAGGTTAAGGTTAGGGTTGAGGTTAGGGTTAAGGTTAGGGTTGCTTAAGCCCGAAAACCCTGAGTTTATGCGTGCTTTAAGGCACAGGTTAGGGTAGTTAGGGTAAAAATTATTATAACTGTATAAGTGAAAAAATAATTATTGTTTCTCGTAAATTACAGAGTTTTTACGAAAAACTACCCTAACAACCCTAACCTTTAACAGAAAAAGGACTGACGTTTGATTGATTGTCAGTCCTTTGCTTGTGTGTCGGGCACGACACTAATCTTGCTGGTGAAAGTCCAGTCACGGGTATTTACCGCCAAGTGTAGTGAACCGCAAGCCGTTTGTGGTAACGCAAACGGGGGAGGAAGCGGAGTAGCAAACCTTTTGAGCCT
>JAILPC010000064.1 GCA_024690465.1 Ruminococcus sp.
GCCCACAAATATTCATTAAAATTCTCTACAACCTTATCGTGGGCGGAAAAGGCGTAAAGCGGCGATTATAGTCATCGCTCGTTGCCGCTTTGCGGCAAACTGAGCGGACAACATAAATCTTGATAGTGTGATTTTTCGCGCTATCATCCTCTTGCGCGGAAACAACCGCGTAAAATACTTTGTTAACCATAACATCATATCACAAATTGTGATATATTTCTACCCCGCCGATAAATTATTTCCGATATAAAGGCAACAACAAAAGCCCCCAAACGGAGGCTTTCTGTTTTTTAAGCATAATTAACCGAAGAAGAAATCGTCGTCGGGTTTCATCTCGAGCTCGCTGTTGTCATATTTCTGATTTTTATCTTCCTTGATAAAGAATACATCGTCCTCGACAACGCGCGTTTCGGGCTCGGTATTATCATCAGCGAAATACACTTCGTCCTCTACAACGCGCTGCACCGGTTCGTCATTGTTATTTGAAAAATAAACCTCGTCCGCCGAGCCGACAGTTCCCGACTCGCTTCCATTATCCCGAACAAAATAAACATCGTCCTCAACTTCACGCATATCGGCTCCGTCGTCGGTTTCTTTGGTAAAAAAGACATCGTCAACAGTGTTATGTACCGCGGGCTCGTCGTTCTCCTTGGTGAAATACACCTTGTCGTTCATAGCACGGACAACGCGTCCGCTCTCGTCACGCTCAACATTTTCGCCGTCTTTTGAGAATGTCCTGATGCTTATAATCTGAAAAATCAGGAATACAAACTTAACAAGCAGAAACAGTATCAGACTCAAAAGCAGGGACAAGCTGAGGATATTGTTGTACAGGTGATATTTGAACGCCAGATACAAGTAGCATATTCCGACGCCGAATTCAAATACCGTCGCGACCTTCGGAACAAAAATTGACGTCGCCAGCAGTCCGAGCATAACGAGCAGCCAAAGAACCAGCAAAGGCGTTCCCAACAGATTCCATTCAATTGAAAAGCGTCCCATTATAAACTCGAGGCAGCGTCCGAGGACAACATTCACGGGGATTATAAACAGCAGGAACGGAAGGATTTTCTGCGCCGCCAGCGTGTACCACATTCCCGCGGACTGCTTTATTCCGTTTACCTTGATGATAAAGCGCTCCTTGGGGTCGGTTATCTGCTCGTCATACTCCTTGTCGTAGCTTTCGTTTGTCAGATAATTATATTCATATTTATCCACTTTATCACAACCTTATTTGTGAATTGATTCAGTGCCGCCGCACAAAAATCATTATAACAGAAATATGTTTGAATGTCTATAAAAATGTAATAAAACTCACATTTTCTATGTATTTCAGAGGATTTTTTCCATACCGATTTTCTGCGGCGTCATACCCATAGCTTCATAGAACTTCACAGCCGAAGCGTTGCACGACCAGACGTTGAGCGTCACATTGTAATACTCATGCTCCCTCGCGTAAGAAATCACATAGTCAAAAAGAGTTTTTCCGACGTGCTTTCCGCGCGCTTTTGCGTCAACGCAGATGTCGTCAATATACAGCGTTCTGATATCGGTCAGAACAGAATTGTTTTTCTCCTGTTTGTGAATACAAAAGGCGTGACCGAGCACGCCGCCGCTCTCGTCAACACACACGAACACAGGCGTCAAATCGTCTTTGAGGATAGCGCAAAGCTCGTCCTCGCTGTACTTTGTCGCGGGGCCTTTGAAGATATCAGGCCTGCCGTTATGGTGAACCATATCAACCTGCACAAGCAGCTCGGTTATTCTCGGTATGTCCCCTTTTTCAGCTCTTCTTACTCGCAAATCCAAAACCGTTCCTCCCGCTCTTAATTTTATCCCGATTTATGATAGCGGAAAACCTCTTTTTTGTCCAATAAAAAGAAAGCGGGAAAAAAGATTAAAAAATCTAAAAAATTAAATGTTAACTCGCTCTTCGCTCTCCACTCAATCCTCACAAACCGTTTATGAATCTTTTCTCTGATATCCGCAGCCCGAGCAGCGGCTGCATTCGCCGCAGCAGCCCTTGCCGCGTTTTTTGTTTCTGATAATCGCGAAAACAGCCAGCGCCGCCGCTGCCGCGACAAATGCTGTTATAATAATATCCCACCAAGTCATAATCATCACACCAAAATAAAAATCAGATGTACAACCGACGCGCATATCCAGGCGATTACGCACTGCCAGACTACCAAGCATGCCGCCCATTTCCAGCCGAGCTCACGTCGGATAGAGGCTATCGCCGCGACACAGGGCGTGTAGAGCAGCGAGAACACCAAAAGAGACGCCGCGCTCGCGACAGGCAGAGCCGCCGCTACGTTCTCTCCGAACAGTATGCCGAGTGTTGAGACAACGCTCTCCTTTGCCATAAAACCGCTGAAAAGCGAGGTGCAGATTCGCCAGTCGCCCAGTCCTAGCGGTTTCATTATTGTTGAGAACCAGCCCGACACAACCGCCAGTATGCTGTCCTGTTGATTATCGACAAGCTGCAGCGTCGGCGAAAAGCTCTGCAGCAGCCAGATTACAATCGTCGCTATGAGTATAACCGTGAACGCTCTCTGCAAAAAGTCCTTTGCTTTTTCCCAGAGCAGTCTGCCTACATTCTTAGCCGCGGGCAGCCTGTAGTTCGGCAGTTCCATCACGAACGGCACCGCCTCGCCCTTGAATATTGTGTGCTTGAACAACAGCGCCACAAGAATTCCGACAATTATCCCGAGGAAGTATAGCCCTACCATAATCACCGCTTCATATCCGCGGAAAAACGCGTTGACAAAAAACGCGTAAATCGGCAGCTTAGCCGTACAGCTCATAAAAGGAGTGAGCAGAATAGTCATTTTTCTGTCGCGCTCACTGGGAAGCGTGCGCGTCGACATAACCGCGGGCACTGTGCAGCCGAAGCCGATGAGCAGCGGCACGATACTTCTGCCCGAGAGTCCGAGCTTTCGGAGCAGTTTGTCCATAAAAAACGCCACGCGCGCTATGTAGCCGCTGTCCTCAAGCAGCGACAAAAAGAAGAACAGCGTCACGATAATCGGCAGAAAGCTCAGCACCGAGCCTACACCCGCGAATATTCCGTCAATAATAATCCCGTGGATAACATCGTTCACGCCTGCCGCCGTCAGAGCCGAGTCGGTGAGCTTCGTCAGGCTGTCTATGCCGTTTTCCAGAAGCCCCTGGAGCGTTCCGCCGATAACGTTGAACGTCAGCCAGAACACAAGCCCCATAATCAATACAAACAGAGGAATCGCCGTCCACTTGCCTGTGAGCACCCTGTCAATCCGCTCGCTGCGTATGCTCTCTCTGCTCTCCTTAGGCTTTTTAACGCAAAGCGCGCACACCTTTTTGATGAACGCGAAACGCATGTCGGCAATCGCCGCGCCGCGCTCAAGTCCGCGCTCCTTCTCCATCTGGAGAACAATATGCTCGACCGTCTCCTTTTCGTTTCTGTCGAGCTTCAGCTTTGATTCTACGAGCTTGTCGCCCTCGACGAGCTTGCTGCCCGCGAACCTCAGCGGCAAGTCCGCCGCCTCCGCGTGGTCTTCAATCAGATGACAGATACTGTGCAGACAGCGATGCACCGCGCCGCCGTGGTCACGCTCGCCGCAGAAGTCCTGTCTGAGCGGCTTTTCTCTGTAATGAGCGACGTGAATAGCGTGCTTTATCAGCTCGTGGATACCCTGGTTTTTGACTGCCGAAATCGGCACAACGGGTACTCCCAGAGCCGCCTCCATTTCGTTGATATCTATTGTACCGCCGTTAGCGGTTAATTCGTCCATCATATTCAGCGCGACAACAACGGGAACGTCCATCTCGAGCAGCTGCATAGTCAGATACAGGTTGCGCTCGATGTTGGTAGCGTCAACGATGTTGATTATCGCCTTGGGCTTTTCGTCAAGCACAAAGCTGCGCGACACAAGCTCCTCGCTGCTGTACGGCGACATCGAGTAAATACCGGGCAAATCGGTCACTAAGGTTTTGGGATAGCCCTTGATAGCGCCGTCCTTTCGGTCAACGGTCACCCCGGGGAAATTACCCACATGCTGATTAGCGCCCGTAATACAGTTGAACAGCGTGGTTTTGCCGCAGTTCTGATTGCCCACAAGCGCGAACGTGAGCACCGTATCGTCGGGCAGAGGATTTCCGCTGCCCTTGGGGTGATATTTGCCTCCCTCGCCGAAGCCCGGGTGGGGAGTCTTTTTCCTTTTCTTCGCGCTCTGAGTCTGCTCGCTCACGGTTTTTACGGGTTCAACCTCGATTTTTTCCGCGTCCGCGAGTCTCAGAGTGAGCTTGTAGCCGTGGATTAACAGCTCGACAGGGTCGCCCATCGGAGCGTACTTCACCACTGTCACCTCGGTGCCCGGGATAACGCCCATATCGAGAAAATGATGGTACAGCGCGCCTTCGCCGCTGAGCTTTCTGATAACCACTCTCTCGCCTATCTTCGCGTCTTTCAGCGTTTTCATCGGACAAACCCCCTTTTCGCCGTTAATTAGCCGCAACTAACCTTCGGCAATTAGTTTAAACTGACACACTGCTTTTGTCAAGCGTTTTTTATAAATATACATACAAACGCATTCTCATTATCGCGAATCTGAAAAAGTATACAAAAAAATTTTTTATAATCCGCCATATATTAGCGTATTTCTTGTTGAAAAAAACACTTTAGAGTGCTAAAATAAGTGTTAATTAATATATTAGTATACCTTATCGCGGAGGTGAAGGATATGCAGGATATGATTAAGCGGATTATTGAAGCCGACAATGAGGGGAAAGCTCTTGAGGAAGCAAACAAGAAAGCCGCCGAGGAAGAAAAGCAGCATATCGAAGAAGAAGCAAAGACAATCTATCAGAAATATATGGACGACGCTCAGGAAGAAATCAACCGCAATTCCGCCTATCTCGAAAAGAGAACCGAGCGCAGTCTGAACGAGGCGGCAGCGAAACAGGAATCGGCGCTGATTAAGTTAAAGTCCGACTATGAACAGAACCGTGACAAATGGGTTGATGAGATTGTCGCCCGCGTCATAAGCTAAATACCGCGCATTTTTCCATATAACACAGGAAGGTGATTGTATGCCTACAACATACGCTGTTTCGGCTAAGGCGAGGGCAAAGTACGGCAGGTTCCTCACAGAGCGCGACTACGAGAGTATTCTCGCGTGTCAGAGTGTGCCCGAGGTTATGCTTTATCTCAAGTCGCACACCCACTTCGCGTCCGTGCTCGCCGAAGTAAATGAGCGCGACGTTCACCGAGGCAGGCTCGAACAGCTGTTAAGACAATATCTGTTCAACGAGTTTGACTCATTGTGCCGTTATGACTCAAACATCAGCGCGAGCTTTTCGCGCTATGTTATCGAAAAAACCGAAGCGGAACAGATTATCCGTTTCCTCATATTGCTCAACTCGAACTCCACGGAGAAGTTTATCTTTCAGTTCCCCGACTTTCTCTCGAAGCACACCGAGCTCGATATCAACAAGCTCGCTAACGCGCGCGACTACAAGGAATTTCTCTCGGCGCTGCAGGGCACGTCATACTACGATATACTCAGGCAGTTCAAGCCTGATTTAAACGGCAGACTGCCGATATCCGATATCGAGAACAGGCTCTATGACCACGTCATGAGCAATATGATGGAGATTATAAGCAAACGCACAAAAGGCAGCGAAAAAGCAGAGCTGCTCTCGCTGTTCAATACTATGAACGACTACAGTATTTTTTCGAGAATACTGAGACTAAAAAAATACTATAACCTCTCTCCCGAGGTTATCAGAGCCAATATGCAGCCGCAGTACAGCTCGCTGAGCGCAAAAATCATTGACAAGATGTGCGAGGCGGAAACCGCTCAGGAAGCTTTCGCGATTATGCAAAGCACGGCGCGCGGCAGAATCATCGGCAAGACAGGCTATGTTCACACCGACGACATCACCCCAAGGGTGCAGTATCGTCTGGCAAAAAAGAACATACACTTCTCCAACAATCCCTCGGTTGTTATGATTTCGTTTATGTTCCTCTCCGAAATTGAGCTGATGAACGTCATCAGCCTTATCGAGGGAATAAGATATCAGCTCGACCCTAAAATAATTCAATCACTGATAATACACTGATTACAAAAGAGGTGAATCAGATTTGGCAGTATCATCAATGCAGGCTGTGAACGTTATCGGTCTTATGGAGCACATCGACGAGGTAATCACCGTGCTCGGTGAATCGGGCGTGTTCCACCCCGACGAGGTCGGCAACTTCTACTCGGACCTCAGCGAGTTCACACACCTACAGACAAAAAACAGCTACGCCGAACCGCTTACCAATCTCAAAACCGCGCTTAATATGACACAGCGCAAATTCAGGCTTACCGACACAAGTGATTTCCGTCCCTCGTTTGAGGAGGTCGAAAACTTTTCCGCTCAGACAACGTCAGACATCGAATCGCTGATTGAGCAGAAGGAAAAGCTACTGACAAAGCTCGGCATCGCAAAGCACAATCTGAGCATAGCGGAGCACTTCGCGGGGCTCGACGTTGAACTCGCGAAGGTTCTCGAAACCGAGTTCGTTACCGCCCGCTTCGGCAGACTGCCCAAGGAAAGCGTCAAGAAGCTCGAGGCGTACAGCGACAACGACTTTGTGGACTTTGCCGTGTGCAGCGAGGACAGAGACCACTGCTGGGGCGTTTACTTCGTGCCGAAGGACAAAGCCGACGAGATTGACAAAATCTTTGACGGGCTTTACTTTGAGCCGACGGAGCTCACATACGGCAACGAGTCCCCGGGCGAAAAGCTCGAGGAGTACAGAGATCGTATCCCCGAGCTCGAAAGCGAGATTGAGAAGGCTCAGAAAAAGCTCGACACCTACCTCGACAACAACTCGGAGCAGATTACAAAGTACCTCTCGAATCTTGAGGAGATGTATCTGTACTCGGGCATCAGGAGCAAGGCTCTCCAGCACGGCAACAGCTTCATTATAGTCGGCTGGATACCGACGGAGAACAAAAAACAGCTCCAAAAGAAGCTCAAGCGGATACGGAGCGTGGAGCTCGATTTCTCCGACGCCGCTAACGAGATGGACAAACATCCTCCCGTCAAGCTCAGAAACTGCTTTATCGCGAAGCCCTTTGAGTTCTACACAAAGATGTACGGCGTGCCCAGGTATAACGAGATTGACCCGACGTTCTTCGTCGCGATAACATATGTAATAATCTTCGGCATAATGTTCGCCGATTTAGGTCAGGGACTCCTGCTCTCGATAGCGGGACTGCTGATGTGGAAGAGACGAAAGATGGAGATAGGAAAAATCCTGTTCCCGTGCGGAATCGCCTCGGCAATCTTCGGCACAATCTTCGGCAGTCTGTTCGGCTTTGAGCACATACTCGACCCGATATTCAGGTCGGTAGGCTTCAAGGAAAAGCCGATTGAGGTTATGGCGTCGCAGAACACCAACACGATTATCCTCGGCGCGATAGGCATAGGCGTGCTGCTGCTTATAGTAGCGATGTTCCTCAACGTTTACACATCGCTGCGGCAGAAACGCTACGGCAGAGCGCTCTTCGGAACAAGCGGAGCGGCGGGAATAATATTCTACTCCTCGCTTGTGTTCGGACTTGTTTCCGAGATTTTCCTCGGCAACCACATTATGACGCTCCCCTATATTATGGGACTTGTGGTTCTCCCGTTTATCCTCATCTTTTTCTCGGAACCGCTCGGAAAGCTGCTCGAAGGCAAAAAGGACTGGCAGCCCGAAAGCTGGGGCGGATATATTGTGGAGAACATCTTTGAGTCCCTTGAGGTGCTGTTGAGCTACGTCACCAACACAATGAGTTTTCTGCGTGTGGGCGCGTTTGTGCTTGTTCACGCGGGTATGATGCTCGTTGTATTCGTGCTCGCCGAGACAGTCGGCGGCGTCGGCTACTGGATTATAGTGGTCATAGGCAACATAATCGTAATGCTGCTCGAGGCGCTGCTTGTAGCTATTCAGGTGTTAAGGCTTGAATACTACGAAATGTTCAGTCGTTTCTACTCGGGCGAAGGAAGGCCCTTCGAACCCGTTAAGCTAAATATAGAATAATTCTGGAGGTTTATATTATGACAGTTTTTGATTTTTTGATGATGGCTCTGCCTGTTGTATTTTTAATCGGTTCGGTACTCGCTGCCGTTAAGGCTGTTTCTCGCGGAAAGAGCAGAAAAACAGCTACGCTTATGCAGCTCGCTTCATTCGGCTTTGTGTTCGCGGTTTGTATGATTTGCCCCTTCGCGGTAAGCGCCGCGACAGGCGCTCCCGCTCCCATGGGTTCAGGCGCTGACGGTATGGCATTCATAGGCGCGGCGGCCGCCACAGGTCTTTCCTGCATCGGCGGCGGTATCGCCGTAGGCAACGCGGCTCCCGCGGCTATCGGCGCTACAAGCGAGGATCCCAAGGCGTTCGGTAAGGCTATTATCTTCGTTGCTCTCGGCGAAGGTATCGCGCTCTACGGTATGCTTATCTCGATTATGATTCTCTCCAAGATTGGCTAAACGATATGAAATTCTATTTGATTAGTGATAACGTAGACACAAAGATGGGTATGCGCTTCGCGGGTATCCCGGGTGTTGTTGTCCACGAAGAACAAGAGGTCAGACGCGAGCTGACAGAGGCGATGGAGCGCGAGGATATCGCGGTTATTCTCATAACCGAAAAGCTCGTTTCTCTCTGTCCCGACATTGTCTATGACCTCAAGCTCAACCGCAAGCAGCCGCTGATTGTTGAAATTCCCGACCGTCACGGCAACGGCAGAACGAAGGACAGTATTACAAAATACGTTCAGGATGCTATCGGCGTTAAGCTCTAAGACCGCGCCGAACAGGCGTTATCACAGAAAGAAGGTAACTTATGCCTAAGAACAAGACAAACAACTTTCTGAAGGCAATCAAAAAGTACGCTCAAGAGCAGCAGAACGCGATGAAGGGCGAAGTAGCGCAGCTCAAGACCGAGCGCCTCAAGGAAACCGAGGCGCGGGCGAAGCGCGACTCAAAACAGCTCATCAAGCAAAAGCTCAGCGAGAAGCGAAGCGAACAGACGGCGCTCATCGCCTCAAAAATCCAGGAAGGTCAGAAGAAGCTCTTTATCGAGAGAGCGGCTATGACCGACGAGATTTTCAGCCTGTCGGCTCAGAAGCTCACCGACTATACAAAGACCGACGCGTATGTCGAAAAGCTCAGAACAAGCGCGCGCGAAATCGCTCAGCTGTTCGGCGGCAAGGGCTGTGTAATCTATCTGAGCGAAAAGGACGCTGATAAGGCGGACGAACTCAAAGCGCTGTTCGGCGGCACCGCACAGGCGCAAACAGACAAAACAATCCGCATCGGCGGAATAAAGGCATACTGCGAGAACATGGGCATTATTGCCGACGAAACACTCGACACAAAGCTCGAGGCTCAGAGAGAGTGGTTCTGCGCGAACGCTGAATTAAACGTACTTTAGAAAGCGTGAATAATATGGACAAAAATGTAATTTACGGAATTAACGGTCCTGTTGTTACCGTAAAGGACACCGACTCCTTTGAGATGATGGAGATGGTGCACGTCGGCAAGCAGCGCCTTGTAGGCGAGGTTATCGGCATCACCGACAAGCTCACCACTATCCAGGTGTACGAAGAAACGACAGGCCTTAAGCCCGGGGACCCCGTAACGGGAACGGGAGCGCCGATGAACGTTCTCCTCGGTCCCGGTATCCTTGACAATATATTTGACGGCATCGAGCGTCCCCTCAAGGCTATTGAGGAGGAGGCGGGAGCGTTTATCAGCAGAGGCTCCTCCGTTTCTCCGCTCGACACCGAAAAGCTCTGGAACGTAACGATGAAAATCAAAAAGGGCGACAAGCTCGAGGGCGGTCAGATTTACGCCACGCTCCCCGAAACGCCCATCATTGAGCACCGTGTTATGCTTAACCCGTACCTTTCGGGTGTTGTCAAAGAAGTAAAGCCCGACGGCGAGTACAGAATACACGACACCGTCGCGGTGCTTGAGGACGAGCTGGGCGGAGAGCACGAGCTCACGCTCTGCCAGAAATGGCCTATCAGAACATCAAGACCTGTTAAGGAAAGACTCACACCGTCTATTCCGCTCATCACAGGCCAGCGTATAATGGACACACTCTTCCCCATCGCCAAGGGCGGCACGGCGGCTATCCCGGGCGGTTTCGGCACAGGCAAGACAATGAACCAACACCAGCTCGCAAAATGGTGCGACGCCGATATCATCATCTACGTCGGCTGCGGAGAACGCGGCAACGAGATGAGCCAGGTTCTGACTGAGTTCTCGGAGCTTATCGACCCAAAGTCAAACCGTCCGATGACCGACAGGACAACGCTTATCGCCAACACCTCAAATATGCCCGTCGCGGCTCGTGAGGCGTCTATCTACACGGGTATCACGCTCGCCGAGTATTACCGCGATATGGGTTATCACGTTGCTATGATGGCGGACTCCACATCGCGCTGGGCTGAGGCTCTGCGTGAGATTTCGGGACGTCTTGAGGAGATGCCCGCCGAGGAAGGCTTCCCCGCTTATCTGCCCTCAAGGCTCGCGGAGTTCTATGAGAGAGGCGGAAGGTCTGACGTGCTCAGCGGCGGCGAAGGCTCGGTTACGCTTATCGGCGCGGTTTCGCCGCAGGGCTCGGACTTCTCGGAGCCCGTAACGCAGAACACAAAGCGTTTTACTCGCGTATTCTGGGCGCTCGACAAGGCTCTCGCCTACGCCAGACACTATCCCGCAATAAACTGGATAGACAGCTACAGCGAATATTTCGGCGACCTCGACCCGTGGTTCAGGGAGAACCTCGGCGAAGAGTTCATTCAGTACAGAAACAGCATAAGCGCGCTTTTGCAGGAGGAGAGCTCGCTTATGGAAATCGTAAAGCTCATCGGCTCGGACGTACTCCCCGACGACCAGAAGCTCGTCATCGAGACAGCGAGAGTCATCAGGGTAGGCTTCCTCCAGCAGAACGCTTTCCACTCAGAGGACACCTATGTTCCGCTCGAAAAGCAGAAGCTGATGATGAAGGTTATTCTTCACCTGCACTCAAAAGCCAAAGAGGTTGTAGCGCGCGAAATCCCGCTTATGAAGATTCAGAGCATGGGACTGTTCGACAAGCTCACCAAGATGAAGTACGACATCCCGAACAATCAGCTCGGTATGTTCGACGATTATATCAAAGAAATCGACGAAAAGCTCGATACTCTGCTAAGGTAAGGAGGAAACGCATTGATTATAGATTATGTAGGCGCTAAAGAAATCAACGGCTCGCTTATCGTAATGGACGGCGTTAAGGGCGTTTCCAACGAAGAAATTGTAGACATAAAGCTCCAAAACGGCACATCGCGCCAGGGACGCGTGGTGCAGATTGAGGGCGAAAAGATAGTTGTGCAGGTGTTCGAGGGAACAAGAAACATCAGCCTCAAAAACACACGCACACGCCTAACGGGACACCCGATGGAAATGCCGCTTTCTCCCGAGATTATCGGCAGAGTACTCGACGGCGCGGGCAGACCGATTGACGGTCTCGGCGATATCTTCCCCGCCAAAAAAGCCAATATCAACGGCACGCCGATTAACCCCGTGTCGCGCGTATATCCCAAGAACTATATCAACACGGGTATCTCCACAATCGACACGCTGATGACTCTTATCCGCGGTCAGAAGCTGCCCATCTTCTCGGGCTCGGGTATGACTCACAACGACCTCGCGGTACAGATTGTGCGCCAGGCGAAAATCAGCGGAGCGGACAGCTCAAACTTCGGCGTTGTGTTCGCGGCTATGGGCGTTCAGAAGGACGTCGCGGAATACTTCCGCAAGAGCTTTGAGGAGAGCGGAGTTCTCTCGCGTGTTGTAATGCTCCTCAACCTCAGTAACGACCCGATTATCGAGCGTACGCTCACACCGCGCTGCGCTCTGACGATTGCCGAGTATCTCGCGTTTGAGCTCAATATGCACATCCTCGTTATTATGACGGATATGACGTCATACGCCGAGGCGCTGCGTGAGTTCTCGTCCTCAAAGGGAGAAATCCCGGGACGTAAAGGCTACCCAGGATACCTCTACTCCGACCTCGCGTCGCTGTATGAGAGGGCGGGTATGATAAAAGACCATTCGGGTTCGGTAACGCAGATTCCGATTCTCACAATGCCCAACGACGATATCACACACCCGATTCCCGACCTTACGGGATACATCACCGAGGGACAGATTGTACTCGACAGAACGCTCCAGGCGCAGGGACTCTACCCGCCCGTCAGCGTGCTTCCGTCGCTGTCGCGACTGATGAAGGACGGTATCGGCGAAGGCTATACACGGGGCGACCACCAGGCGCTCGCCAACCAGCTTTTCGCTTCATACGCGAAGGTTACGGACGCAAGGGCGCTCGCGTCGGTTATCGGCGAGGAGGAGCTTTCGCCGATAGACAAAAAGTACATCAACTTCGGCAAGCTCTTTGAAGCGAAGTTCGTAAACCAGGGCTTTAACGAGAACCGCGGTATTGAGCAGAGCCTCGATCTGGGCTGGGAGCTTCTCTCCACCCTGCCCCGCGCCGAGCTCGACCGCGTGGACGAAGCAGTGCTCGATATGTACTACAGGGGATAGCAGCAGTCAGTGGTCAGTGAATGTCGAGAACAAAAGTCAGCTTAGTACAACAAGCCTTTTGTTCCCGAACTATTTGTAAAGGATTGAGGATTCAGGATTGAGAAAATGAACTGTTAATTCTTAATTCACTGTTAATTCTTAATTCTTAACTCTTAATTCTTAATTGTTAATTGTTCAAACTAACCGCTATTCACTATTCACTAAAAAACGGGGTGTAAAAATGGCTGTACAGGCAGTTCCCACCAAGGGAAACCTGATGAATACAAAAAGGTCGCTGTCGCTCGCGAAAAAAGGCTATGAACTGCTTGACCGCAAGCGCAACATCCTCATACGCGAAATGATGACGCTGATTGACCACGCGAACGCGATTCAGTCCAGGATTGACGACGCGTACGCCGAGGCGTATATCGCCCTTCAGACCGCTAATATCCGCAACGGCTTCTGTGAGGACATCTCGCAGGCTGTGCCCGTTGAGGACGGTCTGAGGCTCGATTTCCGCAGTGTTATGGGCGTTGAGATTCCGATACTCACTATGGACGAACAGGAGCACCACAACTACCTGCACTACGGAATGAGAACAAACAACTCCGCCGTAGACAAGGCGTATATCCTGTTCACAAAAGTCAAGGAGCTCACCGTTGAGCTGGCTGAGATTGAGAACAGCGTCTACAGGCTCGCCGACTCAATCAAGAAAACCCAGAAGCGCGCGAACGCCCTCAAGAACATTATGATTCCGCGCTTTGACGAGACGGTCAGATTCATCACCGACGCTCTCGACGAAAAGGACAGAGAGGAGTTCAGCAGGCTTAAGGTTATCAAGCGCACAAAGCTGAAAGCGGAAGAATCGGAAGAATAATTCAATGTAAAAAAGCTGTGAAGAAGAAGCAATAATCAGATTACTATTTTTCACAAAAAATAATCTCAATCCGAAAATCTCCGCTTGATTTCACATACACATATGTTATAATAAAGACAGTTCCAAAAGAAAGGAAATGATTTTTATGAAAAAAACACTGGCTGTTATTCTATCGGCTTTAATGCTCATATCCTGCTGCTGTACAGCGTTCGCGGCGATTGAGAGCTCAAACCTCCCATTTACACTCCAGCCCGCTAAGAACGTCGCTATGGACAGAGCAGAGGGCGACTCGCCCACGTCTATGAACTTCACCTACAGTATGGAAGGCGATATGATTCAGTTTATGGACGACCTCAGCGACACCGATAAAAAGGCACAGATTCTTAATCAGTTAGGCGTTGACGATATCTGGGTTGACGCTCAGATTGACTGGGCTGTTGACGACTCGGGCTGGCACTATACCCAATACTGGGACACCGATGGTTACGACAGCGATTACAACATCTGCACAGGCGCCTGGGACGAGATAAGCGTTCTAATGTACGCTCAGACCTCAAACGAAACCTGCATTATGCGCGGACTCGGCGACATCAACGCTGCCGATAATTACTACTGGCTCGGACAGAACAAGATGCCGGGCTTAAAGGATCGGCTCGACGCGGTTGTTGACGCCGACGGCAACAAGTGCTACACAATCGTAAACGACGAAGACGGCGAAGCGCATTTTGAAATCGACTACGACAAGCACACGGTATACGCTCGTATGCGTTACTTTGTTACGGTTCGTCCTTTTGAGGGCGATGATTACAGACTATTCTCGGATTGGTCAAAGGCGGCTTCATACGGCAAGGACGGCGACAACTTCAAGCCCTACACATCGGACACACTCAAGGCTCCCGTTATCTCCAACCTGCACCTTTCCGATGTTGTGAGCGACGGATATCCTGTCGGCATCTACAGCCTTTCGGTTCCCGACGACCTCGCCAAGGGACTGACAAACGTTATGGCGAACGGCGGAAGCATAACAATAGAGACACAAGGCAGAGTAAAGGGCACGAACACCTGGATTAATCTCGACGGCGAATGGACAGTCCGAGACGGCGAGCTTGCGGTAAGTTTCCACGGAATCACAGGCGAGGGCAAGCCTGTTCCCAAGGGAACGGTTATCGAGTTAAGAACCCGCTATTACTGCTCTCAGTACGCCTCCAACGGCGGCGAATGGCTCGGCGACATCAAATCGGCGTATTCAAAGGTTCTCACGATTACAATTCCTAAGGATTTCCCTGGTTCGGGCGGCGGCTCGGGCTCAGACATCAGTCCAAACCCTGACAAGCCGATTAAAGACCTCAGCGACGGCGCTACCCAGCAGCAGGTCAAGGACTTTGTTGAGAAGCTCAAGAGCGAGGCTGACCCCAAGGGCGGCACGTTCGGACTGCTCAGCGCTTGTCAGAAAACCGTTAAGGCAAACAAGATTTCCATCAAGTGGAACAAGGTCAAAAACGCCAAGAACTATATGGTTTTCGGCAACAAATGCGGAAAGAAGAATCCCTACAAGTACCTCGCGACCGTAAAGGGCACATCGTTCTCGCAGAGCAAGCTCAACAAGGGCACATACTACAAATACCTCGTTGTAGCGTTCAACAAGAGCGGAAAGTCAATCGCGACGGCAAAGACTCTGCATATCGCGACAAAGGGCGGCAAGGTGTGCAACTTCAAGACAGTCACAACAGCGGCAAAGAAGAACAAGATTACGCTCAAAAAGGGCAAGACATTCAAGCTCAAGGCGAAGGCAATCCCCGAGTCCAAGAAGCTCACCGTAAAGGTTCACCGCAAGATTAAGTACGAGACCTCGAACAAGAAGGTCGCGACAGTCTCCGCCAAGGGAGTAATCTCCGCCAAGAAGAAAGGCAGCTGCTTTGTATATGTATACGCTCAGAGCGGCGCTTACAAGAAGATTAAAGTAACGGTCAAGAAGTAATTATGTTTTTCAAAAAAGAAGAAGTTACTTCGTTCGGCTGGCTCAGACTCAGGCTCAGCGGAATGCGCGGCGCCGAGGAATACGAGGTAAGACGCAGCGGCGACACCTGCGATGTCGTACGCTATCAGATACTCTACAAAAACGGCGAGGAAAGACGCGAGCCCGAACAGAACGCAAGCTGCCCCGCCGAGCAGATGACAGCTCTGCTCAGCGACTGCGGCGTGTTGAAATGGGACGGCTTTAAAGGTCCCAATCCGCGCGGCGTTCGGGACGGCTGGATGTTCAGATTTGAAGCCGAAATCAACGGACGCCGAATTCGCGCCGAGGGCTCAAACAACTACCCCAGACACTACCGCGAGTTCAGAGAAGGACTGTCTGATATTTTAAATTGAAAAATTAAAATATCAGACAATTAACAATTAACGATTAACAATTAACAGTTAATGTCGGGAACAAAGATACCAATAATACAAACGCTTTATTCCCGAACTATTTATAATCATCTAATACCATAAAATTAACCCAAAGGTTAGCTATTTACAGCAGCCTTTGGGTTTAATTAGTTTACATCAATATTAATACAATCGGGACACGAACGTTGCGGGAGATGGAAGGTCTCTGCCCGACCATAATTGTTAATTGTTAATCGTTAATTGTTAATTGTTCCTTCTCACTTCTTCTTCGTCTTGGCTGTCTTGGATACCCAGTTGCCGTAGTAGGTTGTGCCGTCCTTCTTGAGGTAGGCTCTGACCTTGAACGAATACTTGGTGTTCTTTTTGAGTCCCGACTTCTTATAGCTGAGCGCGGGCTTTTTGGTTGTGGCGATTTTCTTGAACTTCGAGCCTGACTTCATCTGGATTTCGTAGCCCGTAACGTCCGCGAGCTTCTTTGAGGTGAGCGTGATTGAGTTCTTTGTCGCCTTAGCCGAGAGCTTGGGCTTAGCCGCGAGCACAAAGGTTGTAGCAACCGTGTAGGGCTCGCCTACAGCGTCGGACGCGTAAGGCAATACGCCGTACCCTGAATATGACGGGTCATATCCGCTCTTGACGGCGAGCCAGAACTCGGCATTCTTGGCAATTGTCGCCTTGTAGAGCTTTTTGGACGGGTCTTTATTAACCGCAATCAACGCGCTGCTGACTGTAAGGTTGCCGCCGTTGTGGTGCTTGTAGAGGTCAAGATACCAGCCGCCGCCGTACTGTGTCACGGGTGTTTTGTTTTTGTGGCTGAATGTCAGAGTCATAGTGCCCTTGGCGGGAGCCTTGAGGTCGTAGTAGTCGCGGTCGACGCACTCGTTTAAGTCGCCGTCACGATGGTCGCCGCCGATTGTGCCCGTGTACTTGTTGGCGAGGATTGCCTTGGTGGCGTTAAACTCGGTGTTGTTGCACTCTTTCTCGTAGAACTTGCCCTTAGTAAAAGAGGTTCTGATTCTGTAGGAGTGCTTGCTCGCGTAACGCGGACCCGCGTAAATCTGCAGGTAATAGTAATGTCCCGCCTGAGCGCCGATAAACGGCAGTGTAACGCCTGTCTTTACGAGGTCGATTTCCGCCATACCGATTAACTTGTTGTAGCTGTCGGATTCGTAGAGGAAGAACGACCAGTTGCCTTGCTGAGCGCCCTTGTTGGGCGTGAGGTTGTCGATGCTGATGTTGATTTTGCCGTCCTCGTTCGAGATGAACTTGTAGAAATCGGGATCGGAAGCATCGGGCATATCGCCCGTGAGCGTGTTGCCGAGAGTGATGAGCTGAGCGTCGCTGAAATTGTCGTTGCTTTCTTTCTCGGTCTGAGTATGTCCCGCCGCGCTCGAAATAACGGGCATAGCGGTAAAGATTGAAGCCGCGATAATAACGGCTAAAAGAATTGATATAGCCTTTTTCATAAAATGCCACCCTTTCGAAATTTATGTGAGTATTTTAGCATACATTTGTGCGCGTGTAAAGACTTAATTGTCAGTAGTTAGTAGTCAGTAGTCAGTTTATGTCGAGTTCATAGATACTGCTGATACAAAACTTCTGTTCCCGAACTATTGATAAAACATCTAATACTATAAAGAGAAGTCCAAAGGTTGCACTAACCTCTGGACTTCATTTAGTTTACAAAAATTCTTAATTCTTACTTCTTAATTCTTAATTAATACAATCGGGACACGAACGTTTCGGGAGATGGAAGGTCTCTCCCCGACCTTCATTTTTAATCTTTAATCTTTAATTTTTAATCTTTAATTATTTATTTTCATCTCAAAAATCCATTGATTATCTGCTCCTCCGCCTCTGCCTCGGTGAGTCCGAGAGTCATCAGCTTTGTGAGCTGTTCGCCCGCTATCTTGCCGATTGCCGCCTCGTGAACGAGCGACGCGTCCACGTTGTTGGCCTCAAGCGCGGGAACGGCGAGAATCCTGCCGCTGTCCATTATGATTGAGTCGCACTCGGTGTGGCCTTTGCACTCCGCGTTGCCGACAATTTTCAGGTCAAGCTTCTGGTACGAATTGCCGCGCGCTACACCTCGCGACACGATATCCGCGTTCGCTCCCTTGCCATTGAGGCTCACGGTGTAAACACTGTACGCCTGCTGTTTTTGGTGAGTCATCAGACGTTCCCTGACGACCATTGAGGCGCCCGCTTTGAGCTCGGCGGCGGTTGTGCGCTTTGTGTCGTCCACGCCCTTAATCTGCACCATTTCCATTTCGCACGAGCTGTTCTCCTCGAGATAAACCTCGGTGACGGGGTTGAGGATACGCCTGCCCGCGCCCTCGCCCGAGCCGAAGTGCTTTTCAACATATTTTACCTTTGCGTTTTTGCCCACATAAAAGCGGTGGATACCGTCGTGCTGTGAGTCGTGAGCTCCGCAGTTGTCTATGCCGCAGCCCGCCACAATCTCAACCTCGGCGTTGTCACCGATGAAAAAGTCGTTGTAGACCTCCTCCTTGAGACCGCTTTTTGTCATAACTACGGGGATGTGCACCGTCTCGCCTTTGGAGTTCGGCTTGATGAAAATATCAAGACCGCTGACATTTTCTTTGGGCACGATATCCACATTCTCGGTCGACTGGCGACCGATAGACTGACTGTCCGAGCGGATGTTATAAGCGCCCGTCGGCGTGTCGGTGAGGTCGGCTATCTCCTTGAGCAGAAACTTCTGCACCTTGTTTAAATCCATTTTAACACCTCTCCCCTCTGCATTCCTGAACCGCCATAGCCGTGCCCGCGAGCGTGGGAAGAACCTCGTCTTTTGAGCCCTTTGTAACGAGCTCGCCGTCTTTGAGCACGATAATCTCGTCGGCGATATTGAGTATGCGCTCCTGATGTGAGATTATGAGGATAGACCTGTTCTTAATCTCCCTGCGCTGTTTCTGGAAAACCTCGATAAGGCTTTTGAAGCTCCACAAATCTATGCCCGCCTCGGGTTCGTCAAAAACGGTGAGCAGAGAGCCCCTCGCGAGGACTGTGGCGATTTCGATTCGCTTCAGCTCGCCGCCCGAAAGACTCGAGTTGACCTCACGGTTGACGTATTCCGCCGCGCAGAGTCCCACCTGTGACAGGTAGGCGCAGACCTCGGCGATTTTCAAGTCCCTGCCCGAAGCTATGCGGATAAGGTCGAGCACACGAATACCCTTGAACCTGACAGGCTGCTGAAACGCGAAGCCTATGCCGAGCCTCGCGCGCTCGGTTATGCTCATATCTGTGATGTCGGTGCCGTTAAAAACAATCTGTCCGCCCGTCGGTTTTTCGATTCCCGCAATCAGCTTGGCGAGCGTTGACTTGCCGCCGCCGTTGGGACCTGTTATGACAAACAGCTTGCCGTCGGGAACGGTGAGGGTAATATCCCTGATTATCTCCTTGTTCTGACCGTCGTTCTGAACGTCGAACGACAGGTTTTGTATCTTAAGCATATTTACTTCTCCTAACTTGATGGTACAAAGCTATTATACCATACTAGTCAAGACCTTCCCGCTTTTACTAAAAATTTATTTTAATTTATTGTAAAAAGCAGGATACTTTATGCAATATTTACCCTAACATCCCTAACATATAGGCTGAAAGCCGCATAAATACTGGCTTTTTTATGTTAAGGATGGACGTTTTAATCCCTAACATATCCCTAACATCCTTAACATTCAGAGCCTTACGCTGTCGTGTACAGGTTTCTTTAAGGGCAGCAGGTATTTTTTGACATTATTGCCGCTTGTTACCGTTATCCTCTTATCTTCCTCGGCGAGCTTTGTAAGAATCTTTCCGACCTGAACGGCATTTGTATTCCCCATAAACCCAGCCAAAGCGGCGGGTCTGACCTCTGACCAGTAACATTCCTCGAGCGTAAAGTCGAGCAGCTCCAGCACCTCAGCCTCATATTTGAGCTCGCAGCTGTGGCTTCTGTTTTTGCCCTCTACCCTCTCGCGCTCGCTTTCGGTGAGTCTGAACGAGTCGGGGTTTTCCTTATATAAATGATAGTAGTAGCCCCAGATGTTCATAATTTCCTCGTCGTCCGTTTCGTAAAGCTCCTTTGTCAGGATTTTGTCAACATTGATTACCCAGTATCTTCTCGCGCCCGTGAGGTCGTTAAGGAACTTGTCGGGATTAACCGTGCCGCAAAGGCTTGTGTTCCTCGCCATCTCGCTCTCGGCGGGAGCGTAGGGAAAGCGGATTCTGTCGAGCGGACGCGTGATAAATGCTTTCAGAGCGCTCTGCTCACGCTGAAGTGTGCAGTCGATTTCGCCCAGCTCGCAAATCCACGTCGACAGAGCAGAGATGACGCTGTCCTTGTTTCTCACGTCGATCACCGCGCCCTCGGTGAACCACTCGGGCTTGAGCGACATACGCCTGAAGAACGATGTTTTTCCGCAGCCCTGAGATCCCTGAAGCACAAGCACGCCCTCGGCGCTGACAGGCTTTTCAAGGCTGTTGAAGGCAAGCGCGACGCTCTGGATAAACCACTTTTTGACGAGAAGCATATCGAACTCGTCATAAATCCCGAGCATAGCGCAGAGCACGGCGTGGCAGCCCTCGTCGGTGTTTTCGTGGGCTTCGAGCATTTCGTGAATCGGGTTGTAGCGGTTGATGTCGGCAATGTTGAAAATGTACTGCTCAATCAGCTTTGTACCCTGACCGAGACCTTTTACGTTATCGGCTCTGAGGCGGTCGAGAATAAGCGTCGGCAGAATGTTCAGGATATTTGAGCGCGAATAGAGCTCAAAGAGCGCCTCGGCTCCGTATCCCGAAACCTCAATCCGCTTTGTGACCAGGTTGAGCCTTACGCTGAGTCCCATCTCGCTGAGCGCGTCCTCAACGACGTACTGGCACAGCTTTTGCGGCTCCGCGGCGGTATTGACAGGCTCCCGATACTTTTTGAGCCTTTTGTTGAGCTGTGAGATGAACTGCGTTTTCTTGTGCTGAGCAATCGCCAGATCGAGGAAAACCTCGTTGATGAGCGAGTCGCGTACGTCGGAACTGTCGATAGACGCGAACAAATCGAGCACGGCGCCAGAACAGACGTTGTCGAGCGCCTCGACGTACAGAAGCTTAAGCGTGTCGCTGTTGTAGCTTTCGCCGTCGATATAGAGCATACCCTCGTAGTCCTCGAGGACGTCAAGATTTTGCTGATGTCGGCTTATTGCCGAGAGCGCCTCGGCTTCCTCAACCTTGTGTTTCAATAATTTCTTCCAGTTTGTTGCGTTAATAATAATTCTCCTTTTCAAAGTATTGGAGGGAGGAGAACAGTAGTCAGTAGTCAGTTGTTCACGCGATAAAGTAAATAAAATAGTATAAGAAGCACTTCTCCCGCAAGATGTTGGTTCGAAGCCCATATAAAAATTTGTAAATGCTTAACTGATTACTGATTACTGACTACTGAGAACTGGAAAAGCTCCCTCCACTATACCCGCGAAAAGAGGAAAAATTGCATTGTTTAATGCAATTATTTTGAAATTGTAACCAAAAGAAAAGAGCAGCCTTTCGGCTGCCCTCAACTAAACGTTAAACACTAAGCAATTCAAAAGATATATATACTGCTCACTATATGCTACATAAGGAATGATATTCGCTAAAACTTAATGCTTAACGCTTAATAACGGATTATAAAAGTTTGACACTATTCATTATTCACTAAACACTAAACGCTAAATACTAAACGCTAAACGCTATTACTCCTGTCCCGGAACCTTGGGGAGCTTGGCGACGCTTGCGGCGATATCCTCGTCTGTGGGGATAACGTCCGTCATTTCGCCGTTGTTGAACTTCTCATAAGCAACGAGGTCAAAGTAACCTGTACCTGTAAGACCGAATACGATTGTCTTTTCCTCGCCTGTTTCCTTGCACTTGAGAGCCTCGTCGATAGCGACGCGGATAGCGTGGCTACTTTCGGGAGCGGGAAGGATACCCTCAACTCTCGCGAACTGCTCCGCGGCCTCGAATACATCGTTCTGCTCAACGGATGTAGCCTCCATATATCCGTCATGATAGAGCTGTGAGAGGATTGAGCTCATGCCGTGGAATCTCAGACCGCCCGCGTGGTTGGCAGAGGGAATGAAGCTTGAGCCGAGTGTGTACATCTTGGCAAGCGGACAAATCATACCTGTGTCGCAGAAGTCATAAGCGAATGTTCCGCGTGTAAAGCTGGGACAAGAAGCGGGCTCTACGGCGATGATTCTGTAGTCTTTCTCGCCTCTGAGCTTTTCGCCCATAAACGGAGCGATAAGTCCGCCGAGGTTTGAGCCGCCGCCCGCGCAGCCGATGATGATGTCGGGTTCTACGCCGTATTTGTCGAGCGCGGCCTTGGTCTCAAGACCGATAACGCTCTGGTGGAGAAGTACCTGGTTAAGAACCGAACCGAGAACATAGCGGTAGCCGGGGTTCTTAACGGCAACCTCAACCGCCTCTGAGATAGCGCAGCCGAGTGAACCTGTTGTATCGGGATATTCGGCGAGAAGCTTCTTGCCGACGTCTGTTGTCATTGAGGGAGAAGGTGTAACCTCTGCGCCGTAGGTACGCATAACCTCACGGCGGAAGGGCTTCTGCTCGTAGCTTACCTTAACCATATATACCTTGCAGTCGAGGCCGAGGTACGCGCAAGCCATCGAGAGAGCTGTGCCCCACTGGCCTGCTCCTGTCTCTGTAGTAACGCCCTTGAGTCCCTGGTTCTTAGCGTAGTACGCCTGAGCGATAGCGGAGTTGAGTTTGTGGCTTCCGCTTGTGTTGTTGCCCTCAAACTTGTAGTAAATCTTGGCGGGTGTGCCGAGAGCTTTCTCGAGGCAGTATGCTCTGACGAGCGGAGCGGGACGGTACATCTTGTAGAAGTCCTGAATCTCCTGAGGGATGTCAACGTACTTTGTGTCGTTGTCGAGTTCCTGTTTAACGAGCTCTTCGCAGAATATACCGCTCATCTCCTCAGCTGTGAGAGGCTGACCTGTGCCCGGGTTAAGAAGCGGAGCGGGCTTGTTCTTCATATCCGCTCTGAGGTTATACCATTTTTTCGGAATCTCGTTTTCACTTAAATAAATTTTATAAGGTATTTTGTTTTCTGACATTGTAATTTCTCCTTTTTTTTAATTGTCCACGTCATGCGTGTTAGTTCCTGACTTAAATTCTTATCCCACTGACCGTCCTGTCCTAACAGACTTTGGAGGCTTGTGAAACGTATAATTGTTAATTGTTAATCGCTAATTGTTAATCGTTAATTGTTAATTGTTAATTGTTAATCGTTTCCTCGCCATCGTTTAGTTAAAATCTGCATAGTTTCCTCCAAGAAAATAAAAAAACTGCCCCAGCCATTGCCGGGACAGGTAATCCTGCGGTGCCACCCTGCTTGACGCTTTTCGCGCCCGCTCAACGCGTACTATCATACGCTGACTTTTGATTACGGAAAGTCCAGTTCCGTCTCGCATACTCTGCCAAAGCATTTCTGTTCGCCCTCGGGAGTCCATTCAATCCTGTGTTCTCTGCCGCGCTTCCACCATCCGCGGCTCTCTATAAGAGACGGAGCAGAATTTACTCACTCTCCCTCATCGGTTTAAATGCATTTTATACTATTGCTTTCAAAATGTCAATACCTTTTTGAAAATTTTTTTCAATAAATTACTACACTAAAGCGCGAATACACAATTTATCTTGAAATTATAATTCTTTTTTGATATAATAAATATATATACCACAATTTGCGAAAAGGGTGATAGTGTGAAAATTCACACTATCAAAATTTATATTGTCCGCTCAGTTTGCCGCAAAGCGGCAACGAGCGATGACTATAATCGCCGCTTTACGCCTTTTCCGCCCACGATAAGGTTGTAGAGAATTTTAATGAATATTTGTGGGCGGAAAGGCGATGGCGATTAAATGACAAAATTTTTCGTTAAAAAGCCATATTTTATGATTGTGACAATCATAATCGTGCTGGTTGTCGGTTTCGTGAGCGTAACCTCAATGAAAACCGACCTTCTGCCCAAGCTCGAGCTCCCGTATATCGCGGTCATCACCACCGAGGTCGGAGCGTCGCCGCAAAAGGTCAAAAACGACATCACCGAGCCTATGGAGAGCTCGCTCGGTACGCTCAACGGCGTCGAGAAGATTACCTCCACCTCGTCGAACAACTACGGAATGGTTCTTTTGAGCTTTGCGGACGACACTGATATGGACTCCGCGCTCGTGCGCGTGTCCAAGGCGACTAACTCGATGAATTTGCCCGAGGGCTGCGGAACGCCGAACATCCTCGAAGTCAGTATGGATATGGTCGCGACGATGTACGCGAACGTAAACTATAAAGGCAAGGACATCAAGGAGCTGTCGGCTTTCTCAGAGAACGTTGTGAAACCCTACCTCGAAAGGCAGGAGGGAGTCGCGAGCGTATCGGCGAACGGACTGATAAACGACAGTATCGAGATTAAGCTCAGCTCAAAAAAGATAGACAAAATCAACGCTCAGATACTCGCCGAAACGAACTCAAAGCTCTCGGAAGCGAGCGACAAAATACAGGAATCCAAAAACAAGCTCACCGAAGGCAAAAACGAGATAGCCTCGAACAAGAAGAAGCTCAGCGACACCCAGAGCGACACCGCCGACAAGCTCTCGCAGGCGGCGACTCAGCTGAGCAAGGCACAGGCGACAAAGGCGGCATATGAATCAACCCTGCTCAGTCTCAAGGCAAGCAAAAGCGCTCTCGAAGCCGAAAAGAAGGCATACACCGACGCGAACCTCGAGGACGCCTACAAAGGTCTCGACGAGGCTCTTTCGGCTTTGAACCAGTCAGTCGGACCGATTGCGAAAATGCAGGGAATTACGGTTGCTTCGTCGGTTGAGGAAGCCGTGAACAATCCCGAGGAGTACAAAAAATTCCTCAAATGGATGAACGACGCGGGCTACGGCGAGCAGGTCGAAAAGCTCAGCCTCGAAACCCTCACAAAGGTATATACCGCGGTCAAAGTAAGACTGCCCCAGATAGACACGGAGCTTTCCAATCTTAAAACCGAGATAAAAGCTCAGGAAGCGATAATCGAACAGCTCAACAAAAAGGTCAGCGGACTTGACGACAAACAGAGTCAGACAAACTCCGCGGAGCTCAACGCGGCTGTTGAATTCGGCTCTGGCAAGGCGCAGCTCAGTTCAGCCGAAACTCAGCTTGACAACGCTCAGAAGGAGCTCGACAGCGCTCAGGAAAAGCTCGACAAGTCAATCAAGGCGGCTCGGGAAAACTCCAACATCGACGCTCTGCTGAGCATAGACACGCTCTCGCAGATTATCTCGGCTCAGAACTTCTCTATGCCCGCGGGATATGTTGAGGACAAGGACAAGAACCAATGGCTCGTTGAAGTGGACGAGAACTTCACAAGCGCGAAGCAGCTCAAGGACCTTGTGCTCACCAAAATCAAAGGCGTGGGCAAAATCAGGCTCAGCGACGTCGCGAATGTCGTGACTGTCGACAACGTGGGCGAAGCTTACTGCAAGGTCAACGGACAGGACGCCGTTATGCTCTCGGTGTACAAAGCGAACACCGCTAACACGGGCGAGGTTTCAAGCGCCGTGAACAGGGCGTTCGACGAGCTCGAGGAAAAGTACGAGGGCCTCAGCTTCACCCAGATGATGAATCAGGGCGACTATATCACAAAAATACTCAACAGCGTTCTCAGCAGCATTCTGCTCGGAGCGATACTCGCCATAGTAGTTCTCGCGCTGTTCCTCAAATCGGTCAAGCCGACGTTTGTTGTGGCGTTCAGCATACCGTTCTCGGTACTGTTCGCGCTTATTATAATGTACTTCACGGGCATTAACCTCAACGTTATGTCGCTTGCGGGACTGTGTATAAGTATTGGTATGCTTGTGGATAACTCCGTTGTCGTTATGGAGAACATATTCAGAATGAGGCAGAAAGGCATACCCGCGCCCAGAGCGGCGGTTCAGGGCACAAAACAGGTTGCCGCGCCGATTATCGCCTCAACGGCTACGACCATCTGCGTGTTCCTGCCGATGGTTTACACGACGGGCATTGTAGCTCAGCTGATGATTCCGTTCGCGTTCACAATCTCCTACGCGCTTATTGCGTCGCTGATTGTCGCGCTGACCATCGTGCCGACAATAGGCTCGCTTATTCTCAAGAAAACCAAGGAAAGAAAAGAAGGCTGGTTCGGCAAAGTCAAAAACGCCTACGGCAAGGCGCTCGCGTTCTGCCTCAGATTCAAATTTGTTCCGCTTGTTGTTTCGGTTGTTCTGCTCGCGCTTATGATTTTCAGCACATTCGGCACGGGTATGAACACGATTGACTCGGCTGAGAGCAACCAGATTTCCGTAACGCTCACACTCGACGACGACGTAAAGAAAGACAAGGCGTACAAGACAGCCGACAAGGTTCTCGACAGGATTATGTCGATAGACGGCGTCAGCAAAGTAAGCGCGCTCGACGGCAACACGGGAATTATGTCGAGCGTTATCGGCTCGGGAATATCGAACAACTACTCGCTGTTTTCATTTGACGTGCTCACCGACGACAACGTCACGACAACCGAGGAATACAGACGTATCCGCCGTGAAATCGAGGACAAAACAAAGGATATCGACTGCAAAGAAATCTCCGCCACATCGTCCGCTATGAGCAGTATGTCGACTCTCGCGGGCGACGGCGTAAGCGTAAACATCTACGGCGACGACGAGGAAGAGCTCATAAAAGTCAGCGAGGATATAGTCAAGCTGATGAACAGCGTCAAGGGTATCGAAAACGCCACAAACGGCATAAGCGAATCAGACAAAACGCTCAAGCTCCACATAAACCGCAACAAGGCAGCGGAGTACGGGCTGACTGTCGCGCAAATATATCAGCAGATAGCTCAAAAGGCGGCGACCGAAAAAACAGCGGTTACCCTCAACATAAACGACAAGGACGTGGACGTGGATATCGTCAACAAGACCGACAGGCTCACCTACGAAAACATCCTCAAAACAAAGATTACGGCAACAGCCAAAAACGAGGAAGGCGAGGACGTAACCAAAACCTACAGGCTGAGCAAGTTCGCCACGGCGAGCGACGGCTACACGATGAGCAATATCACGCGAGAAAACCAGCGTATGTACCTCAAGGTTGAGTCCGAAACCGCCGAGGGCGAGAACACGACGCTCCTCAGCCGTGAGGTTCAGAAGAAGCTCGACAGCTTCAAGACTCCGTCGGGAGTAAAGGCGGAAATCGCGGGTTCGGCAATCCAGACCGAGGAAATGCTCAACCAGATGCTCAGGGCTATCCTGCTCGGTTTCATACTGATTTACCTCATAATGGTGGCTCAGTTCCAGAGCTTCCTCTCCCCGTTCATCATCATCTTCACCGTTCCTCTAGCTTTCACGGGCGGTATGATAGGACTGGGAGCGTTCGGAATGACAATCTCGGCAATGTCGCTGATGGGCTTTATGATATTGATGGGCACTGTCGTAAACAACGGCATTGTGTTCGTGGACTTCGCGAACAAGCTGAGGATACAGGGCGTGGAAAAACGCAGGGCGCTGATTGAAACGGGCAAAACCCGAATGAGACCTATCCTGATGACGGCTCTCACGACAATCCTGTCGATGAGCGTGATGGTATTCTCTCAGGACGCGGGCAACGCTATGCAGAGAAGTATGGCGGTTGTAGTCAGCGTGGGACTGCTTTATTCAACGCTTATGACGCTGTTTGTTGTGCCCGTAATGTATGATATCTTCTACCGCAAACAGCCCAAGGTAATCGACGTAGGCGACGGCCTCGACGACGAAGCAGACGAGACGGAAGAGCTCGTTAGGAATTAAGAATTAAGAATTAAGAAGTAAGAATTAAGAATTTTTGTAAACTAAATGAAGTCCAGAGGTTAAATTCAACCTTTGGACTTCTCTTTATAGTATGAGATGTTTTATCAATAGTTCGGGAACAGAAGG
>JAILPC010000208.1 GCA_024690465.1 Ruminococcus sp.
ATTTATACTAATTTTATTAATACATCTTTCAGCGGAATGATTGGTTCTTCCGACTTTGATACTACGGTTGAGGATATCTGGAGAGCTCTTACGGTCCTCTCGACAGAGGATGAGGCAAAGGGTTATCACAGCCTTGCAGAATTCCTTTCTGATTCAGAGCTTAATGAGCTCCATCAGGCGCTTCCCGCGTTGGTTTATCCGATTCTTGAGTTTGTCGCTAAGGATTACGACGGCTATAATCAGGACCACGCAGGTACATTGGCTTACAACGCGGGCCGTCTTATTGTGAATCATTATCAGGAAGTGCCCGCCGCATGGGCGAGATCCTATGACAGCTATTATGATAATGACACAACACCCGTAACACTCAAAGAGGGTGAAGGCGGCAAGGAAGCTCCGCATTATCCCGCCGTTGAGGTAAAGGATTACGCAACAGGAGAGGTTACAACCTACGACGGTACAACATCAGCTATCAGTGTTAACTCGCTCGATGAAGTAAGACTTGTACCGAATAACAGCAGCTACAAAAACACGGGCGAAGCTATTTACTACTGCTATCCGAACGCGTACAATTCGGATTACCGCGGATGGCACGGTTTCTCGGACGCTATTGTTTTTGATGATCTTGATTACGGAAACTACTCCGATACGGGAGCAGACGGTAATACATTTACAATCGATACTTTCTCCGCCCACTATGACATGGCGGCGAACGGTACCAAAACAACAGGTATGACCTCGGCGTTCGATAGTACAAAGCGTACATATACTTTTACTGTCACTAAATCAGTCCCGATTGAAACCACAGAACCTACAGGTAACGGTACATATGAGAGCGGTAAGTATTACGCGGCTCTTCAGAACGTTGCTCTGACAGGAAATATGCGTACTGACATAGTCAATATCGCGAAGTCTCAGAACGGCTATATGGAAGGCAACAACGCCAATCAGCTTGACGGTACTGTCGAAAACGGTACAGGAAACTACACCGAATACGGACGCTGGTACGGATTGCAGGATATGTGGTGCGCGATGTTTGTCAGCTGGTGCGCTTACCAGGCGGGCGTAACTACAGACGTTATTCCAAAGACAGCGTCTACCGTTACCGCGCTGAATTACTTCAAAAAACAGGGCGTTGCTTATACACGCGCGAGCATAGCCGCGGGTAACTATAAGCCTGTACCCGGTGATATAATCTTCTTTAAGTCATCACGTAATACTGCCGAGACAAACCATGTCGGTATAGTTACGGGATATTCAGGAACAACGATTACCACAATCGAGGGTAATACTTCATCGGCTACGATTTCTACGAACGGCGGCTGCGTACGTTCCAAGAGCTATTCGATAACAAATACATATATTGTCTATGTTTGCCGCCCGAAATATCCCTCAGACGCGAGTGTGACAGACAATGTTGAGTTTGACGGAGCGAAATACGACTATCGTTCATGGCCGAACGCCGACACCCGCTGGGGCAGCAGTTTGATTGGTTCAGGAACGGTTACAGTCGCTGAATCAAGCGGAATTACGACAGCTACCGTAAAGCTTGCGATTCAGGCAGGACTCAAGAACGCAGCGAGCTACAATGTTTCCGATTTTGTTACTGATATGAATCAGCATAACGGCTACACAGCAGCGGGCGCGATGTATTGGGATGTCGCTAAGACTCAGGCAGGCTTCACGGGCGTTGACAACAACCTGATGTCCGAGTCAACTGACGGTGTAAGCTTTGATTCCGAAAAGCAGCAGATTCTTAACTGGATACTTGAGGGCAAGCACCTCGCTATCTCTGTTTCCGACAGCAAGGGCGAAAAGAGCTGGGTAGCGGTTGACGAGGCTATGACGCTTTCTACAGGCGAAATATATATTATGGACGCCACAACTGATTTATCCGCTAACGCTAATGTAAAAGCTAAGAGTAAATACTCAAAACTTATGCGTGTCGCAGGTTTCACAGGCGGACAGATTGCCTTTGAGCTCATCGGCAGCGACGATTACAGAATCTGGCGTAAGTATGACTCCAGATGGAAAACAACAAACATCGGCGGTGAGTATGATGTTTATGCCAAGGGCGACCTTGCGATAGCCGCGACAAAGCTCTCGATTCAGGCAGGTTTAAAGAATCCTCAGTTATTCAATGTAAATAACGCTATAGCGGACATCAAGACAGGCTCAAACGGCGGTTTCTCAACCGCGGGCAATATGTATTGGGCTGACGCGGCTCAAGCGCTTGGTTTTGATAGCTATAACGCAAATCTCCTGTCGTCGGGAACTTATTCCTCAACGGGTTATTACGACACAATCAAGAACTATATAAATGCAGGCAAGCATATGGTTATCCTCGTATCTGACAGCACCCACGGCAACAACGATACATGGGTTGCCGTTGATGAGGCGAGAACGCTCAGCAGCGGATATATCTGGGTATGGAGAAGCAATGTTGACGCGGTAGATTACGGCGAAAAGACAGGCGACAACATGTACAGACTGGATATGCTCAACTCAAACTTCAAGCGTGTTGCTTGCTTCACAGGCGGAGAGATTAAGTCAAGCGAAGACCACTATGTATATCTCCCGGGTTCGTTCAACGGTTGGAAAGAAAACCGTGAGATGACTCAGCGCGCGGACGGAAAGTGCGTAAAAACAGTCTATCTGCCTAAGGGTAATTACGAGTTCAAAATACTTGCCGACGGATATTGGTACGGCAATAACGGAACAATCATAAACACCAATATAAATGATAACAACGGCAACGGTTGGGAGTTTACAGGAGAAGGCAACAACTGTACTCTCAGCGTTACATACGATGAAGGCGGATATTTCACCTTTATCTTCAATCCTCCCGGATACGGTTCATATGAAAGAAATCTGATTATTACCTATAGCGCCGAGCCTCCTCAGCAGGGTGAGGTCGGTCCCATTATAGATACAGGCGCAAATGATTACAGAAAGTGGAATATAACTGATTCCCGCTGGGGTTCGGTTACACTCGGCCAGAACAACACTACCGCAATGAATTCTACCGCTGTAGGTTACGGTGACCTTTATGTAGCGGCTTCAAAGCTGATGATTTCCTGCGGACTCTCAACTCCCGAGACAATGGATCCGGGCAAAATGGCTGAGCTTATCCGCTCGAGCACTACAAGCGGAATGTTTGACTGGGACGGTCTTGCTAACAACACTAATCTTACCAAGGTTAACACAAAGCTTCTCCCTGACGGAACTTACGAGACACGTCTCGGCGGTAAAACAGGGGAGAACTCAGGCAAAACTTTCAAGCAGTATATTCTCACAAACCATTATCATCTTTTCGTAAAGATTGATGACAACGCCAGCGGCTACGGCTGGGCTCTTGTAGACGAAGCGATGACAGCTTCAGCTACAGGCGGCGAAATCTACGTATGGCTATCCAAGAGTACAAACTCAAAGAGCACAAATGATAACCCCGTACTGCTCAGCTCCATTTCAACCACATTTAAGCGCGTGGCGGCGTTCTCGGGCGGCAGCAATATTGTTCAGGCTAATTTCAGCGGAGACAATAATGCCGAGGTTACAGGCGAGTACGCATATAATGATATGACAACTGAGATTAACAGCGGAGATTATGTTCCCAACGGCGCGGCGGTAACCGTAAAGGGCAGACCTGCCGAGGGATATCAATTCGATCAGTGGACAC
Organism: Ruminococcus sp.; assembly: GCA_024690465.1. Classification (GTDB taxonomy): domain Bacteria; phylum Bacillota; class Clostridia; order Oscillospirales; family Acutalibacteraceae; genus Ruminococcoides. The sequence continues at coordinate 3,680 of JAILPC010000208.1, forward strand.
ACAATCTTGCCGCAGTGCCGACCGCTACATCAAGCGCTATGACTTATCCTGCTACAGCATCAGCAACTGTTACATACAAGACAAAGCCGATGGAATATGATATTTCATATTCGGATGAATCACACTTCGCTTATGCTTCGGGCAAACCGACCTCCGCGGCAAATAACGCGAGCGTGAGCTTTACGATTAATCCCGAAACAGACTATGTAGCTACCGTATTTGTTGAAAAAGCAAACGGCGATGCCGTTAGCGTAACAAAGTCAGGCAATACATACACCTTTACAATGCCCGACAGCGCGGTCAATGTTTCGGTAGAAATGAATTATGAGGACTACCGCACATGGAGCAAGTCGGACAGCCGCTGGGCTGATACTCAGCTCGGCACAAGCTCATACAAAGTATCGGATACCACAGCAGGTATGGGCGACGTCGTTGTAGCGGTTACAAAGCTCTCCA
>JAILPC010000008.1 GCA_024690465.1 Ruminococcus sp.
ATATATAATTAAGCTGAGGTGAAGCCTTATGAAAACAACAAAAATATTGTCATTGATACTGGCTGTTATTCTGGTCGTAACCGTAAGCGCGACAGCGTTTGCGCTTGACGGCGACATAGAAGTCAACCCGAACGCGAAACCCTCGTTCATCACGACAGCGGGCGGAATATATGCTCACGCGGACGCGGGTTCAGACAGCCCCCAGGCATGGCAGCTGTGGGCAAATTACGACGGAATCAACGCGGATTCGAGCGCGAAATATCTCTTCCTCCCCGCTTTTTCGGACAGCGGCAAGGTCGAGCTCTACAACAACTACACCGAAAGCGTGACAGCGGGCGGCGTAACTATCCCCGCGGGCGAATCAAAAATTGTCGGCTACACCGACGGTTCGGCTATGACTGTAAAGCGCGGTTCAACGGATTACTCGCTCATAATCAGAAAGAGCGACGCGGAGGCGAGCGTATATGTCAACGACAAGACGAACTCGTATGTTGACGCTGACGGCGCAATCCAAAACACCGACCTGTACTCGTTCCTCATTCAGAATAAGCAGAATTCGTGCAGCACGGCGAACGTGAGTGTAGTAAGCTCAAGCGGCATAACAGACACAAAGCTCAAGAAGATTAAGGGACGCGGCAACTCAAATTGGCGTGAAACCGACAAAAAGCCCTTTAACCTTACATTTAACGATATAACGACAATAGGCCACACTACAAGCAAAAAGTTCTCGTTTGTGTCAAACGCCAAGGACTCAACGCTGCTGAGAAACTCGATTATGTACGACCTCTCAAACGACGTCGGCAACCCTTACGCTCCCGACACGAGCTTCACGGACTTTTATGTAAACGGCGTTTACAGAGGCTGCTACATAGCGTGCAACAAGGTTGAACTGGGCAAAAACGCGGTAGTCAGGCTTAAGGACGAATCAGACACACAGGACTCGGATTTCAGCTTTCTCGTTGAGGTTGACGTATGGAACTATCAAGATGATGTTTATTTCAACACAAACAAGGGCTATACGGTTGTGCTCAAAACTCCCGACCTCGACGGATACGACTCCTCAAACACGAGTATGAAGGCGAAATATGACTTCATCAAAAACACATATCAGAATTTTGAGAATGCGCTATATAACGGAAACTTAAGCCAGCTTGAGCAGATTTGCGACCTTGACAGCCTAGCGACAATGTATCTGCTGCAGGACTTCGGCAAGAACTGCGACGGCGGCTACACCAGCACCTATTTCACCTACAACGCGACGGACGGAAAGTTCTACGCCGCTCCAATCTGGGACTGCGACTCCGACCTCGGCGCGGTTGACTGCAAACGCGACGGCTGTTCCACCTCGACCTGCAGTACAACGGGCTGGACGACAAGGCTCGCGACATACAACAGAACGGTCAATCCGTACGGCAAGGCGTTCACAACAAGCGGCAGAACAGCCGACGGCAACACCTTTGAGGATATTGTAAAGAAAATCTGGACAGAACGCTTTGTTCCCGCTGTTGAGGTGCTTATGGGCAGAGGTCAGTCAAACGGCAGGCTCAAAAGCATTGACGAATACGCGAATTCCATAGCCAAGGCGCGCTACAACAACTACGTTATGTGGGACTTTATGTGGTTATGCAGCCGCTACAGAAACACGGGACTTTCAGGCAGCTACGCGAATGACTATGACGGCGAGCTGAGCTACCTCAAGGACTGGACTCAGGCGAGAGCGAACTGGATTACATCGCAGTTCAGCGGCACTACTCCGACAGAGCCGACCAATCCGACCAGCCCGACAACTCCGCAGGGCAGCTATTACCTCACGGGTCTCGGCTTCGGCGGCTGGGGAGCCACCGACTACAAGTTAACACCAAACGCTGACGGCTCCTACTATATTGACGTGACGCTCACAGCGAACACACGCTATTATTTCAAGATATTTGACGGCGGAGACAATTACTACACAGCCGACTTCAGCGACCCCGAAACGGCGTCGTATGTACACTCCGCGGGCGGTCACACAAACACCGAGGTTACACCGACAGCTGACACAAAGGTAAGAATCACCCTGAGAGGTACAGCGTTCTATGTAACCGCTCAGCCGAGCGGGACAAATCCGACAAACCCGACGGAAACAACCGAACCCGAGATTCCCGAGGGCAGGACAGTTGTTTTTTTCAAAAACACTCCAGAGTGGGAGACCGTGAATTATTACGCGTGGTCAACAACAACTAATCCTCCCGCTTATAAAACTCAGTGGCCGGGTGAAGCCGCGACATATGTCGGCAAAGCCTCAGACGGCGCGAAAGTTTACCGCGCGGAGTTCGACAGCACATATAACTACGTCATATTTAACGACGGCAGCGAGTCGGCGGGAGCTCAGACCGAGGATATTCTGATCGGCGCTCAGAGCGTTCTGTATACCACGGAGAGCTTTACGACAAACAACTACGGCAATAAAATCTACACCACAACTAATATGCCGTACGCTCAGGCTCCCGTTATGGGTGACGTCACCGCAAACGGCGTTATCAACATCGACGACGCAACGACAATTCAGCTTTATCTTGTCGGACTGAAAGAGCTGACGGACGAGCAGAAAGCCGCCGCCGACGTCTATAAGGACAACAGACCTTCAATCCGTGACGCGACTGTGATTCAGCTTTATCTCGCGGGATTAATCAGTCTGTAATAAACAAACATCAGGGGAGACCTCGCGGTCTCCCCTTTTTTGCTTGATAATCATCATATTTTACTATATAATAATTCTTGGTGATTGAATGGAAAAGAATTCCATACTGAAAAAGCGGTGGTTCGCGTGTATCGGCGCGCTGATTTGCGCAGCATTGTGGGGAACGGCGTTTCCTGTAATAAAGCTCGGCTACGAAGTCCTCGCGATTGAAAGCGTAGGCTCAAAACTGCTGTTCGCGGGCGAGAGGTTCGCCCTCGCGGGTGTTTTTGTGTTCCTGTTCGGGCTGATTATCTACCGAAAACCGCTTGTAATAAAGCGAAATGAAATATTGCCGATTGCGCTTCTGGGGTTTGTCCAAACTACGCTTCAGTATCTTTTCGCGTATGTTGGCGTAGGATTGACAACAGCGACGAACACCTCGATACTGACAGGTACTGTGTCGATAATCTCGGTTGTAGCGGCAGCGGTGTTCTTTCGCGGGACAGACAGGCTCACTCCGCTGAAAGCCGCGGGCTGTCTTGTCGGTCTTTTCGGAATAGTTTTTGTCCACATCAAGGATTTTTCGCTCGTTTCGGCGACGCTTCCGGGTGACTTTATCGTACTGCTCTCGGCGTTTTCGGGAGCAGGCGGAAACATAATCATAAAGAAGATTTCACAAGGCAAAAATCCCGCCGCGATGACAGCGTATCAGCTTTTCGGCGGCGGACTTCTGCTGATAATTATCGGCGTAATTATGGGCGGTCACATCAGCTGCACGAACCCGCGGGGCATAGTCATACTTATATGGCTCTCGGTGGTTTCGTCGGTGAGCTTCCTGCTGTGGACGGCTCTATTGAAGCACCACCCCGTCAGCAGAATTACAATCTTCACAATGCTTGTGCCTGTTTTCGGCACGCTGTGGTCGTGGATTCTGCTGGGCGAAAACATCTTCAACATCGGCAACCTTGTTTCGCTCTTGCTGATTGCGGCGGGAATTGTGCTGGTAAACATAAGGAGAAACAGATGAACATAAAAGCCGTAATTTTTGATATGGACGGAGTTATCCTCGACAGCGAAAAGCTTTATGTGCGCTTTTGGTGCGAGGCAGGACAGGCGTGCGGCTATCCGTTTGAAGTAGAGCACGCTCTCGCCATACGCTCGCTCGCCCGCAAGTACGCGATAAAACGGCTGAAGGGCTTTTTCGGCGAGGAATTTGTTTATGACGATGTGCGGAACAAGCGGATTAAGCTTATGGACGCGTATGTCAAAGAGCACGGAATCGACCTAAAGCCCTACGCGGAATACGCTCTCAGCGAGCTGAAAAACCGAGGGTACAGAATAGCCCTCGCGACAGCTACTCCGCCCGAGAGAGCCGGGCGGTACCTCAGAAGCTCGGGACTTTACGGCTATTTTGACAAAATCGTGTGTTCGGCTATGGTGAACCTCGGCAAGCCCGAGCCCGATATCTACCTTAAAGCTTGTGAGGAAGTCGGCTTTCCGCCCGAGGATTGTATAGCGGTCGAGGACAGCCCGAACGGGATTGAATCAGCATACCGCGCGGGCTGCAAAGCGGTTATGGTGCCCGATATGGACGAACCCGACGAAAACACACGGCGAATGACATACGCCGTTGTAAAAAATCTTAAGGAGCTTTTGGACTTATGCTGAGCGCGATATCAAACTTCATAAACAGCGCGGATGAGTTCCTCTGGGGTTGGTTTATGATAATCCTGCTTTTGGGAACTCACCTTTTAATAACAATCCGCACAAGATTTGTGCAGAGAAAAACTTTCAAGGCGATTAAACTGTCGATTACAAAGGACAGCGAATCGAGCGGAGACATCAGCCCGTTTCAGTCGCTGGCGACCGCGCTCGCCTCAACAATCGGCACGGGCAACATCATAGGCGTCGGAACGGCAATCGCTCTCGGCGGAGCAGGAGCTGTGTTCTGGTGCTGGATTACGGGCGTTCTGGGCATCGCAACAAAATACGCGGAATCGCTGCTCGCCGTAAAGTACAGAGTGCGCTCAAAGGACGGGCGTATGCTCGGCGGCGCGATGTATGTGCTTGAGCGCGGACTCAAGCTGAAATGGCTCGGAATCCTGTTCGCGGTGTTCGCTCTTCTCGCTTCGTTCGGTATAGGAAGCGGCGTGCAGGTCAACGCGATATCCGAGATTATGAACAATCAGTTCAACGCCGACAGCTCGCTTGACATCGTTCTTTTCGGTCACGAGGTTTCGCTTGTATCGATAATCGTCGGAGTAGTTATCGCGGCGGTAACCGCTGTCGTTATCTTCGGCGGAATCAAGTCGATTTCAAAGGTGTGCGAGCTCCTTGTGCCCGCTATGGCGGCGCTTTATGTGCTCGGGTGCATAATAATCCTCGTTATGAACTACAACTACATTCTGCCCGCCGCGCAGCTTATCCTGCAATCGGCATTCACTCCGCAGTCTGCCGCGGCAGGTTTCGCGGGCTCGGGAATTATGATTGCGGCGCGCCACGGTGTCGCGAGAGGTCTGTTTTCGAACGAGTCGGGTATGGGCTCGGCTCCGATTGTAGCCTCTGCCGCTCAGACGCGAAACAGCGTTCGTCAGGCTCTGATAAGCTCGACGGGCACATTCTGGGACACGGTCGTGGTGTGCCTGATAACAGGTCTGGTGCTCGTCAGCTCTATGCTCAGATATCCCGCGGACTTCACGAGAGTATCAAGCGGACAGCTCAGCTATATAGCGTTCAGCAAAATTCCCTACGCGGGCACGTTTATCCTCGTGGTAGGCATAGTGGCGTTCGCGTACTCGACGGTGCTCGGCTGGTCGTATTACGGCGAGAGGTGCGTGGAATACCTGTTCGGCACAAAGGGTATGGTGCCGTATAAGCTGGTATTTATCTTCGTACTGCTTATGGCTCCCGTTATCTCGCTCGGTACGGTGTGGTCGCTCGCCAACATCGCAAACGCGCTGATGGCTATTCCGAACCTCATCGCGGTGCTGCTGCTGTCGGGAGTGGTGGTCAAAGAAACAAAATACTATCTGTACGGCAACAGGCTTGACGAGTTCGACAAAGCACCGATTCCGAAAACGGATAAATAACAACATCAAAGGGCGTTTTAGGACGCCCTTGTTTTTTGCTCAGCCTTACCCGATAGGTATTATTTACCAAAAATTCATACTGATGTTTGTACAAAATCTACAATGGAATTGGAAAAAGCGGTTGACTAAAAAAGTCAAAAATTATATAATTTCTGTATATCTGTATAGTTTTTAGGGATTAGCGAATTTAGCTCTAAGGAAAGGAGAGGTTTTATGGTATTTTCGAGCCTGATATTTTTGTTTATGTATCTGCCCTTAACACTGCTGATATACTATATTGTGCCGCGCAAAGCCAGAAATCTTTTCCTGTTCTTTATTAACCTCGTGTTCTACGGCTGGGACAAGCCTCCGCTCGTCCTGCTTATGCTC
>JAILPC010000048.1 GCA_024690465.1 Ruminococcus sp.
TTTGTATGCGGTAATCCCTGTTACCTTATTTTTTGCTCATTTAAAGTATACAGGTAAATCCACGTTTTTACAATGTGGGGTCACTACATATTGTCTAAAAACAGTCCGCAGGCTGTTGCTGATATAGAAACTCTTAAAAACACATATTTCTTTATTTGGGACGGACGGTTTTCAGACTGTCCGTCTTTCTTTGTTGGTGTCCTTTAGGGCGTGGAAATAACCCCCCGGTTCAGCCGGGGGATGATAAAAAAGCTTTAGCAAAAGAAAACCTCCGAGTATAATGGTAAGTGTTTGACGACGCATTACCAAAAAAGAACTCGGAGTTTTTAAACAATGAAAAATAAAAACAGAGATGAAATAATGCACACAGCACATTCAACGTATCGTTGCCAGTATCACATAGTCTTTGCTCCTAAGTTTCGCAGAAAAGAGATATATGCAAAGATAAGAGTAGATATAGGAGAGATATTGAGAAAGCTGTGTGAGCAGAAAAAGGTGACAATAAGATAATATTAATGGCGCTGTTAAGAAATGAAGTTTTAAGCTTCAGACTTCACAACGCCTATTTATTTTATGAAAGAGATTTTCCCGATATATTAAAACAAAAGCTCTTGACTTTATCACCGTAAGAGGGATTTACCTCGGTAAGATGTTTCTCCAAGGATTCATAAATTTTTTCTTCCGTTAAGTCCTGCGGTACGCGGTCAATCTCCATAATATAGACATACTGCATATTTTCAGTATCCGCATAAACTGAGTTATCCACCAGCAGAAAGCCGCATTCCTTGGCGGTAAGATCTGCGGCGGTACGAAGCGCCATTTCTGTAGTTTTCTCGCCCATCAGGCTTACGGTCTTATCAATTCTGTACTGGAATTCCACCAAAGGAGTAGCGTTATGGAAGCCTACTACCAGCAGAACATCCTTCATACGATAACGGTAGAAACCTGAATAGTTAGAGATAATCAGCTCGTATTTTTTGCCGACCTCGAGCTTGTCCATTGTGACCGGCTTCGCGTCTTCTTTATCAATATCGATAAATTCATAGAACAGCGAATCGGGGATGAGACAAGATTTATGATCGGCAAAAGCGATAGGAACGGTAAAGATTCCTTCCGAAGCGGAGATTCCTCGGTAGAAGAAAGCAATATCTGTGCCGAGATAACGGTTGCGTACTTCGTCGGTATAGCGGGCAAAGCCTGCCGAGGCTCCGCCGACAACGTAATTCAGCTTAGGCCATGCCTGCGGCATAAACGGCTCGTCAAAGCCATTTTCAAATATCGCTCTCAGCTCTGCGGCTCTTTCGGGCATAGGCTTGATATCCGCACTGAGCGTTTCTCGAACGTCGCTTGGCAGTTCTATTGATTTATCTATCTCGCCCTTTTCTCTAATAAGTATGGTGAAAAAATGAATCAACCTGAAAGTTTAAAACGAGCTGTATTATTGAACGGCGTAGCGAATTCCCGAGAACTCGGCGGCTATATGACCGCTGACGGCAGGAAAATCAAACATGGACTTTTGTTGAGAACAGCAAAACTCTATGGTATTTCCGATGAGGATATTTGTATTCTCAAAGAATCTTACAATCTACAGCATATAATAGATTTTCGTATGCCTATGGAGATGATTGGCTCAAATGATCCTGTTATTGACGGAGCTGAGTATCATCATCTGAACGTAATAGATATGTCGGATTTTGTGTCTGAGGACGCGCCTGCGGTTGATTTTAACTCGCTTGATTTAATCGGTGTTACACAGTTGACAATACAGAGCGGAATGCTTGAAGAAAATATGTATATCGGATTTTTAATGTCTGATTACGGCAAAAAAGCGTTTTCAAAGTTTTTTCATATCTTAATTGATGCTGATGCCGACAGAGCTGTACTTTGGCACTGTACAGGCGGTAAGGACAGAACAGGACTCGCGGCTATGCTTCTGCTTTCAGCGCTTGGAGTTAGTGAAAACGATATAATGGAAGATTATAGATTTTTGAAAATCTTTGACATTTATATATTGAGAAGGATTTTTTGCGTCCTGATACTAAATTACAGGAATTTGGTGCGCTGACTTTGGTCAGCGGCAAGCAGAGCGCTCGGCTTGCCGCCGCAGCACTATATAATCGGGCGGAAGCCCGAACCCACTTATAATAACAAGGAAAGGAGAAAAATATGGAGAACAGAAAAAGAAATATTACGCTCTCAATTCGTCTCACAGCTGAAGAAAAAGAAGCCCTCAAGAAGAAAGCTGAACAGGCAAATATGTCTATGACTGACTACCTTCTGCGGTGCTCCTCGCGGAAGAAGATCAGAGTTGTTAATATGAGTAAGGTAATAGTTGAGATGAAGCGCGTCGGGAATAATCTCAATCAAATCACCCGAAGAATCAACTCAGGTGATTTCAAATCATATAACTTTGAAAAAGTAATTGAAGAGCACCGAAAAATATATGACCTGCTGCTCTCGATAATGAGCGATAGCTGATGGCAACGGTATCATATATTCAGGAGCATAATCAAAGCCCTGCAGCGATGAAAGTAGTCATAGATTATTGCTCTCAGGATAAGAAGGTCTATGATGAAAATACAAAACGCCGTCTAGTAAGCGGAGTTAACTGTGACGGCGAGAACGCCTACAAAGAATTCATGGCGACCAAGAGAGTTTATCAAAAATCCACGGGAGTATTCTTCTATCAGTACACACAATCATTCTCTCCCAAAGAAGATATTACTCCCGAGCAAGCTCACGAAATTGCTTTGGAGTTCGCGGAAAAAGCTTGGGAAGGTCACGAGGTTATGGTAACGACTCACTGTGACCGCGAACATATCCATTCACATTTTATTATTAATTCCGTTAATTTTGAAAACGGTTTGAAGCTCAGACAAAACCCGAATACTTTGAAAGAGTTAAGAAAACTGAGCGATGAAATATGTAAAAACCGCGGCTACTCGGTGCTTGAACCATACGAGAAAAGCGGATTGAAAATGTCGACGCGGGAGTACCGCGCGGCGACAAAGGGTGATAGTTGGAAGTTTAAGTTGATGAATGATATCGAAACCGCAATGGAGTACAGCGGCAGCAAACAGGATTTCATTGACAATATGTCCACGCTCGGTTACTCGATGACGTGGACATCCCAAAGAAAGTACATTACATTTCATTGCCCGAACAGAATGAAATGCAGAGATATAAAATTACATGAAAACAAATTTAGAAAGGATAATTTATCGAATGAATTACGAATCAGGGAAATCAAATATTATGGATTCATTGAAACAGAAGAACAAAAAGTCGCTCAACGGCATAGAGATGTCACTAGGCGAAACGAAGATAATAACAATTCCGACTCAGGTCAGAGAGGAGGAAATGAACCTGCTCAGGACGGCGGTGAACTTTCAGCCCGAGCTGTACGAGAAGATTTCTATGATACCTAC
>JAILPC010000054.1 GCA_024690465.1 Ruminococcus sp.
AAAGGCGTTCTACAATTGTGCCGACCTCGAGAGCTTAACGCTTATGAGTACCGTCACGGATGTGGGAAAATACGCGTTTGCGCGCTGCAAAGGCCTTAAGAACGTTGAGATTCCTTCGGGCAGTGTGAAAAAACTGAGCGAGGGTATGTTCTCGGCGTGCAGTTCGCTTGAAAGCATAACAATACCGAACACCGTCACGGAAATAGGCGATTGGGCGATTTCGTCCTGTTCGGCTTTGGAGAGCATAACAATACCGAACAGCATTACAAAAATCGGTTCCTCCGCGTTTAAAGGATGCTCGTCGATAGAAAACATAACAATTCCGAACAGCGTTCAGAGTATCGGAAAAGAGGCGTTTGTAAGTTGTACGGCTCTTAATAGCATAACAATTCCGAGCAGTGTTAAAAGCATTGAGGAATCAACGTTCTTTGAGTGTACAAATCTCAAGAGCATAACAATTCCGAGCAGTGTTACAAGTATAGGCAGCGGTGCGTTCTTAAGGTGTTCGTCTCTTGATAATGTAGTTATCCCGAGCGGCGTCAAAAGCATAGAAAAATCAACGTTCCTCGAGTGCTCGAGCCTCAAGAACATAACAATTCCGAGCAGCGTTACAAGTATAGGCGACTATGCGTTTGCCAAATGTTCATCACTTAACGGTTTTACAATTCCGAACGGCGTTAAGAGTGTAGGAGAATATGCGTTTATCGGCTGCGATGGAATGGAAAGCGTTTCCATTCCGAAATCTGTCGAAAGTATAGGGTTGGGCGCGTTTAATAAGTGCACAAAGCTTGGATCTATAAATGTTGCCGCCGATAACTCAAAATTCAAGTCTGTAAACGGTAACCTTTATGATAAAACAGGCGCTGCTTTGATTCAGTACGCGATCGGAAAAACAGATAACGAGTTTACAATCCCCGACAATGTTACAACCGTAAGATCGGGCGCGTTCTCGTATTGTACCAATCTTCACTCGCTGACAATCCCCGACAGTGTTGTAACCCTGGATGAAACGGGATTCTACGGATGCGCGAACCTCACCGAGCTGACAGTGAGCGGCAACGGCGGATTTGATTATAACAGCCTTCCCAAGGAGACGGTAACAGACCTGACGATTACCGGCAATACCATAAGAAAGAACGTGTTCAAAGACTTCACGGCGCTTAAATCAGTGGTAATCCCTGAGGAAATTACCTCGATAGGTGAGAACGCGTTTGACGGCTGCACAAGTCTCACAGACCTTACAGTAAGCGGCAACGGCGAGTTCAATTACGCCAATCTGCCGAAAACAGCTGTCAAGAATCTTACAGTCAGAGGCGATCTGATTAAAGAAGGCGCTTTCAGCGGCTTTACCGCGCTTGAAAATGCTACGGTTTTCAGCAGCGTTCAGAGAATAGAAGAAAACGCGTTCAGCGGATGCTCAAATCTTTATAAGCTGTATGTGAGAAGCAGACTCACCACCATCGACAACAACGCGTTCAGGTCATGTCCGTTCTTTAAAATATTTGCGTACAACGGAAGCTATGCCGAGCTTTACGCGAGAAGAAACAGCAACATCGGATTCTCGTATTTAATGGCTACCGAGTATGATGACGGCGAGTATGTTTATCTCATCGGCGACAGCGACGCTGTAATGTGTCATGCAAGCTATAGCTGGGATGACGCTCCTGAGGAATTAACTTTCCCGTCCTGCGTTACTTATAACGGAAGAGTGTATCCTGTAATAGGTGCTGGAGATTTTGACGATGATAATGATCAATCGGTCTTTGCGTTCAGCTGGTTCGAGAGCGCAACAATCCCCGAGGGCATCCAAACAATAGGATGGTGCGCTTTTTATGACAGCAGTATTACATCCGTTTCACTCCCGAGCACTCTTACGACAATCTATGATTACGCGTTTGAAGACTGTTGGGTTAGTAACGTGACAATTCCCGAAAACGTTACCTATATCGGCGAAGGCGCTTTTTATTCCAACTCAAAGCTTAAGGACGTAACCATATACTCTATGGATGCTTATTTCGGTGAATATGTATTTGACGATTGCGATGATGAGCTCACAATCCATGGATATGAAGGTTCTACGGCTGAAGCCTACGCGGATGAAAACGGTTTCAACTTTGTGAAACTGTCAGGTCCCGCGCCCGGTCCGGAGCCCCAACCCGAGCCTGATCCGACCTACAACTACACGGTGAGCTATACTTATGTTGACTATGACAACGTTTCAAAGACTATTACCAGAACCGTTGAGAATTCACTGTTAACCGACGCCGAGCTGATCGCGTCGCTCAACGACCCGTCAGGCAAGCTTATGGATCCGAACTATTCTTACAGCATCGGCGATGTTGTACAGGACGGCACAACAATTAACGTGACTCTCAACAGGACGCAGCATAAGTTTACCGTCAGCCTTAACGGCGAAGAATACGGGAAATTTAATTATCTTGATGAGGTAACGGTCAACAGCCCCGATAACGAAACAACAGGCTTCCTCATTGACGGAAAGCTGGTGAAGTACGGTAAGAGCTGTACTGCCTATGTAACCGGGGATATGGATATAACCACTGATTCCTCGGCTGTCGGCGAAAACGCCGCGTCGCTGAACCTTGTCGGCACGTATGTGAACGACGAGCATCTGTCTCTTGAACTGCTGTCTACAGCGAACGTCAGCGGCTTCAGACGAATGGGTGTAGCTTACGCGCTTGCCGAGAAGGATCGGGAAACACTTGCCGAAGCTGTGAATAATGTCAGTGCGGATAAAAAGGTTTATAACAAAATCGCTGTTCATTTTTCGGATGTGGATTATCCTAACAAGTCGGGACAATATCAGTTCAGATTCGCTCCGTATATGGCGTGCGGAAGTATCCCTGAAGGAAAATCACTGTATTTCTATACATTTGTTGAAACAGACAGCGGAATAGTATTCAGTGACGCCGTTCCCGTAGCTGTTTCACATCTGATAGCGTAACGGCTTGTGATGTCCTGAAATCAGGTTTTTAAAACTTAATAATTTCAGCTGTTAAAAGCTGCTTAACAAAAACTGTGGGGCTGCCGCGAAAGCGACAGCCCCTTGTCTTTATAGTTGTCAGTTGTAAGTAACAAAATGTCAAAATGTGTATTAAAATAATATCAGTGTGATTGATAAATAATATCAGCTGTAAGGCACAGTCTGCTGAAATATCAGGATGGACGAAAACACTAAAAGAGATTTTGACGCTTTCTGTAAGGAAGTTGGTTTATCGGTAAGTGCGGTTATAACATATTGCGTGTTATCAAACTCCGAACAGCATTTCGCCGTATGAGGGATAGGGCCAGTACTCTGAGCCTGTCTGGGTTTCCATATCGTCGCCGATTGCTCTGAGTGCCTGCATATCCGCGAACACAACGTCCCTGTAGAAGTCGGCGTGAGCCTGCAGGTCGTCGGTTGTTTCGCCCGCTTTTATGAGGTCGTTTTCAAGCTCAGCCGCCTTGTCGGCAAAGCATACGAGCTTCTGGCTGAGGTCTGTGATGAGCTTTTTCTCGAGTATAATCGGGATATCGCTCGACAAAGCCTGTTTTGCGAGCGCCGTGTCGGTGAGCGCTTTGACGTACTCGGTTACGGCGGGGATAATATCCTTTTTCGCCATATCAATCATAGTCAGAGCCTCGATGTTGATAATCTTGGCATAGTTCTCGAGCTCAACGTCATAGCGAGCTTTGAGCTCCTCGTAGGAAAATACCTTGTTCTCGGTGAAGAGCTTGACGTTCTTCTCGTTGCTTACGCACTTTACAGCCTGCGGAACACTCTTGAGGTTGAGCAGCCCGCGTCTTGCGGCTTCGTCCTCCCACTCCTTGGAGTAGTTGTCGCCGTTGAAGATAATGCGGTCGTGTTTTTTGAAGGTACTGACGATAAGTCTCTTGATTGCTCTTTTCTTGTCCTTTACGGTCTCAATGTGGTCGGCGAATTCCTTGAGCTCCTGCGCTACAATTGTGTTGAGGATAATGTTGGGACCCGCGACGTTGACTGAGGAGCCGAGCATTCTGAACTCAAAGCGGTTTCCTGTGAACGCGAAGGGCGATGTGCGGTTGCGGTCGGTTGTGTCCATTCTCAGAGAAGGAAGCACCTCAACGCCGAGCTCCATATTCTCGAGGCTTTCGCTCTCGTAGTCCTCGCCGAATTCAAGCGAGTGAACAACAGCGTCAAGCTGGTCTCCGAGGAAAACGGAAAGAATAGCGGGCGGAGCCTCGTTCGCTCCGAGTCTGTGGTCGTTGCCCGCGGAAGCTACCGAAATTCTGAGTAAATCCTGATACTCGTCAACACCCTTGATGATAGCCGCGAGGAAGAGCAGGAACTGCAGGTTTTCCTCGGGTTTTTTGCCGGGCTTCAAAAGGTTTTCGCCTTCGCTTGTTACGAGCGACCAGTTGTTGTGCTTGCCCGAGCCGTTTACACACGCGCAGGGCGTTTCGTGCAGCAGTCATACGAGGTCAAACTTCTCGGCTGTCTTTTTGAGTATCTCCATCATAAGCTCGTTGTGGTCAACGGCTACGTTGGTGGTTGTGAAGATGGGCGCGATCTCGTGCTGTGAGGGAGCAACCTCGTTGTGTTTAGTCTTGGCGAGGATACCGTAGCTCCAGAGCTCACGGTCGAGCTCAGCCATAAAGTCCTTTACTCTGGTCTTGATTGAGCCGAAGTAATGGTCGTCGAGCTCCTGTCCCTTGGGAGCCTTCGCGCCGAAAAGCGTTCTGCCAGTGTAGATTAGGTCGGGACGGGCGTCGTACATAGCCTTGTCGATAAGGAAGTACTCCTGCTCGGGACCGACGTTTGTGATAACGCGCTTTACGTTATCTTTGCCGAAAAATTTTAATATGCGGATAGCTTCGTTGGAGAGTCTCTCCATAGAGCGGAGCAGGGGAGTCTTTTTGTCGAGAACCTCGCCTGTGTATGAAGCGAACGCTGTAGGAATATAGAGCGTGCCGTCCTTGGCGAAAGCAGGGGAGGTGGGGTCCCACGCTGTGTAGCCTCTGGCTTCAAATGTCGCGCGGATACCGCCCGAGGGGAAAGATGACGCGTCGGGCTCGCCCTTGATAAGCTCTTTGCCCGCGAATGTCATAATAACCTTGCCGTCGCCGTCGGGAGTGATAAAGCTGTCGTGCTTTTCCGCCGTTACGCCCGTAAGAGGCTGGAACCAGTGTGTGTAATGGGTGCAGCCCATTTCAATTGCCCATTCCTTCATGGCGTGAGCTACGGCGTTAGCCATATCGGAGTCGAGCGATTCGCCGTTCTCGATAGTAGCCTTGAGCGCCTTGTAGGCAGGCTTTGGCAGCCTTTCCTTCATAACGTCGTCGTTAAAAACCTTACTTCCGAAAATTTCGGGTACTTTTACCATAACATTGTCCTCCCGTTTAATAAAAACGGCACTGAGGGTTATACCCGCAGCGCCGTTGCTGTCTGTATATTAGCAGTATATAAC
>JAILPC010000120.1 GCA_024690465.1 Ruminococcus sp.
TGGACTCCAACGACCTCGAGCGCGAGCGCGGAATAACTATTCTCTCAAAGAACACAGCCGTAATGTATAACGGTGTAAAGATTAATATAGTAGATACTCCAGGTCACGCTGATTTCGGCGGTGAGGTTGAACGTATACTTATGATGGTTGACGGCGTTGTGCTGCTCGTTGACGCTTTCGAGGGCTGTATGCCTCAGACTCGCTTTGTTCTCAAAAAAGCATTGGGACTCGGCAAAAAGCCTCTCGTAGTTCTAAACAAAATTGACCGCCCGGGCGCGCGTCCCGAGGAGGTTGTGGACGAGGTTCTTGACCTTTTCATTGAGCTTGGCGCCGACGAGGACCAGCTTGATTTCCCTGTTGTCTACGCTTCGGCGCGTGACGGTTACGCAACCGACGACCCTGAGGTTAAAACCGACAATATGACCGCGCTGTTTAACGCTATTATCAACGAAATCCCCGCGCCCGAGGGCGATGAGGACGGCGGCTTGCAGCTCTTGCTTTCCAACATAGATTACGACCAGTTTATCGGCAGAATCGGCGTCGGACGAGTTGAGCGCGGTACCGTCAGGAACGGCCAGCAGGCTGTGCTCTGCCACAGCGACGGCTCGACAACAAACGTCAAGGTCGCCAAGCTCTATCAGTTTGAGGGCTTGAAGCGTGTTGAATCCGAGAGCGCGTCTTTTGGTGATATCGTTTGCGTTAGCGGAATTGCCGACATAAACATCGGTGAGACTATCTGCGACGTTGAGCATATCGACCCGCTTCCATTCGTCAAGATTGACGAGCCGACCGTTACAATGAATTTTATGGTAAATAATTCTCCTTTCGCGGGACAGGACGGCAAGTACGTTACTTCGCGCAATATCCGCGACAGACTTTTCAAGGAGATTGAAACAAATATAGCGCTCAGAGTTGAGGAAACAGACTCAGCCGATACATTCAAGGTATCGGGCAGAGGAGAGCTCCACCTGTCAATTCTTATCGAGACAATGCGCCGTGAGAACTACGAGTTCCAGGTATCACGTCCACAAGTAATCACCAAGAAGATTGACGGTGTTCTCTGTGAGCCTATTGAGTACCTTATGATTGAAGTGCCCGACAGTTACGTCGGCGCTGTTATGGAGAAGCTCGGTTCTCGTAAGGCTGAGCTTGTGAATATGGGTACACGCGAGAGCGGCACAACTCATATCGAGTTCCGTATTCCGTCCAGAGGTCTTATGGGCTATCGCCCTGAGTTTCTCACCGATACAAACGGAAACGGTATTATGAACCATGTTTTTGACAGCTACGAGCCTTTCAAGGGCGAAATCGTTACACGCCACACAGGTTCACTCGTTGCCTTTGAAACAGGCGACAGCGTTGCCTACGGACTTTATCAGGTGCAGGAGAGAGGCAGACTCTTTATCGGACCGGGCGTACCCGTGTATGAGGGTATGATTGTCGGCTCCTCGCCGAAGGCAGAGGACATCACCGTAAATGTCTGCAAGAAAAAACACATCACAAACACACGAGCCTCGGGTTCTGACGACGCGCTGAAGCTCACACCGCCCACAGTCCTTTCGCTTGAGCAGTGCCTCGAGTTTATCGCTGATGACGAGCTTGTTGAGGTTACTCCCAACAATATCAGAATGAGAAAAATGATACTCTCCAAAGAACAGCGTATGAAGCACCAGTTTAGAAAAAAGTAATCTGATTTGTCCTCTTTATCCAAAACCTGAGAGGAATTTCAGGTACGAGGGATATGGACTTTTGACAGGAACGTCAAGGTAAGACGAGGAGAATTTTAAAGAAATGAATATTGTAATACTTGATTTAGAGTGGAACGGTTCTTACAGCAAGAAAGTCCATCATTATGTAAACGAAATAATCGAGTTCGGAGCTGTAAAAGTAGACGAGGATTTAAAAGTCATCGGCGAGTTTTCTATACTTGTAAAGCCCGAAATCGGCAAAAAACTCAGTTCCCATATAGCCGAGCTTACGCATATAACGAATGACGAGCTTTTCAACAACGGTATCAGCTTTATTGAGGCTTCCGAGCGTTTCGGAGAGTTTTCCGAGGGCTGCCCGATTCTCACATGGGGCACCTCCGACATCCTTACGCTGATGGATAACTTCAGCTACTATACAGGCGACAGCGAGATAAAATTCCTCAAAAACTACTGCAACCTGCAGGAGTACTGCGAGTATAAGCTCGATTTGCACGACCCCGCATCTCAGCTCGGTCTCATCAATTGCGCGGAAATTCTCGGAATCAAAAAGGACGAGGATGAGCTTCACCGCGCGTCAACCGACGCTATGCTCAGCCTTGAGTGTCTCAGAAAAACTTTTGACAGCGAGAAGTTCAAGGGCTTTGTTACACCTGCCGACGACGAGTTTTATCGCCGTATAACTTTCAAGAACAAGCAGATTACGGATATAAACAATCCGCTTATCGACAAGAGCCAGCTTTATTTCATCTGTGACGAATGCAATATCAGAGCCGAACAGCTCACGCACTTTAAGGTGAAGAACAAAAACTTTGTCGCGAAATTCCGTTGTCCCAAGTGTCGCAAGGTGTTTAACGGACGCATTTCAATGAGATTGAAGTTCGACGGACTGACAATGAAAAAACGTACATATCTCAACGAACCTCCTCAGCTTGAGGATTGATATTGAGTGAAAAAAGCTTAAGGACAGCCTGCGGGCTGTCCTTTTGAGTTTTTTTCGTGTTTATCGCAAAGTACTGACAATGGGACTCAGAACAAAAATCGAACAAATATTCGATTTTGTATTGAAATAAAACAAATGTTCTGCTATAATAGATGTACAAGGTTATTAGCGCCCCGAATAAACTTGTGAAATATAAAAAATGAAGGATTTATGAAAGAAGGAGACCATGGATTATTTCACAATGTCACAGGAATACTTCCGCGATGCCGACGCTATTCACAAAACTATGCGAAAGTATGAAGCTAAGCTCAGCGGATGCAGAAAGGAAAACCTCGAAAAGCTCAACTCGACAATAGCCTCTTACCGTTATATTTATTATGACCTTTACAACACGGCAAAGCTGCTTTTGAAGAGAGCGCAAAAAATCGAATCAAAAACGGAAAAAGAAAAGGAGAACAAAGATGCTGCATAAGAAATTGTTTATAACCGATGAAAATACCGATTTTATTTCGTATAATAACTTTGTAACAGGCGGCAGCAACTCCGCTCAGATGGCAAAAATGAAAAAGCTTATGAAGAAAGCTATCAACTATGAGCTTACTCCCAAACAGCGTTACTGTCTGTGTGAACACTACCTCAAGGGCAGAAGTATGAAGAGTATAGCTCATGAGCTTAACCTTAATCCCTCAACGGTTACACGCCATATCAGCAACGCGCTTTCGCGTCTGCAGCGTGTAGCCCGATACTATTGAAAAGAGCCGTCGCGTTTCGCGGCGGCTCATTTTTATATCTCAAAATCTTCCTTTTTGAACTGCATCATTCTGGCTTCGGATTTAGGCGTTCTCAGAATAGGGTTGTACAAAAACTTTCTGCACTTTCCGTTTTTAATCTCCTTGTTTTTGACGCAGCCGTAGTTGTTTGTGTCATAGCTGAAATTGTCGCAGTACGAGCAATTCGGCTGAATATTTGCTCCGAAAAGTTTATTCTTCATCTTGTCCTCCCGAAAAAACAGAAACATAAAAATCATTCATTTTATATCATATTTTTCAACTATAAAATTATTATAACAGACTTTAATATAACTTGCAAGATTGTAAATAATAGTATATACTGATATTTTGGTGATATCATGAACAAATTCAACAGCAAGACTATGACTCTGTGTAATAAAGACACAGTGCCGTATCTGGAATATAATTCTTTAAAGGAAATAAAATTCATAAATCACGCCTTTTCGACACGCCTCGGCGGTGTAAGCGGCGGCATTTTCGCGTCGATGAATTTGGCGTTCAACCGCGGCGATAATCCTGATAATGTTACCGAGAATTACCGTCGCCTTTGTTCTTCGGCAGGTTTTGATTTCGACAGCCTTGTCGCGTCCGCTCAGGATCACCACACCTTTGTTCGCAAAGCAGGCTCAAAGGATTTCGGCGTCGGTATCACAAAACCGCGTGATATGGAGAGCGTCGACGCGCTTACCACCAACGAGAAGGGCGTCACCCTCGTAACATACTACGCCGACTGTACACCTCTGTTCTTTGTTGATACAAAAAGAAAAGCTATCGCTCTGGCTCACGCGGGCTGGCGCGGAACTGTCGGTAGAATAGGGCAGAAGGTCATCGAAAAAATGACAGCCGAGTTCGGAACAAATCCCAAGGACCTCGTCTGCGCGATCGGTCCCGCCATTTCGAAGTGTTGCTATGAGGTGGACAAGGCTTGTGCCGACGAGTTTTACAACCTCAGAGATTTGGATAACTCAAAATTTATATTTCCAAAAGAGAATAATAAATTTATGATTGACCTGCTCGAAACCAATCGTCAGATTCTGGTAAAAGCGGGTGTAAATCCCGAAAAAATCACACTAAGCGACCTGTGCACACGCTGCAGCAGCGATTTATTGTGGTCGCACAGAGCAACAAACGGTCAGCGCGGAACTATGTGCGCTATGATGTGTATAAAGGAATAGTTATTAATGAAGAAGATTATTATTAAAGCGATACCCGCACTTTTAATAATACTTACGCTCGCAACGCTGGGACTGGTTTCTGTTTCAGCGGCTTCTTCCTATACAAATTCAAAGGGCACCGTAAAGGTTGTCTGCGGTTCATACAAAAAGATCTTCAACGCTAAAAAGTACAACAAAAACTTTTCTCGAGCGCTTAACGCGGCGCTTGAAACCGCGCGCAAAAAGGCGACCAACTCAAAAATCGCCAGAGTAACCGTGTCCAAAGGTCATTACAAGCTCGACCGCACAATTATAGTGTACAGCAACACCACACTAGTAGCCGCAGGCTCATATTTTCGCTATTACGGCAACCTGCTGCGAAATGGTTTTGACAAGCGCAAAAGCTCGGGCCGCGGTTATACTTCCTCAAGAAATATCACAATCAAGGGCGGCGAGTGGGAACAGCTCATTGATTTCAAGTACGCGGCGAGCGAGGATTCAACAAAGTGGCATTCCACATTCCGCTTTGCTCATTGCTATAACATCAAAGTCAAAGACGCCAAATTCAAAAACAACTACAACTGCCATGATATCGAGATAGCGGGAGTCAAAAATTCCGAGTTTTATAATAACTGTTTTTACAATACGAAGTCTGTCAACGGAATAGCGAACAGCGGCGGACGGGAGTCGTTCCAGATTGACGTAAACACGTCCTCGGCGATGCCGTATTTCCCCGAGTACGACAAAACGCCGTGCAAGAATATTAACATTCACAACAATACTTTCAAGAACAAATTCAGAGCCGTAGGCAGTCACCACGCTGTAGTCGGAAAGACCTACAGCAACATCACGGTTCACCACAACAAGATGGTGAATATCGCGGGCGTTTCGGTTTACGCCGTCTACTGGACAAACTCCAAAATCTACAGCAACACCATGACCGACGTCGGTTTCGGCGTTGATATGCGAAGCATGATAAACTCGACCTCGACTAATTTCCACAATCTTGATAAGCTCAGCTATCAGCAAAGCGAAAACGCGATTGTCAGCTCAAAAACCTATATATACGGCAACAAGATAAATGTCAGAACTGCCGACAATATAATGTCTCGTCCCTGCGGTATCCGTGCTCTGGGCGACTATTTCGCTAGCGACGATAAAGCAACGGGTGTTAAGGCGGGCGTCTACAAGATTTATAACGTCAACGTCGGCGTCGACCCTGCTGGAGCCGCAATGCCCAACACAATAACGGGCAATCTATCGGTTGGTATTCAGCTCAACTACGGTATAAATTCAGTTGTCAAAAACAACAATATCGACCTGCAGAACAGCGCTATGAACATCAGCAACGGCATTGAACTGCGAGGCTGTGACAAAGCGTCGGTAGCATCCAATACTATTAAGAACGGCTCAAAAGGCGAAGCCAAAGGTATATATATTTATGAGAGCGACGCAAAAACCTTCAACTCGCTTCTGAATATTTCCGACAACAAAATCAGCGGATTCACCCACTCGGGTATTTTCGTCAAGAGGGCAAGCGCGGTGACTGTCGCGGGCAATTCCGTCAGCGACTGCATCAATTCGGCGCTTATGTTAAAGACGGCAACCGAAACCTCTATTGCCCGAAACAGCTTCACCGATTGCTCCTACGGCGCTAACGTCACCGACGGCTCCGAGGGCGTCGAGCTGAGCGCTAACACGATTTCGGCGTTCAAATCGGGACTTTACATCGTCAACGCGTCCGAAATTTCAGCAATCAACAACAATATTACTTCAAACTCCAACGCTGTTTATCTCAAGAAAACGGGTAATATCCGCCTGGTCGACAACGTTATGAACAGCTTTATTTACGGAATCTGCCTCAGCGGTGACTGCATCGGCACCGAGATAGTCCGCAACGCGATTTATTCCGACGATGAATGTGTCTACTTCAACGGCGATACGTCAGCCGACAAGGCGGTAATCAAGACTCTGACCGTTACCGACAATACTCTTGACTGTCCCGCGGAAAAGGCGGCGGTAAGAGTTGTTTACGACAACGTCGGCGCGTCAATCCACTCAAACAACCGCACCGACGGCTCTGCTCCGTATTATCGCTTCAAGGGCGATAACGAAACCAAATACCGCAGGCAAGCGGGGGATATCACGCTCGATAATCTCACTCTCGATACAGCCGAGGGTGTAAACAAACTGAGCTGGAGCTCCGATTCTGCTCCCGACGGATATTTCATCTGCCTTGACGGTCTGCTTGTCGGAGACGTTAAGGACGCCGAATATGTCCTCGACTCATACGCGGGAGAGGAAGTTGTCGTAACACCCTACAAGCTCTACGGCAACATAACCCACATGGGCGTGCCCATGTCGGTTTCAGCCTGAATAAGATAAATTATTTTTTGTTTGATAGGAGATACCGTAATATCAATGCTTAAGAATTATTACTTTATAATTATTTTATACAGTTTTGTTGTACTTTTCCTATCAAACAAAAAAACTGACATCTCTTTTCGGGAGATGTCAGTTTTTTTATAAAGATTTGATTTTGTTCATTTACGGACGCAAAATTTCGGAGTAATAGCCGTCGGGAGTGATAGGAAGCTTTCTCAATGTTCCTATAAGATACAGCTGAATCGCCGTAACATCGCGGATGTTTTTTGTCTTGTCGGTATAGGTGTTGGCGTTTTTTGCGTAAGCGTCGGTTGATTCATACACGCCTGCCAGTGTGAGCTGATAAACAGTAACGTCGTTAACGTCCACAACTCCGCTGCCGTCCACGTCACCGGGTAAATATTCGACATAAGCCTCGGTCTGATTCTTGGTGTCAGGGTCAATTTCCATCGCGAAAACAGATGAAGACGAAACTATTAAAGCCAAAATAATAGAAATAATGATGAACATCTTTTTTGTGCCGACCATATTAAATTCCATAGCCTTTCCGCCCACAACTACATAAAAAACCGCGCACAGCCTTATCGTGGGCTGATAAGGCGTGTATGAAAATTCTGTCAAATACCGCCGCTTGCTGCAGCTGAGCGGACAACGCGAATTGACTTAGTGTGATTATTCACACTGAATCCCCATGTTATTCGCTGAATATATTTATATATTATAGCTTAACACAGTCAAAAAGAAAAATCAATAGATTTAAAAGCAAAACTTTAGATAAACTATTTATATTTTTCGGCAGTTTTATTTCGCGCCTTGATACAGGGATCGAAATTCTGTTGTGTATAATTTGCACAAAAACGAGGTGATAAAT
>JAILPC010000148.1 GCA_024690465.1 Ruminococcus sp.
CTACTATAAATAATTATATAGTTATATATTCTTAAAGACATAAAGGAGAAACAATATGAAAATAAATCTATTAAAAACAGACCTCGCGGAAGCTGTCAACAATGTTTCAAGAGCTGTATCAAGCAAAGCTTCAATTCCAGCTCTTGAAGGAATTTTGCTCAAAGCATACGGTTCAAAACTTTCGATTTCGGGTTATGACCTTGAAATCGGAATAACAACAAATATTGACGCAACTATCCAGGAGCAGGGTGAAGTAGTTGTAAGTTCAAAACTTTTCTCTGAAATTGTCAGAAAACTTCCAGAGGAAGTTGTTTGTATTGAAACAGACGACAGAATGATTACTTATATAACGAGCGGACAGGCAGATTATCAGATTGTCGGTATGTCATCTGTTGAATATCCCGATTTACCTACATTTGAAGAGAATGAGAATATTGAAATCAAGGGAGATATTCTCAGAGATATGATTAAGAACACGGTTTACGCTGTGTCAGATAACAACGCAAAGCCGATTTATACAGGTTCTTTGTTTGATATTTCCGACAAAACATTCAAAATTATTGCTATTGACGGATATAGAATGGCAATTAAAAAAGAAGACATTGACAGTGATGTTAATTCTCAGTTTGTTGTACCAGGAAAAACTCAGCACGAGATATTAAAACTCATAAGTGATGATGAGAAGGTAAATATCAGCGTAGGACAGAGACATATCTTATTTAAAATTGAAGAATATTGTGTTATTTCAAGATTAATTGAGGGAACGTTTCTCGATTATAACAGCACTATTCCGAAAACCGCAAAAACAGAGGTTGTAATAAACACCAGAAGTCTTATCGGCGCGGTAGAAAGAATGGCTCTTTTGAATAATGACAAAATTCAGAGTCCTGTAAGATGCAGTTTCTCATCTGATGAAATTCATCTTTCATGCACCTCGGCAGTAGGAAAAGCAAATGATAAAATATCGGCTCCGATTATGGGAGAGGATGTTGAAATCGGATTCAATAACAGATACTTGCTCGACGCTCTGAGAAACGCTGATACCGATGAGGTTAAAATGATACTCAACGGCAGTCTTTCACCTATGATTATCACACCTGTGAAAGGTGATAGTTTTGTCAGCTTAGTTGTACCTATGAGATTGTCAAATGGATAAAAAAGTAATCAAAGTTGAAGGCGAGTATATAAAACTCCAGGATTTGCTCAAGTACAGCGGATTATGTCAGACAGGCGGTCACGCGAAAATGATAATTCAGAACGGCGAAGTAAAAGTCAACGGCGAAGTCTGCACAATGCGCGGAAAAAAGATGCGAACAGGAGATATCGCCGAGTATGATAATGAACAGGTCGAAGTAATTATGATATAAAGGGGAAATAAGGTTGTACGTTACAGGTTTACAGTTCAAAAATTTTCGTAATCTTAACGACGGCTGCATAATACCCGGAAAAAATATTAACGTAATTTACGGAAATAATGCTCAGGGAAAGACAAATATTCTGGAATCGCTCTGGTTATTCTGCGGCGGACACAGTTTCAGAGGATCAAAGGAAAACGATTTTATAAAATTCGGAGAGAATTTTTCCAGACTGAAAGTTATATTTTTTTCACAGGACAGAGAACAGGAAGCTGAAATTCTTTATAATAGCGGAAAAAAAGAGGTTTCTATAAACGGCGTAAAAAAACATTCATCAACTGCTTTGATAGGAAAATATACGGCAGTTATTTTTTCACCTGAGGATCTAACTCTTGTTAAAAGAGGACCTTCGTCGCGAAGAAGATTTATTGACAGCGCGATTTGCAGAGAAAAAATTCAGAACGCGGTTATATTGTCAAAGTATAATCAGACGCTTAATCAGAGAAATGCTCTGCTAAAGGATATATATAAACATCCTGAGCTCAAAACCATGCTCGAGATATGGGACGAAAATCTTTGTAGTCTCGGATCAAAAATAATATTTCAAAGACTTGTATATATTGATAAGATTATTGAATATGCAAAAAATTATCATGCGGGAATTTCAGATTATAAAGAAAATCTGGAGATAAAATATATATCAACCTGTTCGGCAAAAAAGGGCGACAGTGTTGAGGAAATATATGATAAATTCAAGAAAACACTAAAGAAAAGTGTTGATGACGACTGCCGCGCGGGATTTACAAATATAGGTCCTCAGCGTGATGATTTCGATATAATCATCAATAACAAAAAAGCTAAGATTTTTGCGTCACAAGGTCAGCAGAGAAGCGCTGTTTTATCACTGAAATTAGCGGAAGCGAAGGTTCTCAGCGAAATGACGGGAGAAAATCCTGTGATTCTCCTTGATGATGTGCTTTCGGAGCTTGATAAAAAAAGACAGAGTTTTTTGCTCAATAAAATCGCGGATTACCAAGTTTTTATAACTTGCTGTGATTTTGAGGAAGCGGGACTTCTTGAAGAAGGAAAAAAGTTTTTTATTGAAGAAGGAAGGATAAACTGATGTACCTTCACCTCGGAGAAAAAACAGCCGTAAGAACAAGCGATATTATCGGAATATTTGACCTTGATAATACGACGGTTTCAAAAAACACAAGAGATTATCTCGCCAGGGAACAAAAGGCGGGAAATATAATAAATGTCAGCTATGAACTGCCGAAATCATTTATAATATGTGAAGAGAACAAAAAGCGAAAAATATATATAAGCCAGTTGTCGAGTCAGACATTATACAGGCGAATATTAATCAGCGGGAGGAAGTAATGAAAGGAAAGAAATGTCCGTATTGCGGTAGAAGAATTTCATATCTTACTGTTTTTCACGAGAAAAAACACGGAGTATATGAATGTACAAGATGTAAAAAAGAGAGCAAGGTAAAGGTTGATAAAAAACTTATTATCTCCTTTCTGGTTGTTGTGCTGTTAATAGTGCTGTACATTATTTTCTGGAGAAGCTCGGCTTTCTATAATAATTTTCTCGGTATTATTCCGCCGATAATTATTCTTATCGCGTTCTATTTCTGCACACAGTTCTTTATCAGATTTGTACCGCTCAAGAGATTTCTTGACGATATCGAGAGAAAACAGGAACAGGAAATCACGACAAGCGATACGGATACAGCGCAGGGTTTTGTTTTTAATAAGAAAGTTTTTGACGAGATTAAAAACAAACGAAATGCTCCTTCAAGTGTAGAGGAAAAAATAGACAGAATCATCGAAGAAGAAAACTACGTTCCCGTGATTGAAAATGTCAGCGAAGCACACACATCGTCCCAGGCAACCCTTAAGAGGGTTACGAAGCCGCCGATTTATTCCGAGAGTATGGGTGTAGCGGAAGACGATGTAAAGCAGTATGTTTCAAAAAAAGAAAAACCTAACGGAACAAAGTATACGGCAAACAGAAAATTCTGATTATGTTCAGACTGCCCGTGTGTCCTCATTGTAAAACTGTTTACAGTTATAAAGAGGTAAAAGAGAATAACAAAAAGAAAGTAATAAAATGTTATCACTGCAAAAAAGAATTTCGCAACGGAAGATCAGGTATAATATTGCTCGCGGTGATTGTGTGTTTTGTTGCGGCTATGATAAACGTTTTTTTATTGAATACTACGTCGGATAATTTTATCTCGATTATTCCGATATCGGTAATAAGCATAATTGCGGTATTGATTGGAATGTTGTTGATTCCGTTTTTTATAAGATATAAAAAGTAACGAATAATGTTTTTGTAGTTGGAGGTAATTGTTTTGTCAAACGAAGAAATCAAAATGTCTAAAGTTGAAAATGAATACGGCGCGGATGATATACAAGTCCTTGAAGGATTGGAAGCGGTCCGCAAAAGACCCGGCATGTACATAGGCTCAACTGGACCGAGAGGTCTTCATCACCTTGTATATGAGATAGTTGATAACTCTATCGATGAAGCTCTGGCAGGCTACTGCTCAAAGATTGATGTGGTTATTGAGCCCGATGATATCATTAAAGTAAAGGATGACGGTCGAGGAATTCCTGTCGGCATTAACGAAAAAACAGGTATTCCCGCTATTACACTTGTATTTACCGTACTTCACGCGGGCGGTAAATTCGGCGGCGGCGGATATAAGGTATCCGGCGGTCTGCACGGCGTAGGCGCGTCGGTTGTTAACGCGCTGTCCGAGTGGGTTGAGGTTAAGGTTTGCGACGGCGAGGACGTTTACTTCCAGCGTTATGAAAGAGGTAAAATTGTTTGTGACCTCAAAAAGATAGGAAAATCCACTGAAAGAGGTACGGAGGTGCGCTTTAAGGCGGACGCCAGAATCTTCAAGGAAACCACAGTATATGAATATGAAGTTCTTGAAAAACGTCTAAGAGAGCAGGCTTTCCTTAATGCGGGTATTCACATTGAGCTGCGCGACGAAAGAGGAGAAGAACCTGTTCAGAAGAATTTCCACTATGAGGGCGGTATCAGCAGCTTCGTAGAATTTCTGAATAAAAAGAAACACGTTGACCCGATTCATCCCGAGATTATCTATTTCTCATCAAAGAATCCCGAGGATACAGTTACCGTTGAAGTTGCTATGCAATATACAGACAGCTACAACGAGCTTATGCTGTCGTTTGCGAATAATATTCATACCGTTGACGGCGGCACACACGAAGAAGGCTTCAAGCGCGCGCTGACGCGTGTAATGAACGACTACGCGCGCCGTTTTAATAAGCTCAAAGAAAACGACAAGAATCTTTCGGGCGAAGATGTGAGAGAAGGCCTGACGGTTGTTATAAGTGTAAAAGTCAAAGAAGCTCAGTTCGAAGGTCAGACCAAAGCTAAACTCGGCAACACGGAAGTCAGAACAATGGTAGACAAGCTGCTCAGCGAAAAGCTGTCTGTTTTCCTTGAGGAAAATCCTGCTGTTGCCAGAGTAATTTTTGATAAAGCGCTCGCATCCGCGAGAGCCAGAGAAGCGGCAAGAAAAGCAAGAGAAAACGTAAGACGCAAATCCGCTCTCGAGGGAGCACAGCTCCCGGGTAAGCTCGCTGACTGTCAGTCAAAAGACAGCGCAGAGACCGAAATATTTATCGTCGAGGGAGATTCCGCGGGCGGTTCTGCAAAAGGCGGACGTGACAGACGTATCCAGGCTATCCTTCCTTTATGGGGAAAAATGCTCAACGTTGAAAAGGCAAGACTCGACAGAGTTTACGGCAATGATAAACTCACACCCGTTATTACAGCGCTCGGCACGGGTATCGGCGAGGAATTTGATATTGAAAAACTCCGTTACGGCAAAGTAATTATTATGGCGGATGCCGATGTCGACGGTCAGCATATCAGAACGCTGCTTCTGACATTCTTCTTCCGCTTTATGAGACCTCTTATTGAAGGCGGTCATATCTATATTGCTCAACCTCCGCTTTACAGAATTACAAAGGGCAAGGAGCACAAATACGCGTACTCAGACATAGAGCGCGACAGAATCCTCGGCACAATTGAGGGTAAAACCGAAATCCAGCGTTACAAAGGTCTCGGTGAGATGGACGCGGAACAGCTCTGGGAAACCACCATGAATCCCGACACACGTCTTATGCTTAAGGTTAACCTCAGCGACGCCGAAGCCGCAGACGAAACATTCAGTATTCTTATGGGCGACAAGGTAGAACCCAGAAGAGAATTTATCGAAACAAACGCTAAATTTGTTCAGAACCTGGACGTATAAGGAGTAAGCTATGCATTCAAAAACCTACCTTACAGTTCGATATGCCGAGACAGACCGAATGGGTATTGTTCACCACTCAATATACCCTGTCTGGTATGAAGCGGGCAGAACAGATTATATAAAAATGTTTGGAATCACAGTCAGCGAAATGGAAGAAGCGGGAGTTATGATGCCGCTGATCAATATGACATGCAGTTATAAATATCCCGCTCGTTTTGAGGATAAGATAATTGTCAGAACCTGGGTTATAGGACTCAGAGCCGCACAGATAGAGTTTACCTATTCGGTCAAAAAGATTAACGATGACGGCAGCGAAACAGAACTCGGTTACGGAACGACTGAACACGGAATAGTGGACAGCAAAACCTTCAAGCCCTGTAATCTCCGCAAGCGTATGCCCGAATTATACGAAAAATTAAAAGCAACGTTATAGTGTAACAGTAATAATGAGGTGAATAAATTGAGTAACGAAAACGAAATCAGAGAATTGGGCGGAAAAATCATAGACGTTGACGTTGAAAAAGAGATGAAACAAAGCTTCCTTGATTATTCAATGTCAGTTATTGTAAGCCGCGCGCTCCCCGATGTGCGCGACGGACTGAAGCCTGTTCACAGACGTATTCTCTATACAATGTATGAGAGAGGACTGGAACCTAACAAGCCGTACCACAAATGCGCGGACACAGTCGGCGCCGTGCTCGGCGCGTATCATCCCCACGGTGACGCGTCGGTTTATGACGCGCTTGTACGTCTGGCTCAGGATTTTTCGATGAGATATATGCTTGTTGACGGACACGGCAACTTCGGTTCAGTTGACGGTGACCCGCCCGCGGCATACAGATATACAGAAGCAAGAATGAGCAAAATCTCGACAGAGATGCTCACCGAAATCGACAAAAAGACAGTTGATTTCGCTCCTAACTATGACGACAGACTCGAAGAACCCACAGTTCTGCCGAGCCGTTTCCCGAACCTTCTTGTAAACGGTTCCAGCGGTATCGCTGTAGGTATGGCTACAAATATTCCGCCTCATAATCTCGGCGAGGTAATTGACGCTATCGAGCTTCTGATTGATAATCCCGACGCGGAAGTTGCGGATATTATGGAATGTATCCCAGGACCCGACTTCCCGACAGGCGGTATAATCATGGGCAGAAGCGGAATCCGCGCTGCTTACGCCACAGGTCGCGGAAAAATTATTGTACGCGCCAAAACCGAGATAATTGAAGCGAAAAACAACCGCTTTAAGATTATTGTTACGGAGCTTCCATACGCGGTCAACAAAGCAAGACTTATTGAGCATATCGCCGATCTGGTCAAGGATAAGAAAATCGAGGGTATCACAAACATCGAAGACCATTCCGACCGAAACGGCATGCATATTGAGATTGACGTCCGCCGTGACGCGTCTCCCCAGATTGTTTTAAATCAGCTGTTTTCATACACACAGCTCCAGACTACGTTCGGCGCGATTTTACTCGCGATTGTAAACGGCGAGCCGAAAGTTCTGACGCTCAAGGAATGTTTGCAGCTCTACATTGACTTCCAGGTTGAAATCGTAACGAGAAGAACGCAGTTTGATCTCAAAAAAGCTCAGGAAAGATGTCACATCTTAGAGGGCTTGAAAATTGCGATTGACAACATCGACGAGGTTATTGACATTATTCGCCACAGCAAAGATACTGCGCAGGCTAAGGTTAATCTTATGGAACGCTTCGGTCTTGACGAGGTTCAGGCTCAGGCGATTGTCCAAATGCGTCTCGGTCAGCTTACCAATATGGAGCGAGGGAAAATCGAAGACGAAATTGCCGCGCTGCAGGCTAAGATTAAAGACTTTGAGGAGCTCCTCGGAAGTCACCAGCTGCTGCTCGGCGTTGTCAAGGACGAGGCAATCGCGCTCAGAAACAAGTACGCAGACCCGCGCCGTACAGAGATTTGCCAGATAAGCGGAGAGGTTGATATTGAAGACCTCATTCCCGTTGAAGATTGCGTAGTCACAATGACAAGATACGGTTATATCAAGCGTATAGAACAGAGCGAATATACCACCCAGAATCGCGGAGGGCGCGGAGTTAAGGGTATGTCCACCCGTGAGGAGGACGTCGCAACAGAAATGTTCATCTGTAATACCCATTCTTACATCCTGTTCTTTACCGACAAGGGCAGAGTATACAGGGTTAAGTGTTACACGGTACCCGAAGGAACACGCCAGAGCAAAGGTATCAATATAGCCAACATTCTGCCTATTGCTGCCGACGAAAAGGTAACCTCAATGATTCCCGTTAAGGAGTTTGAAGAGGACAAATACCTTGTTATGGTAACAAAATACGGTATTGTCAAGAGAATTTCTCTCAGCGCATACAATACAGCTCGCAAGGGCGGTCTTATTGCGCTTGACCTCAACGAGGGCGACGAGCTCGCGTGGGTTAAGATGACCGAGGGCAACAATGAAATTATCCTCGCCACACACGACGGTATGGCAATCAGATTCAAGGAGACCGACGTACGGCCTATGGGACGTCAGGCTCGCGGTGTTAAAGCGCTTGCTCTCAAGGAGAACGACACGGTTGTAGGAATGAGCGTTATTACCGACAACGGACTTATCCTCACGGTATCCGAAACAGGCTACGGCAGACTCAGCAATCCCGATAACTACCGTGTTCAGACAAGAGGCGGTAAGGGACTTACAAACTATCACACCGCAAAATACGGCAAGGTTGCCGGTATCAGCGTAATCAACCCCGACGATGATATTATCCTTATCAGCGAAGAGGGTGTTGTAATCCGTATTCAGGCGAACAGCGTACGCGTTTGCGCTCGTCCCTCAAAGGGTGTTACTCTTATGAGAATTAACGAGGGCAACAGGGTTGTTTCATTTGCGCAGCTTCCTCATGAGGACGGCGAAGAAACCGAAGAACCTGTTGACAACAGTGAACCCGAAGCAGAAGCCGAAGGAGCGGAAACAAACGAAGAATAAAAACAAACGAAGAATAAAAACAAACTACGGCTTGCAAAGGCAAGTCGTAGTTTTATCTGAGGAAATACTTATGAAAAATGTAATATTGGCTTCGGCGTCACCGAGGCGGCAGGAGCTGCTGAAATACATATTTGATGAATTTGATATTATACCTGCCGATGTGGACGAAAGTATAAGCGAGGATATCGCGGTTGATATCCGTCCCGAAAAAATCGCAGAAAGAAAAGCTCTCCACATCGCCGAAAAACATCCCGAAAGCATGGTTATCGGCTGTGATACAGCGGTTATTGTTGATGACATAATGCTCGGCAAACCGAAGGATGAGCATGACGCGAGAAAAATGCTCAGAATGCTGAGCGGTCGGACACATAAGGTTATCACGGGAAACAGCATTGTTTGTGACAACAGAATAAAAAGCTTTTCGGTCACTACCGAGGTGGAGTTTTATCTTCTCACCGAGGACGAAATCAACGATTATATTTCCACCGACGACTGGCGTGACAAGGCTGGAGCCTATGGAATCCAGGGCAAGGCAGGGCTTTTTGTAAAGCAAATCAAAGGAGATTACAACAACGTGGTCGGACTGCCGTGCGCGGAGCTTAACAGACAACTTAAACAGATATAAAAAGAGCTTTCCGTTAAGGAAGGCTCTTCTTAATTATTGAAATATGCGTCCAATAGAGATTTTGCAACATTCATACTGTATTTGCCGTATTTGCCGTGCTCAAGGACGACACCTATCGCGACTTTCGGTTTGTCAAAAGGCGCGTAGCAAATAAATACGGTGTGGTCGCTGCCAGCGTTCTCAGCGGTACCTGTCTTTGCGGCGACAGGGATTTTATAGTTGCCGAAAATATAGTTAGCCGTTCCCATCGGAGAAGCTACAACGTTGCGCATAGCGTCTTGGACGAGGTTTAGATTTCCCTTTGAAACACCGACAGTATTGAGCTTTTCGGGCTTTTTGGTGTTATATTTGTACACTGTTTTTTTGCGTTCGTAATCTCGGATTTCTTTTACAATATGGGTTTTGAGACGTGTGCCGTCGTTTGCAATCGTTGCCGCGTATGCCGCGAGCTGAACAGGAGTGAAAGAGTTGTCCGACTGACCGATTGCCGCCTGTACAGTGTTGCCTTCCTGCCAGGTTGTGCTGTCGCGCCCCGCAAGAATACCAGTGCTTTCGGCTATCTCCAGCCCTGTTTTTTCGCCGAGACCGAACTTCTCGGCATACAGATACATAGTATCGATTCCGAGCAGTCTTCCTGTTTCCGCAAAATAGTAGTTACAGCTCTGTGTAATCGCTGAATTAAGACTTATATAGCTGTGATATCCCATACAAGCAACGGGATTTGACGGATAGAATGTGTATTTCTTTGTACATTCAAACGTAGTGTTTGAGTTGATTATACCCTCCTGCAGCGCAGCGCAGGCAACGCAGGGCTTGAATACCGAACCCGGAGCAAACGAACCGTTGAAAGCACGGTCATACAGAGGAGCGTTCTTATCTTCCGCGAGACTTATATAATAATCATCATAATTTGAATATTTGTTGAGATTATAGGACGGATAACTCGCCGCCGCGAGAACCGAAAAATCCTTGACATCGAGCATAACAACGGCGCCTGTCTCGCAGTCTTCTCCGCAGCCAGCGCCTTTGCGCAGACTTTCGGACACGCCGTTTGCCTTAGCGGCTTTTATCTGTTTTTCGAGTGACTCATTAGCGACCTTCTGAAGCTTGGAATCGAGCGTAAGATAAACAGTATGTCCTGGCTGTGCGTCAACAGATGTCGCGACTTTTGTTACGTTACCGTCCGAGTCCTTCTGGACAAGTCTTTCGCCGCCGACACCTCTGAGCTCATCCTCAAAAGCGCTTTCCACGCCGAACTTTCCGATACTGTCGTTAAATCCGTAGTCCTTGCCTTCCTTTTGTTTGGCTTCGTATTCTTCCTGTGAAATACTGCCCAGCGCGCCCACAACATGAGGAGCAAGAGAGCCGTTCGGGCTGTTTCGTGTTAAAAATGTCTGGATTTCCACGCCGCTGACGCCCTGCATATTTTCGCTGACAATAGCG
The DNA here is from genome assembly GCA_024690465.1 of Ruminococcus sp. Classification (GTDB taxonomy): domain Bacteria; phylum Bacillota; class Clostridia; order Oscillospirales; family Acutalibacteraceae; genus Ruminococcoides. The sequence goes on from JAILPC010000148.1 coordinate 10,710, forward strand.
ACCATATCGGAAGAAATGTTTTTCGCGAAAATATAGGGATTTGTGTTTGAATAGGCAGTCAGCTCCATATTATAATGAACCGAAATCAGGTTAATCAAGTCTGTTTTGTTCTTGACTTTTTCGAGCTCATAGCGCTCGGTGAGCAATTTTACGCATTTGTCTGCCGAATCGCTCGCTTTAAGGTTGAGATAGTCTGAGGATTTCAGCGTTTTTATCTCGTCTGCCATGCTGTCCTTGAACTTAAACTTGTTGTCGGAGGTCAGTTTAATCGGCAGAACGTTTATCCACTTCTCGTCTCTGGTGTTCATCAGCTGAATAAGCGAAAGAACGGTTTTGTCGAGCTTTTCGGGTTTCATAAAAAGCTTGTCAATTGCTATACGGTAACTTGTGCGGTTAACAGCGAGTCCCTCGCCGTTGCAATCAAGAATTTCACCGCGTGTAGCGTCGGTGGTCACGGTATATGCCGTAGAGGTTGTGGCGAGCTTTTTGTACTGAGCGCCGTCAATAATCTGCCACTTGAACAATTTAACGGCAAACCCGAAAAACACCACAGCGATGATTATTACGCATATGGTGGTACGGCGCTGCAAAAAACGTTTTTCGCGCATTTTATTCTCTTTTTCTTCGGTAGGCAGCATAACAATCACCTCCCTATGGCTGAATCAGTTAACTAAATATCACGCAGGCTTTTGTACAGGAATTTGTTGAGAAAATAAAGCAGGATTCCGCATATAAATGTGTAGATAATGCGTGAAATATAGTGATGTGAAAAATAATACAGCACATCGCCTTTGCCTGCGAAAACGTAGCTGAAAAGGAAGAACAGGATAATAAGTCCCGCGCAGAACATAGCGTTGAATGCCAGAGCGTTTAAAAAGCTGATTACAAGATAATCGCGAAAAATAAGACCGATAAAAAAGCAGGATATTGTCAGCGTAACAGTGAAAAATCCGATATTATCGCTGTATCCCAAATCGAGACACAATCCGCTCGCCAGTCCGAAAAACATAGCGGGGATTTCACTCTCAAAAAATGATATTGTTATCGCCGCGGGTATCAAAAGCAAAGGCTTGCTGCCGAAAATTTCAGGCAGCAAACGCGGCGTAGTCTGTAATATGAACAGGAGCAGGAGCTCAAGCGAATAGGCAATATAGCGAAAAACTGTATAACGCCTGTCCATCAGTCAGCCCCCTTCTTGATTTCTCCCTTGTTTTTGAAATCAGTGAGAACTACTACGTTAGTTACATTTTTAATGTCTTCATAGGATTTTACAACAGCGTATTTTGCCGCGTCATAATCGTCGTATTGAATATCGGTAACCTCGCCGAGAATAAGGTCGGCAGGATATACCCCGCCGATTCCCGAGGTTACGATAACATCGCCCTTCTTGACCTTTGCGTTTGCGTCAATTTTTGAGAAAGCAGTCTTGTTTTCCTCTCCGAGAATCGCGCTGCCCGAAACGACACCGCTCTCGCCGGTCTTTTTGTCAACCGCTCCCGCCTGTAAATCGGGAGAAAGGATAGTTGTGACCTTACTGCTCGTGGCGTTGACGGAATTTATGAACCCGATAACGCCGTTTTCGGTTATAACAGGATCCTGAACCGAAATCCCCGAGGAGCTTCCCGCGTCAATTGTGAAGGAATAGAAAGCCTCGTTCGTGTCGCGGCGAATTACCGAAGCGGGCAGAATCTCAAAATCGGGATTTGTCTTTTTGAGCTTGTAGTATTTCCACAGACGCGCGTTCTCAGCTCGGATATCGTCATAGTCAACAAGCTGAGTCCTGAGGTCCGCGGCTTCCTGCCTGAGCTTTTCGTTCTCAGCTTTGAGCTCGTCATAGTCCTTGTGTCCCTCGGTAAAGGTGGCTGTAACGGTGGACAGACCTTTGGTCAAAAAGTTGAAAGCCGAAGAAACCCAGGGGTTACCTGTCGCGCCGAGAATGGCGATGACAATGATAACCGCGAGGGTTGCGATTAATATTTTTGCACTTTTGGTTGATAAAAAATCTCTCATAATTCAGGAAATGATAAGGGCTGTCAGATGACAGCCCCGAGTTTTACTCACGGTTGTGTTTATATTCTGCTCTCATTCCGCCGAGGCGTTTGCCCGCGCCCTCAACTACGCAATCGAGCGGGCGCTCCGCAACATGAACAGGCATACCTGTCTCCTGCATAACAAGGCGGTCAAGACCTCTGAGCATAGCGCCGCCGCCTGTGAGCATAATACCGTGGTCGATAATGTCCGCGGAAAGCTCGGGCGGAGTCTTTTCAAGAGTGTTTTTGATAGCCTCAATGATAACCATAATCGGGTCTGAAAGAGCGTTTCGGATTTCCTCGGCAGTAATTGTGATATCCTTGGGCAAACCTGTCTCGAGAGAACGTCCCTTAACAAGCATATCGTGCTCGTCCTGATACGGGAAAGCCGAACCAATGCTGATTTTAATCTCCTCGGCAGTTCTGTCGCCGATGAGGAGGTTATATTTCTTCTTTATGTAAGTAACGATTGACTCGTCAAACTTGTCGCCCGCAACTCTTACGGAACAGGCTGTAACGATATCGCCCAGCGAGATAACGGCAACCTCGGCTGTACCGCCGCCGATATCAACAACCATTGAACCTGTGGGCTCGTCCACGGGAAGTCCCGCGCCGATAGCCGCAGCCATAGGCTCCTCAATAAGCAAGATATTTTTACTGCCCGAAGCCTGAACAGCGGCGTTCTCAACCGCACGTCTCTCGACTTCGGTAACGCCTGTGGGCATACAGATTACGATTCTGGGTTTGCTGAATATACCGGGCTTAGCCGCTTTGTGGATAAAGTGCTTGAGCATAGTAGCGGTAATATCAAAGTCAGCGATAACGCCGTCCTTGAGCGGACGGACAGCCACGATTGAGCCGGGTGTACGGCCTATCATATCACGAGCCTGTTCGCCGACAGCGAGAACTGTGTCGGTGCGGATATCAACCGCGACAACAGAAGGTTCGCGCATAACGATACCTTTACCCTTGATACACACCAGTGTATTCGCTGTGCCTAAGTCAATACCTATATCTTTTGAGAAAGAAAACATATTTGTTTACTCCTTTCATTATCTTTATAAATTATATCCTATCGACGCAATTAAATCAATAATTATTTGTCGAAATCTATTGTTTTCCCGTTGAACCGAAGCCGCCCGCGCCGCGCTCTGTTGCGTCGAGGTTATCCGTTTCGATTAATTCAGGGATAATAACCGGGGAAATAACCATCTGGGCGATTCTTTCACTCGGGCTTATCGTGTACGGTTTGTCAGAAACATTACACAAACCGACACAGACCTCTCCCCTGTAGTCAGAGTCGATAACACCCACGCCGTTTGAAAGGCAAATACCGTGTTTGACGCCGAGTCCCGAGCGCGCGTAAAGGTACGCGACACAGGTGTTGTCGGGCAGAGCAATAGCAATTCCCGTCGGGATAATTTCCAAATCGCCCGGATTTATAGTGATTTCTTCGTCAATACAGGCGTATAAGTCCATTCCAGCCGAGCCCTGAGTCCCTCTTGTCGGGAGTTTTGCGGACTCTCTGAGTCTTTTTATCTTTAGTTCCATACAAACCTCAATCCTGCAAAATTACAGGCTAATCCTTCAAAAATTCACAAAAAGGATATTTATACATATATTTTTCCGATTTTTGACCAAATATAAAATTTCCGAATGAGAAAATAGTAAATTTCGCAATAGGAAATATTATTATTTTACGCCGCGCAGATACAAGCCGTGAGTTTTTTCGGAACAATTCTGCCGAACTGCAATGAAATCGGGAAAAGTTTCAACTTTTTCAACATAGTTTTCCACAGAAAAGCGAAAGCTTTCGAAATCAAGATTCGAAGATTGTTCGGCGAGCTCCACAGCGTCGAGCAAAACGGTGTTCAAAATTTCGGCAGCGTTTTTGTCACAATAAAAAATGAAAGTTTTACCCAGCCTATCCTTCATTTTTGACTGTCCACCACAGTTTCTGCAGCTTAAGTTCACGCTTTTGTTGGGACAGTTGCGTGTAAGCATGACCGGAATATAGCCGTAGCTGACTATTCCGCGCGGAATATCAGCGCCCAGGCGTTCAATCTGATCGGATTTTATCTCAAAGCTGAGCTCGGTATCGGCAAAACCATAGCTCTGTGCCCATAAAAGGTCGAGTGAGTTTGTAAAGTTCAGACCGAAACCGCCGTGAATTTTCATTTTTGTCTGTTTCGCGATATACACAGCCGCAAGGTTGTTGCAAAGTACGTCAACAACGCCGAGCGACCTTATTTTGTCCAGTTTTTCAATAATCTGAGATTCACGCGAGAACAGAGTTCTGGGAATTTCGACGCCGATATGAAAGCCCTGTCTTATGAGCCGTGATATTTCATCATCTGTGCTGTCAATCGGAATAAAGCACAGGTCAAGTTTTTTAAAACCCGAGCCGATTTTTGTTGATACAAACCGCGCGTAACGCTTTTTTCCCGTTGATTTATGAGGAGTCGGCGGTATTAAATCATAATCGAGTATTTTATAATCTGGAAAAGAATCAATCAAACGTCTTGACAATTCGTCCAGAGCATCGCGCCTGAGATTGTTAAGCAGTGAAACAGGAACGCTGACATCTGTTCCGATTATAGTTTTGAGCTCGTTAATTCTGAACGGAGTTCCGCCTGTTTTTAAGAGCTGTTTTCGTGCGGCAGCGTCGATAAGCGGTCGGTTAATCGCTTTTTCGCATTTCTGCCCTGCCTTAACTTTCAGAGAAACAGTTTTGCCGAATAGATTTGTTGACGAAACGAACAGAACGGGAGATTCTCCGACTTCCGCGGAAAATTCCGCGGCAACGTCTACCCTCTTTGCTTCGTCCTTGTAGCTGTTGCGGATATCGGCGAGCAGCTTTGAAGTTGCCGAGACAACGTCCTCCTTCTGTCTGTAACCAAACATTTCATAACCGCGCTTCGAAACGTAATAACCGTCCGTGAAGCCTGTACGCGAAAAAACGCTTTCAAGTTCGTTTCTCGTTTTGCTGTCAACCTTACCCTCGTCACGTGACTGAACGCACGCTTTGACAGAGGCAGCAACGTATTCGGGGCGTTTGAGTCTTCCCTCAATTTTAGCTGAAGCAACGCCGATTTTCTCCAGTTCAGGGATAAAATCTATAATGCTGTTGTCTTTCAGACTCAGCGCGTAACCGCTTTTGCCGTCAACATAGAACGGCAGGCGGCAGGTCTGAGCACAGCGTCCGCGGTTACCGCTTCGTGAGCCGATGACAGCGCTGAACAGACATTGTCCCGAAACGCTCACACACAACGCGCCGTGGACAAACACCTCGAGCTCAATATCGGGACAGCTCTCGGCGATTTCTTTGATTTCGCCGCGGTTCAGCTCACGCGCGAGAACAACACGCTTGAAGCCCTGCTCAAACAGCAGTTTAACACCGCTCGGAGAGTGAATACTCATCTGTGTTGAAGCGTGGAGAGGAAGTTCGGGAACGAGCTTTTTGCAAAGCTGAGCTAAACCCATATTCTGGACTATCAGTGCGTCAACTTTGGCTTCAGCCGCGGAAATAATGGTGTTTTTCACCGATTCAAGCTCGTTGTCGAAAACAATGGTGTTGAGTGTGAGATACACTTTTACACCTCTGACATGACAATAGTCGACCGCTTCTCTGAGCGCGTTGTTGTCAAAATTGTCGGCGCCCGCTCTTGCCGAAAAATCGGTAGAGCCGAGGTATACCGCGTCGGCTCCCGAGCGTACCGCGGCAATTACGGAGTCAAAGCCGCCGCACGGAGCAAGTATTTCGATTTTATTTGTCATTATCAAAGAGTGAATACTGACGTGTGGGTTTATATCCCTTGTTGGGTTTCTTTTTCTGATTGCCGTATGGATTCTGCGAAGGCTTGGGTGTGTTTTCGATTTTCTTGAATCCCGAGCCGTCGAGCATACGTGTTGACTTTTCAAAAGCCGAACGCAGGTCGCTGAGCTCTTTTTTCAGTTTTAAAATTTCCTCGTCCTTTGATGTGAGTTTTTCCTTGAGCTCCTTGAGCTGTTTTGACTGCTTGTCCGCCTGGGAAATAAGCGGCTGAGCCTTCTCTGAAAGGCTCTTGTTGCGCGAGGCAGCTTTGTGCATGTCGTCCGCGTAATCAAGCGCGCAGAGAATCGCCGCGCCGCGGCGGTCCATAGTCGGATTTTCAAGCGAAATCTTATTTATTGTGTCGCTGACTTCCGAGGCAATATTCTGTACATACTCGGATTTGTCGTCGCTGAGCAGTACAAAGTGTTTTCCTGCTACATATACCGTGTGTTTGTTCATAGATAGATTCCTCCTATCATATTTATCCATATTAATTATAGTACAAGTATTGTCAATAACAAAGAGATGTATTAAGATTGTAATTTTGAAAAACAGTATTGTTATCGAAAAAACCGTGATATCAGCGTTTTTGCGGGATTTTAGGGCATTTTAACCAAGAAAACGAAAACATTTTTGTTAATAAAATTCTTCCTTTACCATTGCCCTTTTTTTAAATTTATGGTAAGATGTAAACGAGGTAGTGTTATGAACGACGTTATTGTTGTAGCTTCCGGTAAAGGCGGCACGGGAAAATCCACTGTCTGTGTCGGTCTGGCGGTAGCTTTGGTAAAACAAAACAAAAGAGTTTTGCTCATCGACTGCGACTGCGGAATGCGCGGGCTGGATCTTATGCTCGACGTTGAACAGGAGATATTATTCGACTGTGCCGACGCGGTGTGCGGCAACTGCAAACCCGCCGAAGCGGTGTATCGCAGCAAAAACCTTGAGGAGCTGTATCTGATGGCGGCGCCGTTTGATTCGGACAACGAAATCAGCCCGTCTGTATTCAAACAGCTTGTTGATGAATTGAAAGCACACTACGACTACGTTATTATCGACTCACCCGCAGGTATAGGCTCGGGCTTTGTTACTGCCGCGGCGCCTGCGGACAGAGCGCTTATTGTCACCATTGCGGAACCGACAAGTCTCAGAGGCGCGATTAAAATCCGACGCAAGCTTATTGATTTGAATATTCAGAACATAAGACTTGTTATCAACCGTTTTGAACGCAAGCATTTTGAGGAGCTCGATTGCTACAGAGATCTGGACGAGGTTATTGATATCTCGGGCACACAGCTTATTGCGCTGATTCCAATGGATTTCAGGCTGAGTTCTATAATTCAAAACGGACTCTCGGGACAGAGCTGGTGTCCCGCTATGAATATATTTGATTGTTTAGCCAAACGTGTTGAGGGGTATATCGTGCCTCTCGCTTTCAGGGGATAGAAAAAGTTTTGAAAAAGTCGGGGGAAAACCCCGGACTTAGTAAGGAGGAAATTTATGAATATTGCTCTTATCGCGCATGATGAAAAAAAGGAACTGATGATTCAGTTCTGTATTGCGTATTGCGGAATTCTCAGCCGAAATAACATTTGCGCCACCGGTACGACAGGAAAAATAATTTCTGAGGCGACAGGTCTTCAGGTAACAGGATTCCTTGCGGGCTCTCAGGGCGGCGACCAGCAGATTGCCGCGCGTATCGCGTGCAACGAGATTGATATGCTTTTGTTCTTCCGTGACCCGCTCAATCCGAAACCCAATGAACCCAATGATATGAATTTGTTGAGACTTTGCGATATGCATAATATCCCTGTCGCGACAAATATAGCTACAGCCGAAGTGCTTATCCACGGTCTTGAGCGCGGTGATCTGGATTGGCGTAACATTATCAAGTAATAATTTAACAAACTTGCTATCGGGCGGCGGGTGCTGCCCGTTAGTTGCGTTTATTGGAGGATATAAAAATATATGGGAGTAATTACAAAGAAAATCAAAGGCACCGAGGACGTTCTGCCGAAACAAAGTTATCGGTGGCAGTTTATCGAAAAAATAATGCGTGAGGAAGCGGCGAATTTTGGTTTTAAAGAAATACGCACACCTGTATTTGAACACACCGAGCTCTTTGCGAGGGGAGTCGGAGCGACAACCGACGTTGTGCAGAAAGAGATGTATACCTTTGACACAAAAGGCGGCGAAAGCGTAACACTCCGCCCCGAAGGTACGGCAGGTGCCGCGAGAGCTGTGCTTGAGCACGCGCTGACAAATGAAGGTCTGCCGATTAAGGCTTATTATTTCACTTCGTGTTACCGTTATGAAAAGCCTCAGGCAGGCAGACTCAGGGAATTTCACCAGTTTGGAATTGAGGAATACGGAACATCATCGCCTTTAGCTGACGCTGAGGTTATTTCACTTGCAGGTTCAATTTTCAAGCGTTTACAGATAAACAATCTGCACCTCGAGATAAACTCTATCGGATGTCCCGAGTGCCGTCCAAAGTATAATGAGGCACTCAAGGAGTATTTCTCTCAATACAAGGACAAGCTTTGCGGCAACTGTCTTATCCGCCTTGAGAAAAACCCGATGAGACTTATCGACTGTAAGGTACCAAGCTGTTCGGAAATCGCAGAGAACGCTCCGAGTATTCTTGATTATCTATGCGAGGACTGCGAAAGTCACTTTGAAAAGGTAAAAACATACCTCACAACGGCGGGAATTGATTATCAGGTCAATCCCACCATTGTAAGAGGTCTTGATTATTATACAAAGACAGTATTTGAGTTTGTGTCCGACGCTATCGGCAGTCAGGGTACAGTCTGCGGCGGCGGACGCTACGACGGACTGATTGAGGAGCTCGGCGGTCAGCGCCTGCCGTCGCTCGGCTATGCTATGGGACTCGAAAGGCTTCTTATGGTTATGGACAATCAAGGCATTAATATTCCCAAGCCCGAGCCCTGCGCGCTCTATGTTGCGGGACTTGGCGAACAGGCGCAGGTTAAGGCGTTTGAAATTATCGGCGCGGTACGTTCCTGCGGGCTTCAGGCCGAAACCGACATTGTCGGCAGAGGATTGCGTGCCCAGATGAAGTACGCGGACAAAATCGGCGCGCGTTTCAGCATGGTTATCGGCGACAACGAGCTGGACGAAAACAAAGCAATAGTTAAAAACATGGAAAACGGCGAGCAGACAGAGTTTGTCCTCGACAGCACTTTCGCGGAAAAGTTCGCGGATTTACAGCTTGCCGCAAGATTCAGTGAGGGTGTGAAGTAATGGCAGAATTTATGACAGGTCTCAAAAGGACCGATATGTGCGGAGATTTACGCATAAGCGACGTTGGACGTGAAGTTACACTTTTCGGTTGGGTACAGCGTCAGAGAGACCTCGGGCAGCTGATTTTTATCGACCTGCGCGACAGAACAGGTATTGTTCAGCTTGCTTTCTCTGACGAAACGGACAAGGAGATTTTTGAAAAGGCAGCATCATGCCGCAGCGAGTTTGTGCTCGGCGCGCGAGGTGTTGTAGCCGAGAGAAGCGCTAAGACCGACAAGATTCCTACGGGAGATATCGAGATTCAGGTCAAGGAGCTCCGTATCCTTTCAAAGGCGCAGACTCCGCCCTTTGAGATTGTTGACGACAGCAAAACAGGCGAGGAAATCCGACTCAAGCACCGTTACCTCGACCTCAGAAGAAAACCTTTGCAGGACAATCTTATTCTCCGAAGTAAAATCGCTAAGGTTACACGCGACTATTTTTATGAAAACAACTTTATTGAGATAGAAACTCCGATGATGATTAAGAGCACTCCCGAGGGAGCCCGCGACTATCTTGTTCCGTCGCGTATTCATCAGGGAAAATTCTACGCGCTACCCCAGTCGCCGCAGATTTATAAGCAGCTCCTGATGTTATCGGGCTATGACCGCTACATTCAGCTGGCGCGCTGCTTCCGCGATGAGGATTTGCGCGCGGACCGTCAGCCTGAATTTACTCAGATTGATATGGAGCTGAGTTTCTGCGATGTAGACGAAATCCTCGAGATTAACGAGGGACTTTTCAAGCGTCTGTTCAAGGAAGTTCTCGGACAGGAGCTCGAAACTCCGTTTATGAAGATGTCCTACAATGACGCTATGGAGAACTACGGTTCCGACAAGCCCGATGTCCGTTTCGGTATGAAGATTCAGAACATCTCGGAGCTTGTCAAGGATAGTGAGTTCGGGGTGTTCAGCAACCCGATTAAAGAGGGCGGCTCGGTACGCTGTATCGTAGCCAAAAATGCCGCTTCGGTTTATACAAGAAAAGAAATCGACAAGCTCACCGAGTATGTACGCGGTATCGGCGCAAAAGGTCTTGCGTTTGTGCGCTGGGTTGAGGACGAGCCCGCGTGCTCATTCAAGAAGTTTATGAAAGAGGGCGAGCTTGAGAATATTCTCGGCACAGTAGGCGCGGAAAAAGGCGACGTTGTTCTAATTGTAGCGGACAAAAACAGTGTTACACTGCCCGTTCTCGGAGCGCTCAGACTGGTTGTCGCAAAAAAACTTGACATTATCCCCGACGAGTTTAAGTTCGTGTGGATTGTTGACTTCCCGTTCTTTGAGTTTGACGAGGAGTCCGGTGAGTGGATAGCAATGCACCACCCGTTTACAATGCCTCGTGAGGACTGTATTCAGCACCTCGACACCGACAAGAGCAAGGTTATCGCTAAAGCGTACGACCTCACGCTCAACGGTACGGAGCTCAGCTCGGGCTCAATGCGTATAACAGACTACGAGCTCCAGCAGAAGATGTTCAGAGCTCTCAAAATGACCGACGAAGAAATCGAAGCGAAATTCGGATTCCTTGTTGAAGCATACAAGTACGGCGCTCCGCCTCACGGCGGAATGGGCATCGGCCTTGACCGTGTAACAATGCTGCTGGCGGGAGCCGACAGCCTGCGCGACGTTACAGCCTTCCCCAAGGTTCAGAACGCATCGGAACTTATGAGTCAGTGTCCGTCAGAGGTTGACGAAGAGAGCCTCGATATCCTCGGACTTGAAATAAAAAAACAAAACAATAATTGAAAGGGAAGGAAATATGAGTAAATTTTGTAATTTTTGCGGAGCAAAGGCAGACGATAACGCGGGGTTCTGTACTGAATGCGGAATGAAATTTGAAGAACAGGTTCAGTCGATACAGCAGGAACAGCCTGTTCAATATGCGCAACCCGCTCAACAGCATACACCGCCTGTTCAGCAGCCCTACCAGCCGCAGCAGAATTATAATCAGCCTGCTCCTCAGCAGTACGCTCAGAATCAGAATTATTACGCACAGCCTGTACAAGCAGCAGTACAGGCGTCAAGACAGAAAAAACCCGGCAAAGGTTTCGGTATAGCCTCTCTTGTGCTCGGCATTTTCGCCGCAGTGATCGCGGGTATAATGCTGCTCATTGATTTCATTGCGGTGTCAATTGATGTTGAGGGTTTTACTGACGGAGAGTACGCAACGTTTGGATTATCATTTGCAATAATTTTCTTTGTTGTAATTGTCGGAATTCTTGCTTTGCTGTCACTTATTTTTGGTCTTGTGTCGCTCATTAAGGGCAACAAGGGAACTGCAATTGCGGGATTGGTTCTGTCAGTTTTAGCTATTGCCGCATGCGTTTTATCGGTTATTACGGCTACTAATCTGAAGAAACCTACTCTTAACGAAATGATTAAAAAAGGCACAAGCTACAACAGCTCATCATTACAGAGCAGTCTGGATGAGCTTGAGGATTTGTTTGATAATTATAATTAATAAATAAAGGACGTTACCAAACGGTAACGTCCTTACTGTTTTTTGAATTAATCCTCAGCTTTTGCGTAGCTGTTGACGTATTGTTCATAACGGTCACAGCCTGCGGGCTTGAAGATTTCTTTTGTCTCGGTTTTTCCGGGCGCGATTTCGGAGTTGTCGTCTCCTACATAAGACTTGTCGAAATCATAAATCTCGTCGCCCTTGAAGAACAGGGAATTTACGGTTGTGAAGCAAGCGGTCTTTTTGCCGTTGTTTGTCACGCTTGCGTTGAGCTTTGAGTCGTTCTCCTCAACTTTGAGTTTAAGGTCTTTTGTGATTGCAGTGTAGTATGTGAGCTCTGTAGCAGCGACGTCGGATGTGTAGGACTCAAACTTCTCGTTCGCGTAAACCGCGACAGCAGAGGTCTGACCTGCGCCGAGCGCCTCGATTTCCTCTTCCTGACAATCAACAAGCGTCTTATTTTTGTTATAGAAGTTTACTACAACATTAAAACCGCAGTCGGTGTCGGAGTTGTTTTTTACAACAAAAACAATATACTCGTACTCAAGACCTGTGCATCTGTACTCTTTGATGTCAAATTTGTCGGCAACCGCCTGCATTTCGGCGCTCATCGGGTCAAGCTCAATAACCTCTACACCTGAAGCTACCGAAGCCTTTGATGACGACGATTTTGATGTTGAAGAAGACTTAGTCTCCTCTTTTCCGCAGCCCGCGAAAAGCACAACAGATAACGCCAGAACAACAGCCAGTACCAAACATAAAATCCTTTTCATAATTATTCCTCTCTTTCTTTTATAATACAAGTATTATGGTGATTAAATTATATATTACCAAAAAATCTTTGTCAACAAAAACAAAGCAGATTTACCTCTGTCGGTAAACCTGCTTTTATTTTATATGTTATAGGAATAGTTCGGAGATTCCTTGGTAATCTGGATATCATGGGGATGACTTTCTCTGAGTGATGAAGCCGAAATCTGCACAAACTTAGCCTTTTTGTGGAGCTCATCGATGGTGGCGCAGCCTGTGTAGCCCATACCTGCTCTGAGTCCGCCCATCATCTGATAGATAGTATCGGAGAGTAAGCCCTTGTAAGGTACACGGCCTTCTACGCCCTCGGGAACAAACTTCTTGTTAGCCGCCTGGAAGTAACGGTCTGAGCTGCCTTGTCCCATGGCTCCGAGAGAACCCATTCCGCGATATGTCTTGAACTGACGTCCCTGGAAGATTTCGTTTTCACCGGGGCTTTCCTCACAGCCTGCTACAAGTGAGCCGACCATACATACGCTGCCGCCTGCCGCGAGAGCCTTTACGATGTCGCCGCTGTATTTGATACCGCCGTCGGCGATTACGGGGATACCGTATTTAGCCGCCGCGCAAGCCGCGTCATAGATAGCCGTAATCTGGGGTACACCGATACCCGCGACAATTCGTGTGGTACAGATTGAACCGGGGCCGATACCGACCTTTACAGCGTCCGCGCCTGCCTCAATAAGAGCCTCGGCAGCCTCGGCTGTAGCGATATTACCCGCGATAAGCTGAACGTCGGGGAACGCCTTCTTAACCTTGCGTACGGAATTAATAATGTTTATGTTATGTCCGTGAGCACTGTCGAGGCAACATACGTCTACTCCTGCTTCAACAAGAGCCGCAACTCTGTCGAGAACATCCGCTGTGCCGCCGATAGCCGCGCCGCAGAGGAGTCTGCCTCTTTCGTCACGCGCCGAGTTTGGGTACTGCACGGATTTTTCGATATCTTTGATTGTGATAAGACCCTTCAGTGAGCCGTTGCTGTCGGTAATCGGGAGTTTTTCAATGCGGTGTTTGCGTAAAATCTCCTGAGCTTCCTCCATGGTTGTGCCCACAGGCGCGGTAACAAGCTCTTCTTTGGTCATAACCTCGCTGATTTTTGTGCCGAACATAGACGGACTCATAAAGCGCATGTCACGGTTTGTAATAATGCCCACCAGCTTGCCGTTCTCACAAATCGGAACGCCGCTGATTTTATACTTTGCCATAAGCTCGTCCGCGTCACCGACGGTGCTGTCGGGTGAAAGGAAGAACGGATTTGCGATTACACCGTTTTCCGAACGCTTAACGCGGTCAACCATGTCTGCCTGAGCCTCGATGCTCATATTCTTGTGGATAATACCGATGCCGCCTTCACGTGCGATAGCGATTGCCATAGCTGTCTCGGTAACGGTGTCCATAGCCGCCGTCATAATTGGCGTATTGAGGTGGATTTTCTTAGTGAGATAGGTGTCTACACTTACATTTCTGGGTTCTACATCTGACTCTCCCGGAATAAGGAGCACATCATCAAAAGTGATACCCTGTTTTCCGAATTTTTCATCAAAATTCCTGTTTAACATTCTGCCATCCCCTTCTATCATATTTAAAGAATATTATAACAAAAGATTACCGCGGTTGCAAGAAAAAGTTTCACAGTTTTCAGCAAAAAATTTAATAATATTGACAATTGCGTTATGAAAAGCTAAAATTATTGACGGAGTGATAAATATGAAAAAATTTTTATGTATATTTTTTTCAGTTGTTTTAACCGTTTCAGCTGTTGTTATGACTGGGTGTGACGGCGAAAAAAAGGATAACGCGGAAACAAAAGGCACCGAAACAACCTCACAGACAGAGGAAACAAAAGCCGATAAAAAGGGAGGCCTAAGCGAAATAGAAAGCTATCTCGAAAAATTCACCGAGGGCGACAGCGATTTTTACGGAGCGTGGCAGCCCGAATCCTTCAATTATATGAGTGTTGTGTTCCGCAACGATAATCTTGCCGAAATGGTTACGGGCACAGAGGGATATTTCTCGAAATATACCCTTAACGAAAAGAAAAAAACAATTAAGGTTCAGCTTATGCCGAATGTTATCGACGGTGAATACAGCTACGAGTTTTCCGATGACAAAAAGAAGCTGACGCTTACGCTTGATGACAACGAGCTTGTTTTTATTAAGCAGAAGGACTTTTCTCTCATACCCGAAGCACCCGAAAAACCTGTTATTGACAGCGAAATACTCGGTTGGTGGGAGGATGAGAACGGATTGTTCTATTGCTTCCAGCAGGACGGTATAATGTATGAAAACAGTATCAGCATGGAAACCTGCTATACCTATACAATAAAGGACAATAAGATTAAAGCAACCTATTCTGTCGGCACAGAAATGAACGATGAGTTCACATACTCGGTGAAAGACGGAGTGTTAACACTCAACGACGTAAAGTGCAAAAGGAAAACAGTATAAGAAGAATGGCTCGGGAGACCGAGCCATTTTATATATTATATATTCTTTTTACAGAAGTCTTTCATACAGCAGTTTTCGCATTTCGGCTTGCGCGCGTCGCATACCGCTCTTCCGTGAAGCACTAACCTGTGGCAGAAGTCGTTGCTTTCATCGGGCGGAAGCAAATCTCTCAATATGAATTCTATTTTTTTCGCGTCCTTTATATCGTGAAGCCCGAGCCTGCGTGTTATGCGTATACAGTGTGTGTCAACCACAACGGCAGGCTGTTTGTAGATGTCTCCTACAATAAGGTTGGCGGTTTTTCTGCCGATACCAGGAAGTTTAGTGAGTTCCTCAATAGTGTCTGGAACCTTTCCATCGAATTTTTCAACGAGCATTTGTGCCATAGCGACAATATCCTTGCTTTTGGTTTTGTAAAGTCCACAGCTTTTTATGTAATCGGCAACTTCTTCGGGCGTGGTCTTTGCGAAAGACTGTGCGTCAGGAAACCTCTCAAACAGCGCGGGAGCAACCATATTAACTCTGGCATCGGTGCACTGAGCCGCAAGGCGCGTGGCTACCAGAAGCTGCAGCGGGTCTGAATAGGTCAGCGAGCATATCGCGTCGGGATATGCTTTTTTGAGCGCTTCAACAGCGCTGAGAGCTATCTGTTTTTTCGTCATAATATCACCATATATAATTATACCACATATTTCAACCTTTTCAAATACATTATTATATGATAAGATATTGACGGTGATTTAATGTTTAAAAACTATCTGTTTGATTTGTACGGCACACTTATCGATATTAATACCGATGAGTGGCAAAAAGCGCTATGGGAAAAGCTTTCTATATTATATAGGTATAAAGGTGCGGAATACACGGCTGACGAAATCGCCAAGGACTACGGAAAGTTTGTTGACGAGGAAAAAGCATGTGTCCGCAAACGTCACCCCGAGTATACTCATATTGATATAAAAATAGAAAAGGTTTTCAGAAAGCTTTTTTCTCAGAGGGGTGTACGTGTTACAAAACGTGAATTAGCCGAGATATGCACGTCGTTCCGCTGCTTCTCGACAGTATATATAAAA
>JAILPC010000199.1 GCA_024690465.1 Ruminococcus sp.
TGTATATGACGAAGATTTAATGTAAGGAGAAACCTATGACACCGAAAGAAGAATTTATCAGGATTTATAAAGAAAATATCACACGCGAGGGTTCCGCTGAGCTGCTGGAATGGATAGAAAAAACCGATTTTTTTGACGCTCCCGCGAGCACACGTTACCATTGCGCGTGCGAGAGCGGTCTTGTTATGCACTCGGTAAGTGTGTATAACACTATGATTGAAAAGCACTTTGACGAGGACGAGGACAGCCTCGAGAGCTTTGCTATCTGTGCTCTGCTCCACGATTTGTGTAAGGCTCAGTTCTATAAAATCAGCTCAAGAAACGTCAAGAATGAGGAAACAGGCAAATGGGAGAAGGTTCCTTATTATTCAATTGACGATATGTTCCCTTACGGTCACGGCGAAAAGTCCGTATTTCTGATTGAGCGCAAAATGCGTCTCAAGCTCGACGAGGCTATGGCAATACGCTGGCATATGGGCGAGTTCGGCGACAAAAACTCCAACACAATATCACAGGCTTACGATAAGTATCCGCTCGCCGTAAAGCTTCACCTCGCCGATTTAGAGTCTACATATCTCCGCGAGAAAGGCACTTCAGCGGTCAATAACAGGTGATTAAATGCTCTATATAGAAGCTGTCTCAAAAGCAGAAGAACTCAGAAAACAACTTAAATATCACAACGACCTTTACTATAACAAGGACGCTCCCGAAATCGACGACTTCACCTACGACAAAATGCTCAGAGAGCTCGAGGATATCGAGGCGGAGTTTCCCGAGCTTTTAACTCCTGATTCTCCGACGCAGAAAGTGGGCGGACAGGCGGGTGAGAAGTTCTCACCCGTAACTCATTCTGTACCTATGGAGAGCCTTCACGATAGCTTTTCGTTTGACGAGCTCCGTGATTTTGACAGGAAAGTCCGAGAGGTTGTCAGCAGCCCGCTCTATGTCGTAGAGCCGAAGATCGACGGACTTTCCGTATCGGTTGAGTATCGTAACGGCTTGCTCGCGCGCGCTTCAACACGCGGTGACGGCGTGACAGGCGAGGATATCACCGACAATATTATGACGATAAAATCGCTTCCGAAGCGACTCAATGGTGCTCCCGTGTATCTTGAGGTGCGCGGCGAGGTTTATATGTCGTTTGAGAGCTTTCTGAACCTCACGAGGATTCAGGAAGAAAATGAGGGCAAAACCTTCAAGAATCCGCGCAACGCGGCGGCAGGCTCACTCAGACAGAAGGATAGCCGCATTACCGCCGAGCGCAATCTTGATATCTTTATCTTCAACATACAGCAGGTTGAGGGCAGACAGCTCAGCTCGCACCTTGACTCGCTTGACTATCTGAAAAGTCTTGGATTCCCCGTGTGTTTTCACAAGCGCTTCGATAATATTGACAGCGTAATAGATGAAATTAATATCATCGGCGACAACAGAGGTGAGTACACTTTCGCGATTGACGGCGCTGTTGTCAAGGTCGATGACTTCAATATGCGTGATGAGCTCGGTTCTACCGCAAAATTCCCGCGCTGGGCTGAGGCGTATAAATACCCTCCGGAGGAGAAGGTCACAAAGCTTTTGTCTGTGGAGATTAACGTCGGCAGAACAGGCGTGCTCACACCCGTCGGCATTTTTGAGCCCGTGCTTTTAGCTGGCACAACAGTGTCGAGAGCAACTCTCCACAATCAGGATTTTATCGACGAAAAGGATATCCGCGTCGGCGACAGTGTGGTTATCCGAAAAGCGGGTGAGATTATTCCCGAGGTTCTCTCGGTAGCGGAGCACGGAGAGAACTCCGAGCCTTTTAAATTTCCCGAAACCTGTCCGTCCTGCGGCAGCAGGGTTACGCGCGAGGAGGGAGAGGCGGCAATTCGCTGTACCAACACCGATTGTCCCGCCCAGCTTATGCGCCACCTTATTCACTTTGTCAGCCGTGATGCTATGGATATCGACGGTCTCGGTCCCGCGGTGCTCGAACAGCTCACTGACGCTAAGCTTGTGAAGTCGCCCGCTGATTTATACAGGCTTAGTTACGAGCAGATTCTTATGCTCGATAAAAAGAAAGACAAGTCCGCGCAGAACCTGCTCTCAGCGATCGAGAAGTCAAAGGATAACGAGCTTTACAGGCTTGTTTTCGCGCTCGGTATTCCGCATATCGGGCTCAAGGCAGCTCAGCTTCTGTGCCGAAAGTTCAGAACGATTGACGATATTATGAATGCTCCCGTTGATGACATTTCCTCGATTGACGGTTTTGGCGGAATAATGGGCGAGGCTGTTGCGCAGTACTTTTCGTTGGAAAGCAACAGAGCGCTTATAGATGAGCTCAGAGAGCTTGGACTTAAAATGACGCCAAGCGAGATTACGGCTGAGGGCGGCATATTTGAGGGCAAGACATTTGTGCTCACGGGTACGCTTCCGACGCTTTCGCGCAAGGAAGCGAGTAAAATAATTGAGGACAACGGCGGAAAAACCTCGTCCTCAGTCAGCAAAAAGACAGATTACGTCCTTGCCGGTGAAGCCGCGGGCTCAAAGCTTACAAAGGCGCAATCACTCGGAATCACTGTTATTTCAGAGGCAGAGCTTCTTGAAATGACTGAAGCAGAATAAAGGAGAGGAAAACATATGAAAAAAACATCAATCCGCATAATAAGCGCTGTGCTTTCCGCGCTAATGCTCATCTCAATGTTAAGCGTTTCGGCGCTCGCCGCTGATAAGAACACCTCCGCGACAGGAGGCGACGGCGGCTCAGACGGCGATATTACATGGGGCTGGTCAAGCGTCGATAACATCCTTACGATTAACGGTACGGGATATATGAATAACTATAGTGAGGATAATCTGCCTCCGTGGTATATTTATCGTTTTGAAATTGATAAAATAGTTATCGGCGAAGGTGTTGAATCAATCGGCTTTTTCGCATTTTACGGATTAAGCGGCGTTAAAGAGATTGTACTTCCCGACAGTCTGACTTACATAGGCGGTTATGCGTTCTCGGGCTGTGAAATGCTTAAAACCATTTCAATACCTGAAAATGTAAATAATATCCACTGGGACGCGTGGGATGATTCATCCTTTTCGGCGTTTGATGTTGCGCCCCTGAGCCAGTATTATCTTTCTGTTGACGGTAATCTTTACGCATATAACGACAATAATGACCTTGTTTTAGTAAAGTACGCAAACTGCAGTTGCGACAAGACCTTTACCGTTCCCGATACAGTTGTCGGAATCGATGATGAGGCGTTTGACGACTGCAAAAGCCTGACAAAAATCAATATCACAAAGAACGTCAGCGACATAAGCTCTTACGCTATCGACAATTGTCCCGCGCTGACGACTATCGAGGTTGTTGAGAACAGCAAGTATTTTTACAGCCAGAGCGGAGTTCTGTTCAAAAAAGACGCGGGCAACACCGCCTCGCTTCTGCGCTGTCCTCAGGCAAAAGCGATTGCTAAATACACAGTTCCCGACGCGACCTCCGAAATTATGACTTACGCGTTCAAAAACTGTTCAAAACTCAAAACCCTGATAATCCCCGACAGTGTCAATAAAATTGCTACGTACGCGTTCAGAAATTGCACAAGACTCAGCTCTGTTGACTTTGGCTGCGGGGTAAAGAATATAGGTTACTTTGCCTTTGACTGTCCCTCGCTCAAGTCTGTGTATCTTCCCAAGTCTGTTACATCTATCGGGATTAAGTCTATGGGATATATGGTTTCCGAACAGGGAGAAGAAAAAGTCAGCGGCTTTAAGCTGTATTATGTCAAAGGCACGCCGAACTCCGCTAAAATCAGTGAGTACTGCGGTCTTTACGGAATAAGCAGCGCTTATCTGACTCTCGGCTCCGCTTCGCTCAATGCGGGCGCTGCAAAGTCTATAGTTCCTCCTGTCGGCGTTGTAAGCTCGTGGACAAGCAACAAAAAGTCGGTTGCCGCCGTAAAGAACGGCACAATAACAGCTCTCAAAAAGGGCTCAGCCACAATTACGGCAACCTTAAACGACGGCTCAAAGCTCACGAGGAAGGTTACTGTTAAATCAAATCCCAAGCTTTCAAAATCGAGCGTAACTGTCAAGAAAGGCAAGACCGTTTCAGTCAAAATTACAGGCAAGGTAAAAAGCATTAACAATGTTTATACAAATACAAAGATTGCTAAAATCACTTCGGCTAAGTCCGCGACTACACTAAAGGTCAAGGGGCTTCAGAAAGGCTCAACCACACTTAAAGTAAAGGTCAACGGCTACAGTCTTAAGCTTAAGGTTAATGTTAAATAAATCTGTTTAAAGTATGCATCGCTTTTGCGGTGCATATTTTTTTGCGCTTTTTCATATACCTTACTATGAAACAAAAGGACAACCTAAACACTATAAGGCAATATCTGCCGTTTTCAATCAAAGCGGCTGCCGATAAATTTCCGAGCGAATTGCAGGAAATACGTCTGCGTGTTAATAAACCCATCGTGCTTCATATTCCCGACAGAGTTTTTTATATCAGCAACAACCTCAGTCTTTCGAATAAGTTTACGAAGAACCTTGTTGCGCTGAGTCAGAGTGAGCTTTCCGAGACTTTTACTTCTATGTGCTCCTACTCCGTATATTCGAAGCAGAACGAGATAATTAACGGCTACATAACGCTCAAGGGCGGAAACCGCGCGGGAATCTGCGGCACAGCGGTAGTTCAGAATGGCAGGATTATCAATATCCGCGATATAACGTCAATTAATATCCGCTTGTGTTTTGAGAGAGAGGGCAGCGGCGATGAGCTTCTCAGCCATATTGAAGATGTTAGCGGCGGAGTTCTGCTCTGCGGAGCTCCGTGCAGCGGCAAGACTACAATTCTGCGTGATATCGCCCGACAGCTTTCGTACCGTTACAAGATTTCCCTGATTGACTGTCGAAGCGAGCTCGCCGCAGTTTACGGCGGTATACCTCAAAACGACATCGGTATGTGCGATGTCCTCAATTCCTACACCAAGCATGACGGCTTTGAACAGGCTGTCCGCTGTCTTTCGCCCGAAATTATAATCTGCGATGAAATAGGCGGATATGACGACGCTCAGTCTGTTCTTAACGCCCGAAAAAGCGGCGTTTCGGTAATCGCCTCGGCTCACTGCCGCGGTAAAAATGTGCTGTGCGAAAAGCAGTATCTAAAGTCGCTTGTTAAAACCCGCTGTTTTGAAACGATAGTGTTTCTCGGCAGCGGAAGGAATGTTGGAACAATAGAGGAGATAATTAAATCCGATGAATTATTTTAAGCTTTTCGGTGCGGCGCTTGTGCTTTTGAGCTGTACGCTTTCGGGATTTTACTTTTCATACCGACTCGGGCTCAGGTTGCGTTTTTTAGGTGAAATGACCGACTTTCTCACTAGGCTCAAAACCAATATACGATATTTTTCGGACGATGTTTTCAGGCTTATAAAAATCTCGGCGCCGTCGTCGCTGTTATCTTTTTTTGAAAAGGGAACAAAGCCGTTTTGCGTGTATTGGGAGAGCGCCGCGAAAAGTATTTCAAAGAGCTATTCGCTGAACATGGAGGATTACAGCAACCTTATTGAGTTCGGCAGACTGCTTGGCACAACCGATACCGAAGGGCAGATTAGTCATATAGAGATTTACAAAGGAATTTTCACTTCAGCGAAAAATAATTTCGAAAAGGACTGCAAAATCAAATCAAGATTATACAAAACGCTGGGCTTCTTTTCTGGAGCGGTGCTCGCGATAATGATAATATAAAGGACTGATAACGTGGACGTAGATATGATTTTCAAAATTGCAGCCATAGGGATAATTGTCGCTGTTCTCAACCAGCTTTTAATCCGAAGCGGCAGGGAAGAGCAGGCTATGCTGACGACGCTCGCGGGACTTATCGTCGTGCTGTCGTTGCTTATGACGCAAATCAGTTCTTTGTTCACTACAATAAAGAATCTGTTCGGGCTATGAGTATTCTTGCGATTTCGTTTGTCGGTGTAACAACGGCTGTTTTGTCACTTTCGCTCAGAAGATATAACGCCGAAATTTCAATTGCAGTAGCCGTTGTCGGCAGTATTATCATATTTTTGTCAGTAATTCTTAATCTCAGTTCCGTGTATGAGACTGTCAGCTCTATTCTCAGAGCGTCCTCGGTAAACTCTGCCTACATAGCTATTCTGCTCAAGTCGGTCGGCATATGCTTTCTCACGGAGTTCGCGAGCGACTGTTGTTTTGATGCGGGACAGAGAGCTCTCGCCAATAATATTGCGATCGCGGGCAAGGTACTTGTGCTTGTTACTGCTATGCCGCTGTACAAGGACGTGCTCGACACGGTACTCAGTCTTACGGGTAACTCGGTATGAAGATGTTGCTTTCTGTAATTTTTACTTTGTTTCTTCTGCTTTCGCCTGTCAGAGTTTACGCCGAGGACAATGTGCTATCGTACGATACCGACAGTCTTATGAACAGCCTGCCCGACAGCGCTAAAAGCTCGCTTTCCGATTTGGGTATTACTTCTCCCGATATAAAAGATATAAACGATCTCAGCTTTGACAAAATCCTGGACGGTATATTTAAAGCGACGGCAGAAAAGGCGCAGACTCCGCTCAGAACGCTCGCGGTCTTAGTTGCGGTTATGCTGCTATGCTCGCTCCTTTATACGCTGAAAAGCACCGCTAAAACTTCGGCTATGCAGACTGTGCTCTCGGTCTGTTCCACGCTGTGTATTACGCTCGCGGTCTCCGTACCCTTGCTCTCCGTGATAGACAACAGTGTCGGTGTAATTAAATCCTCGGCTGACTTTATGCTCGCGTATATCCCCGCGATTGTTTTTATAATCTCGTCGACAGGCAGGATAGTCAGCGGCGCGACCTATTACAGCCTGACAGTATTTATGGGGCAATGCGTGTCGCGCGCGTCGTCAGATATCATCGCACCGTTTCTCAGGTTGCTTATGGCGCTCGGCATAACCTCTGCTGTCGCGACGGGCATAAATCTCAGCGGAATAATCAAGTTTATATCAAAACTCACTAAATGGATACTCGGCTTTGTAACGTCGCTTTTCTCTGCGTTTCTCACGATAAAACAAATTGTCTCAACAGGGCTCGACTCGGTCTCGGATAGGGCGATAAAGTTCAGTCTGGCGAGCTTTGTGCCTGTCGCGGGAGCGGCACTGAGTGAAGCGTTCAAAAGCGTCGAGAGCTCCGTCGGACTGCTAAAGTCGGGCGTAGGCGTGCTCGCTCTGATTGCACTGGGTGTAATGTTCCTGCCCGTTGTGCTTGAGTGTCTCTTGTGGATGTTCTCTCTGTGGGCGGCGAAGTCTCTCGGCGAGCTTATAAATCTGCGCGAACCCTGCGTTCTGCTCGATTCATTGTACACAGTGATTTCAACAATGTTTGCCGTGCTGCTTTCCGTCGCGGCTGTTTTCATCATTTCAACAGCGCTTGTGCTGATGACAGGAGGCGCGTCGTGAATTCCATTGCAGCTTTAATCGGAATGGTCTGCGCCTGTGCTGTCGTTGTGTCACTCCTCGGCATAATCAGCCCGAACGGAATGACCGAAAAGACGCTCAACCTCGTAATTGGTGTGTTCATCGTCTGTGTAATGATTGTGCCTGTCAAAAGCTTTTTTACCGACTTTAAGATTGATATCAAAGCACCTGAAATCTCCGACACAATCAGTGCCGACGCTCAGAAAGCCTATAACAACGCGGTAATAACCGAGACGAAGTCTCGCCTCGAGAGCTCGCTGTTGTCTCTGCTTTCGGGAGAAAGTTTTCGGGTAAAAACTGTTGAAATCTCCCTCGGCGAAAACAGCGGCGGTGGAATATATATCACGGGTATCAACATATATATAGATAAAAGCGAAAAATCAATCTCAAAAATAGTCAGACGAACCGAAGAGGAGTTCAGAGTAACACCTAGGGTAATTGTGAGGCAGTAATGTTAAAAATTCCGAACTTTAAAAAGCTTGTTAAAGACAGCAGGCTCAAGAACATAATTATAATCATCGGTGCGCTTGGCGTTTTGCTTATCCTCATTTCCTCCTTTTCAGGGCTCAATACCGAGCGGGAGGACAGTCCCGACTACAGCGTGTCACAGTACAAGACAGAGCTCCAGGATTCGCTCAGCGAAATGCTGACGCGCATTGAGGGTGTCGGAAACGTCAGTGTTCTGCTGACTATAGAGAACTCGGTGGAAGGAGTTTATCTTGAGAACAACTCCACCAAAACAAAAGAGATTGAACCTGTAATCCGCGGCGTGATTGTCGCCTGCAGCGGCGGCGATGACTCGGTAGTATCGGCTCGGGTTCTTGACGCGGTGACAAAGGCTTTGAATATATCAAGCGCAAAGGTCAGCGTTACTAAACTACAAGAATAGAGGGAATATTTATGAAAAAATTCAAAAAGCATTTTCTGGCGGCAACGCTCGTTATAGCTCTGGGAGCGGCTGTTTATCTGAACTGGACTATGACGAATACAAAGCCCGTTACAAAAAATCTCGGCGAGAGCAAGTTTGTCAACGCTACTGTTTCGACAACAAAGCCTGATTCCGTCAAAACAAAAACGACGAAAAAATCTCAGCTTAATGACAAACAGAAAAGGCTTTTCGCCGAAGCGAAAACCTCGCGCGACCAATGTCAGGATAAGGTTATCGACACCGCTAACGAGATTCTGAACCTCGAGAATACACCCGAAAAGGAGCTTACAAAGGCTCAGAGCCGTGTCGCGGGTATTATCAAGAACTTTACCCTACAGGACACGATTGAGTCTACGCTTAAAGCCAAAGGCTTTTCGGACGTTCTGTGCTACATAACCGACGACGGATGTACCGTGACAGTCCTCAAGAGCGAGCTCGATGACGACAAACAGATTATTATCAAAGCTACCGTAAAATCTGCCGCCAATATCGGCTTTGACAAGATT
>JAILPC010000012.1 GCA_024690465.1 Ruminococcus sp.
GATAAAAGATTTGGAATAGTTTTAAAATCTTTCAGATTAATGTTCTTAATCATAATACCTCAATACCTTATCAAAATAAATACCCAAATTTACAATTTTGTTCATTATCATCCTGTTATGTTTGAAACAAGCGCGGTAAGATCCCAATAGTATACCGCTTTAAACAGATATGATGAATTTATCATATCCTGTGAAATTATAGGAGAAGCGGAGAAAACCGAAACAATCTTTATAATAGCGATGAAAAGGAATACCAGAAGAATTCCCTCACAAAGTCCGAAGACTCCGCCGAGCAGCGCGTTTATCCATCTTATTATCGGCAGTTTGAACAGCTTTAGAATCCGTCTGCCTATAAGAAGCTTAAAAAATAGCATAATGATGATAAACAGCAAGATGAAGAATACTACGGACAAAAATGAAATAATAACGGGGCTGATTACTTTGTCCACAACAGCGAGAGTCGCTCTCTGTGTTGTAGCGGACATCGAATCCATTGAACTTGCGAATCCCTTTTGTGTAATTCCGACTCCGTTGAGCAATCCCGCCAGAACACCCGGCAAACTGTCAAATATTCCTTTAGAGACCTTTGACGAAGTTACCGCCGACGACTCAAACGAAGCCCTAACGCTCTCAGTAACTGATTTCAGGATAAAGCTGTTATACACATATTCCGAGAGAAGCTTCGCTGCCATATACGCCAGTATTACCGCGACCGCAAGACAGATTATTCCGTATAATGTTTTTGCTATGCCGCGCTTCAGCCCTATTAATGTGAGCAGAAGCACAATTGCAATAATTATAATATCCAGTAACATATTATTTGTACTCTGTTATCTTTTTAATATCATTTATACCGAGGACATAAGCTGTATCAATGTCGTCAAGTCTTACAGCGATTGCTCCGTTGCCCGCCTCGGCTTTTCCTAGCTTTTTTCCTTCATTATCATAGAAATAGCAGGTACCCGAATCGAGAATAGCGATTTGATTTTTATACAGGCTCATGGATTCGATACTGCGTTTTGTGTCGTTGACTTTCAGCACCTTGCCCGAGCTGTCGATATATTCTACAGAACACAATCTTCCGTCGCCGCTTCGAGACAGCGAAAGCACAAGAAAATCAGTGTCTGTGTCAATATCGAAAGCGGTGAGTTCCATATTGCCGTAATCGACCTGCTTCAAATCACCTGAACCGATATCAAGCATAAAGGACGAGTTGGAACAAACCATACATACTTTTTTAGAGCTGAGATACTCAACCCTGTATACCATATTTTCATCGATTGAGAAAGTACCCGCGGGTTCCTCTTTGGTAAAATCAAGCACATACGCTATTCCCGAAAGACTGCCGCTGTCACCCGAAAAACCGCAGGCCACGCAGCCTGTTCCCTGGCTGTTGAGCGCGACAGCATTTATGTAGTACTGAGCGAAGGAATATGCGTATACCTGCTCGTTGTCCTTATTATATACAAATATCTTGGAAAGATATCCGTCAGCCTGGGTTACGATACAATAATCACCCTGGGAGTTAATATCCGCAGTAATAATATACTTATCTTCCTTTGTGGACTTCAGATTGCCCAGTCCCTTTTTGGTGCCGACAGCATATCCGTTTCCGCCGAGATTATAGATTATCACATTGTCGCCGTCACAATTTAGCATAGGCTTTGAAAAGCTGTGACGCGTATAGCAAAGCTCGTTTCCCGTTGAACTCAAACTCTCAAAAGCGGTATCGGAAACATAAACAGGTCCTTTATCACAATAAAAATTTCCCTCGTTGACTGTTGTTCCCACAACCTTTACGGGATATCCTGTATCATGTGAGCCGAGAACCTCATATCTGAACCAGTTGCTTATTTTCTCAGGAGTAAGGTTTTCACGATTGGCAATCGCGAAAACAATTAATCCCAGAACTACAAGTATGCCCGCAACTATGAGAATACGCTTTACGGCAGTTTTGGATATCTCGACATTCTGCTGTTTGTATTCCTCAAGCGGCATATCCTCATAGCTGAGGACTTCACGCTTTGATTTTTTTCTTCTTTCAATGCTTTCGACACTGTGACGGTGTCCCTTCTTTATTTTCATATATTCCCCTTTAAAATCAATAATTTACTTTATTGAGATACAAACCACAAGCCTGAGCTGTTGCTCCCGCGTATGAACGGTCACGTTTTAAAATTATATCGGGTATAGCGTCGGGGCTGATTTTACCCTGAGCTATCTCTAGTAATGTGCCGACCATTATCCTCACCATATTATAGAGAAATCCGTCAGCTTCAACTGTCATTGTTACAAGGTTTCCCTCGCGCTCAACTTCAAAGTGCTTCACATCGCGGCACATATCGCCCATTTCCCGCTTGTCAAGCGTACAAAACGAGGTAAAATCGTGCCTGCCCACAAAATCCTGAGCGGCTGTATTGAGCACCTCCGCGTCCAGCTTATACGGATAAAACAGAGCATAACCGTTGAGGAACGGATTACGTGTATCGCTGTTCCAGATTTTGTACTTATACTGCTTGCTTTTGCAGTCATATCTGGCGTGAAAGCTATCGTCAACCTGTCTGCAATCGAGGCAGGATACACTTTGCGGCAGCCAGCGGTTAAGCGCCGCCTTCAGTCTGACGGGCTCAATCGGATGCGCAATCTTTACGCCGATACAATACATATCGGCGTGGACGCCGCTGTCTGTACGGCTGCAGCCCTTGAGGTCATAGTATTCACCGACAATTTTTGAGAGCGAATTCTGAAAAACCTCCTGCACGGTAATGCCGTTCTTCTGAATCTGCCAGCCGTGAAAATCTTTGCCGTCATATGAAATTGTGATCATCAAATTTCTCAGATTGCCGCAGGAAAAAATATGTTGCATAGAATTACTCCGATTAATACAAGCGCGGTAAACGCGACGCAAAACCAGTCGAGTTTTTTCATCTTAAGTATTTTCATCCTTGTTCTGCCGTCTCCGCCCTGATAACAGCGGCACTCCATTGCGACCGCAAGGTCGTAGGCGCGCCTGAACGCCGAAACAAACAGCGGAATCAATACCGGCGTCATTGCCTTTATCTTTTTAATCATACCGCCGCTTTCCATATCGGCGCCTCTCGCCTTCTGAGCCGCCATAATCTTGTCGGTTTCCTCCAGAAGTGTAGGAACAAAGCGTAGCGCTATGGTCATCATCATCGCTATTTCATGAACTTTAATGTGAAAGATTTTCAGCGGCTTCATCAGCCTTTCAATAGCGTCTGTCAAATCTGTAGGCGAAGTTGTAAACGTCAGACATGAACTGATAAGAATCAGACAGACAATACGTACCGTTACGAAAACAGCGCGATATATACCCGAAAGTGTAATTTTAAAAATCCAGAACTGAACAAGCGGTTCTCCACTGCCGTAGAAAATATTCAGCAATGAAGTTATAACAATAATCAGAATTATAACCTTGAGACTTTTAAGATACATCTTGAACGGAATATCGGAAAGAAGGATTACAGCGACAACAGACGCGGTAATCAAACCGAGCGATATAAAGTTGAATGTACAGAAAATAAGAACGATAAACGCTATCAAAAGCAGGATTTTTACCCTGGCGTCCATTTTATGGATAACGCCTTTTCCCGGAATAAACTGACCTAAAGCTATATCACGTGTCATATTTTCCCCTCCTTCTTAAGGAGGTTAACAACCTCGAAAAAAGCCTGTTCAACAGTCAGTATACCGTCAGGAAGATTTACCCCGCGCTCTTTGAGCGTCATCATAATTTTGGTAATCTGCGGAACTCTGAGTCCCATACTCTCGATTTTTTCTACCTGAGCAAAGATATTTCTCGGAGTATCGAGCATTTCAAGACGCCCCTTGTTCATAACCATTACACGGTCAGCGATTCGGGAGATATCCTCCATACTGTGAGAAACAATAAAAATAGTGTTTTTCCTTTGCTTGTGATACTGCATAATCTGCGCGAGAAGCAGGTTCTTGCCCTTAGGGTCAAGTCCTGCGGTTGGCTCGTCAAGGACAAGCACATCCGGATCCATGGCAATAATGCCCGCGATAGCCGCTCTGCGCTTTTCTCCGCCCGATAAATCAAAAGGAGATTCCTTGAGCAGCCTTTCGGAGAGACCGACAAAACGTGCTGCGTTTCTTACTTTTTCATCTATTTCTTTTTCGCTGTACCCTTTATTGCGGGGTCCGAACGAAATATCCTTGTAAACTGTATCGTCAAAAAGCTGGTACTCGGGATACTGAAAAACCATACCGACCTTAAAGCGAATATTGCGGATTTCTTTCGGCTTTTCCCAGATATCCCTGCCTGCGAGCAGAACCTGTCCCGAAGTCGGCTTTATCAGTCCGTTGAGCATTTGTACAAAAGTGCTCTTACCTGAACCTGTGTGACCGATTAAACCGATAACCTCTCCCTCGTCGACGCTTAACGAGACATCTTCAACCGCTTTTTTTTCAAAGGGAGTGTCAATACCGTATACAAAGCTTAAGTTTTTAACCTCGATAATACTCACTTAAGCACCCCCTCGAGATAATCCACGCACTCGTCCGTGTTTAGGGGCATTTCATCAAATTTCAGTCCGATGCCGAGAAGCTTATACGCGAGCTCGGTCGCCTGAGGTACATCAAGGCTGTGCTTTTTGAGCAAATTAACCTGAGAGAAAACCTCCCGCGGATTGCCCTCGGTCAATACAACGCCTTTGTCCATAACGATTACACGGTCAGCCATAACAGCCTCGTTCATATAATGTGTAATCAGAACTACCGTGATTCCGTTCTGCTTAAGCGTAAGGATAGTGTTCATAACTTCCTCACGTCCGTTCGGGTCTAGCATAGCTGTAGGCTCGTCAAACACAACACAGGTGGGCTGCATAGCGAGAATTCCCGCTATAGCTACACGCTGTTTCTGTCCGCCCGAGAGCTTATGAGGAGCGTGTTTGCGATACTCATACATATCAACGGTTTTAAGCGCTCTGTCAACCCGTTCGCGGATTTCCTCAGGAGGAACTCCGAGGTTTTCGGGACCGAAAGCAACGTCCTCCTCGATAACGCTCGCGACAAGCTGATTGTCGGGATTCTGGAGCACAAGACCTACGTTGCGGCGGATTTCATAGGTAAGCTTCTCGTCTGAAGTGTTCATCTTATCGACAATAACAACGCCCTCATCAGGCAGAATCATCGCGTTAAGAAGCTTAGCCGCGGTTGATTTTCCGCAGCCGTTATGACCGAGCAGAGCTACAAACTCGCCTTGTTCAATTTTGAGGTTTATGTCGTTAAGAACGTTTTTCTTATCTTCGTCATAAGAAAACTTAACATTTTCAACCGAAATAAAACTCATTTATTTCTCCCAGATTACTGTTGAACCGCAAGGCAGACACAAGCCTGACTCAGAAACCTTAAGACCGATTTCATCAGAGCTCACCCTGCCGCCGAAACGGCTCACAAGCAATATATTCAACAAATACTCCATTACAGCGGGAGAAAGCCCCGTTGTGTAGGAATTCAAAATCAGAAATGACGGATTGTCAGATAAAACGCCGACGCATAATTCCATAAAAGAATAAAGCTTTTCTTCAATCTTCCAGACTTCTCCGTTAGGACCTCTGCCGTATGACGGGGGGTCCATAATAATGCCGTCGTACTTATTTCCGCGGCGGATTTCACGCTGAACAAACTTTACGCAGTCATCAACCAGCCAGCGGACAGGCTTATCGGCGATACCCGAACTCTGGGCGTTTTCCTTAGCCCACTGAACCATACCCTTGCTCGCGTCAACGTGGCAGACCTTTGCTCCCGCGTCCATACAAGCCAGCGTAGCGCAACCTGTATAACCGAACAGATTCAGGATATTAAGCGGTCTGTTTTCGGACTTAATCGTATTCTGAGCCCAGTCCCAGTTGACAGCCTGCTCGGGGAAAACACCTGTGTGCTTGAATCCCATAGGCTTTACGTTGAAAGTCAGATTTTTAAACTTTACTTTCCAGCTGTCGGGTACGTTCTTGTACATTTCCCAGCTGCCGCCGCCTTTGTTGCTGCGGTGATACCGCGCGTGGGCATTGTGCCAGAGCGGATTTTTCTTGCCCGAGCTCCAAATAATCTGAGGGTCGGGACGAATCAGGATTATATTACCCCAACGCTCCAGACGTTCGCCGTCGGAGCAGTCAATGAGTTCGTAATCCTTCCAATTATCATATACTCTCATAAAATTACCAAATTTTTAAAACAATGTGGGCTGAGAACCCTGTGTTCCTTTCGGAAAATCAAAGCCGAGATGTTCGCACGCTTTCGCCGTTATACAGCGTCCGCGAGGTGTACGGCTGAGAAAACCAATCTGCATAAGATACGGCTCGTAAACGTCCTCAATGGTAATCGCTTCCTCACCGATTGCGGCGGCTAAAGTTTCAAGACCGACAGGTCCGCCGCCGTAGAATTTGACGATAGCTTCAAGCATACGTCTGTCGTTGCTGTCAAGACCGAGCTCGTCAACGCCGAGACGCTCAAGCGCAATCTTAGCTGTTTCCAACGTAATTACGCCATCGGACATAACCTGGGCAAAATCACGCACTCGCTTGAGAAATCTGTTAGCTATACGAGGTGTACCGCGTGAACGTGAGGCGATTTCCACAGCGCCGTCGTGCTCAATCTTAATGTTGAGAATGCCCGCGCTGCGCTCTACAATCTGAGCGAGCTCATCGGTTGTGTAGAGCTCAAGTCTGAGCACAACACCGAATCTGTCACGGAGCGGAGCGGTGAGCTGTCCCGCGCGAGTTGTAGCGCCGACAAGAGTAAACTTCGGCAGAGGCAGATGATAAGAAGTCGCCATCTGACCTTTACCCGTAATAATATCAATCGCGAAATCTTCCATTGACGGATACAAAATCTCCTCAACCGCGCGGCTGAGACGATGGATTTCGTCAATAAAAAGCACGTCGCCTGTACTCAGATTTGTCAGAAGCGAGGCTAAATCGCCCGGCTTCTCGATAGCGGGACCCGATGTTATTCTGACAGACACACCGAGTTCATTCGCGATAATCGCGGAGAGTGTTGTCTTACCGAGCCCGGGTGGTCCGTAAAGCAGAACGTGGTCGAGAGTTTCGCCGCGCTGTTTCGCCGCGTCAATAAAGACTCGCAGGTTTTCTTTAACGGTCTCCTGCCCTATGTAATCGTCAAGCGTTTTGGGACGAAGGGGATTTTCGTTGTCTCCATTGTCCTCGGGGATTGACGAGGTGTCTACTATTCTGTTTTCAAAATCAAATTCATCCGAAAATTCTATACTCATAATTCACCAAAAATTTATTTTCTTCCCATAAGTTTAAGTGTTTCACCGATTAATCTCTCGACAGGCAATTCGGCGTCAAGCGTCGAGATAAACGGAGCGACATCCGATGAGCTGTATCCGAGAACCGAAAGCGCTTCAATCGCCTTCGGCACATTGCCCGCAGACTGCGGAGCAACTGCTACACCGTTTGAAACAACATCATTGTCGGGACCGAAGTTGAATTTATCCTTAAGCTCAAGAACAATTCTCTGCGCTAACTTTTTGCCGACACCCTGTGCCATTGTGATTGTCTTGATGTCCTCGGAAGCAATCGCGAGCGAAACCTGAGACGGAGTCAGAGCCGAGAGAATAGCGAGTCCGACCTTGGGACCTACCCCGCTTACACCGATAAGGTTCATATAAGCGTTTTTCTCTTCCTCGGTATAAAAACCGAAAAGCTCCATTGCGTCCTCACGAACACTCAGATATGTATAAAGCTTGGCTTCAGAGCCGATACTGAGGTACTTCTGAGTATTTATTGTTGTAAAGCATTTATATCCCACGCCGCCGCATTCAATAACGGCAACACCGGGACCGAGGTTGATTACCTCTCCGCGCACACTGTAATACACTAAATATTCCCCTCCATATACA
>JAILPC010000027.1 GCA_024690465.1 Ruminococcus sp.
TGAAAGGTAACTATATAGCTGCTGCGGTTATGATAATAATTTCGGGTATCTCCGACGCGCTCGACGGCTTTATCGCACGCAAGTTCAACCAGATAACAGACCTCGGAAAGATGCTTGACCCGCTTGCAGATAAGCTCACGCTGATTTCGATTATGATTTGTATAGTTATTCTGTTCCCGATAGTTTTGCCTGTTGTGGTTATTCTTATCATCAAGGATGTTGTAATGGTAATCGGGGCATCGATTTTGTTAAAGAGCGATATCAAGCCGCCCGCGGCTCGCTGGTACGGCAAAATCGGAACGGTAATGTTCTATTTTTCCGTTTGTTTAATAGTATTCTTAAAGGCGGCTTTTAATTATGAGAATCCTGTACTTTCGCTTATACTTCTCGGCTTGACTGCCGCGATGATGATATTTGCGTTAATCGAGTATTTTTTGATATTCAGAAAGCTGAAAAGTAACGCCAAAATCGATATAAAGGAGTAATCAAATGTTATGCAGTAAATGCGGGAAGCGTCCCGCCGTTGTATTTGTATCCTCAAATAATCCTTCCTCAGACGCGCCTACCACGGGCTATTGCCTGACCTGCGCGAAGGAGCTCGGAATCAAACCTGTTGAGGATTTAATTAATAAAATGGGACTATCTGACGAGGATCTCGAAACCGTTCAGGATCAAATGAATTCCCTTCTTAACGAGGACGGAATGAAGAACCTGATGGAAAATATGAACGTTGAGAATCTTGCCGAGCAGATGGAGGAGTTCAACGAACAGAATGAGGATAACGGAGATTTCACACCCGGCGGAACGCCTGTTTTTCCGTTCTTCAATAATCTGTTCGGCGGCAATAACAATTCCGAAAGCGGTATAAAAAGCGGTTCGGAACGTCGTGAGCGCAGCAAAGAACGCCGCAAAAATGCCGTTAAAGATAAAAAGAGAAAGCACCTCAATCTTTATTGCGAGGATTTAACACGCAAAGCAAGAGAAGGCCGTATCGATAATATCATCGGCAGAGATAAAGAGATCGAGAGAGTTATTCAGATTCTATCACGACGCACAAAGAACAATCCCTGTCTTATCGGTGAGCCCGGTGTAGGTAAAACAGCTATTGCCGAAGGACTTGCTCAGCGTATTGCTTTGGGGAACGTTCCGCTCAGATTGATTGACAAAGAGATTTTCCTGCTTGACCTTACTTCACTCGTAGCCGGTACTCAGTTCAGAGGACAGTTTGAGAGCCGTATTAAAGGCTTAACACAGGAGATTAAAGAAGCGGGCAACATTATTCTCTTTATTGACGAGGTTCACAATCTCGTCGGCGCAGGTGACGGCAGCGAGGGAACAATGAACGCCGCGAATATCCTCAAACCCGCGCTTTCACGCGGTGAGGTTCAGGTTATCGGCGCTACTACATTTAATGAGTACCGCAAATATATTGAAAAGGATTCCGCTCTGGAGCGACGTTTCCAGCCTGTAAAGGTAGGGGAGCCTTCAATTGCCGACACAATTGAGGTTATTAACGGTGTTAAGAGCTACTATGAGATGCATCACCGCGTTACTGTTGACGAGGACGCTGTCAGAAAGATTGTTGTCCTCTCCGAGAGATATATTAACGACCGTTTTCTGCCTGACAAGGCAATAGATTTGCTCGACGAGAGCTGCGCGTGCGCTGTTTTGAGAAACAAAGAGATGGAACGCTTTGACAGGCTCAATATCGAAAAGCAGAATTGCAGCAAGATTATGACAGACCTCGAAGCTGAGGACGATAAAGATTACGAAAAGATTGCCGAAATCCGTTCGGATATCGCTAAAATCGACCAGGAGCTTTCTACAATTGATATGTCAAAGGTTAATTCTCCCGTAACCGAGGAGGATATTGCGAAGGTAATCGAGCTGTGGACAGGAATACCCTCAAGCCGAATCCGTGAGAACGAGCTTTCAAAGCTCGCTGATATAGATGTTGAGCTTAAGAAGAAGATTATCGGACAGGACGAGGCTGTAGACGCCCTCTCAGCCGCAATCAAGCGCAGCAGAGTTCAGATTTCACCGCGCCGCAGACCTGCTTCTTTTATCTTTGTAGGACCTACAGGCGTAGGTAAAACCGAGCTTGTAAAAGTGCTTTCTCAGCAGCTATTTGATACTCCTGAAACCTTAATCCGACTCGATATGTCTGAGTTTATGGAGAAGCACTCAGTCAGCAAGATTATCGGTTCGCCTCCCGGATATGTAGGTTACGATGAGGCAGGACAGGTAACCGAAAAGGTTCGCCGCCGTCCGTATTCCGTTCTCCTTTTCGACGAAATCGAAAAAGCTCATCCCGACGTGCTGAATATTCTTCTTCAGATTCTTGATGAGGGCAGAGTTACAGACGCGCACGGCAGAAGCGTTAATTTTGAGAATACTGTTATCGTTATGACATCCAACGCAGGCTCCGAACGCCGCGAGAATTCGCTTGGTTTCGGTAAGCAGGAGGATGATATGGCTCGGGAAAAGGCTATGAAAGGCTTGCAGGAGTTCCTTCGTCCCGAGTTTATCGCCCGTGTTGACGAGGTAATTATATTCCACAGTCTCACAGCCGAGAATTACCGCGCTATAGCAGACCTTATGCTCAGCGAGTATAAGGAGCCTCTTATGGAGAAGGCTATACGCTTTACTTATGACGACAGCGTCTGTGATTTTGTTGCAGAAAAAGGCGTAGGCGGAAACAGCGGAGCGCGTGATTTGCGCAACTTTATACGAAAGAATATTGAAGACAAAATTACCGAGGAGCTTATAAGCCGCCGTGACGGTGATGTCGCAGGTATTCACGCGACGATATCCGACGGTGAAATCAAGCTTGAGGTAATCTAAACGGAGGATAAAATGACAGGCGAATATAAAATCAGGACAAAAAACCCGAATGTCTTTCTTAGAGTAAGAAAAGGACATTTCGCTACAATGCACAGTCACACCAATTATTATATTGATGTTACAACCCAGAAGAACCGTCTTTCCGAGGCGAAAGCTGTTGCCAAGGAAATGGTTTCGGCGTATCGATCAAATACGATTGTCGATACAATTCTTTGTCTCGACGGAACAGAGGTTATCGGCGCTGTTGTTGCGAATGAACTCACGGAAGATAATTTTATGAATATGAACGCCCATCAGACGATTTACATCGTTTCTCCCGAGTATACGGGCGGCGGACAAATGATATTCCGTGATAACCTGACTATGACTCTTGTCGGCAAGCATGTACTTATCCTCGCGGCTTCCGTTACAACGGGCAAGAGCGCGCTCGCGGCTATTGAAGCTATCAAGTATTACGGCGGCAACGTTGTAGGCGTATCGTCTATTTTCGCCACTGTCAAAGAGTGCGACGGCTATCCTGTACATTCGATTTTTAATCCGAATGACCTGGGTGATTATAAGAGTTATAAGCCGCATCAGTGTCCGCACTGTCAGAATGGCGAAAAAATCGAAGCTTTAATCAACAGCTACGGCTTCTCGGCGTTATAATTCATATTGCAATAGCTAATATATATTGACAAGTTAGTTGAGATTTGATATAATACTAACGTTGTCAATATGCGGATGTAGTTTAGTGGTAGAACTTCAGCCTTCCAAGCTGATCGTGTGGGTTCGATTCCCATCATCCGCTCCAAAATTAAAAGCACCCTTTTTTGGGTGCTTTATTGTTTTGGGCAAGCGGATTGGGAATCGAAGCCGAGCGTAAAGAAATCGTTCCGGGGGAACGATTTTAGCGAGGAGAGCAGATGAAAGGTTTACGATAAACATGAACCAAGAAAACGAGATGGAAAAAGGAAAGATGAACAAACATCATCCGCTCCAAAATTAAAAGCACCCTTTTTTGGGTGCTTTATTGTTCTTTTATTATTTACAAATTATATTGGATTTGATATAATCAAAATATATGAGGGAGGTGCGGATATGAGCGGACAATATAATAAAATAGCGCTTGTACCCGCGTATAAGCCCGATGGTACTTTGCTTGAGGTTATCCGCGGATTAACCGACAATGGTTTTGAAGTCGTAGTCGTAAATGACGGCAGCGGTAGCGAATATGATAATGTGTTTGATAAGGCGTCGGAATCCGCCGAAGTTTTGTCTTTTGACGTCAACCGAGGCAAAGGTGAAGCTCTCAAGTCAGGCAAAAAATACATCCGTGATACATTCAAGCCGCCTTATATTGTGCTCACGATTGATTCCGACGGACAGCATAGGGTAAAGGATGCCCTCAGAATTGTTGATTGCGCGTGCGAGAACCCCGATGACCTTGTTATAGGTAAGCGAAATCTTAAGCTTAAAGGCACACCGCTCAGAAGTAAAGTCGGCAACAATATCACTCACTTCGGTTTCCGACAGGCTACTCTTACGCACCTGAACGAAACCCAGACAGGGCTCAGGGCATTTTCCGACAGAATAATCGACAAGGTAGTTGACGCTAAAGGCTCGCGCTATGAGTATGAGATGATTGTACTTATGACGCTTTCAAGGCTTGGCGTTAGAATCCATGAAGTTGAAATCGAGACCGTCTACGAGGACGGCAACAGCTCCTCTCACTTCAATCCGTTCCCCGACAGCGTTCGGATTTACTGGTCTATTTTGAAGTTCGCGTGGCCTGCTATGCTGTGCTTTTTGATTGATTTAGCTGTTTTCGTTGTTTGTTTTATACGCACTTCGGGTCCTGAACTTTGGCTGATGAGAGATTTCAGCAATATGTCCCTTCTGAATATGATATTTATCAGCAACGTGACAGCGAGAACTGTCAGCACGGTTTGTGATATTATCATTAACAAGCGTGTGCTCTTCAGAAACTCAAAATCAAAGTGTAAAGTGGTTATACTATATATATTACTGCTCTTAGCCGTGTTTGCGATTGATACAGCTCTTGTTTCAGGATTTGCGTTTATCGGCGTAATTCCGTACATCGGCAAGGTGTTGACTATGCTTCTTATAACGTGGCTGAGCAGAATTATTCAGGCAAAAATTTTTGAATTGTAAAGGAGTTTTATTATGTCTAACAATCCCTACAAAGGAACACAAACAGAAAAGAATCTCGAAGCGGCTTTCGCGGGAGAATCACAGGCGAGAAACAAATACACTTACTTTGCCTCAAAGGCTAAGAAGGAAGGCTACGAGCAGATTGCAGCGCTTTTCCTCAAAACAGCCGATAACGAGAAAGAGCACGCAAAGCTCTGGTTCAAGGAGCTCAACGGCATAGGTTCAACTGCAGAAAACCTCGAGGCAGCGGCTAACGGCGAAAACTATGAGTGGACAGATATGTATGAGGGCTTCGCTAAGACTGCCGAGGAAGAAGGCTTCAGCGATCTTGCTGAAAAGTTCAGACTTGTTGCCGCAATCGAAAAGATGCACGAGGAACGCTACAGAGCACTTCTCAAAAATATCGAAATGCAGGAAGTGTTCAAAAAGAGCGAGGTTAAAGTCTGGGAATGCAGAAACTGCGGACATATTATCGTAGGAACAGAAGTTCCCGAGATTTGTCCGACTTGCGCTCATCCTCGTTCATTCTTCGAAATTCACGCGGAAAACTATTAATATAATTTCAGGCGTCTTCGGACGCCTTTTTTTTTACAGATTTCCGATATATTCTAAAAAATTCTACAGAATACCCCACATTTGGTGTATTTTGCCCATAGACAATTTTTGAGATTTGACTATAATAGAAAGGGTATATGTATAAATATATTTATTTGTAGAATTACGGTGATTATATGGTAAAACTTCTCGACGGTAATTTGTTTTTTAAAATGTTAAATGCCGGTGCCGCGAATCTCTCTGATAACAAAGAGGACATTAACAATCTT
Source organism: Ruminococcus sp. (assembly GCA_024690465.1). Classification (GTDB taxonomy): domain Bacteria; phylum Bacillota; class Clostridia; order Oscillospirales; family Acutalibacteraceae; genus Ruminococcoides. The sequence continues at coordinate 5,823 of JAILPC010000027.1, forward strand.
AATGTTTTTCCGATTCCTGACGGAGACACAGGCGAGAATATGCTTATGACCGCCGAGGGCGGGTTATCTCTTGTTCCCGAGCACGAGCTCGGCAAGACAGCCGCGGCTGTATCCGACGGAATGCTTTTATCCGCCAGAGGTAACTCCGGAGTTATTCTATCCAGAATCTTTTCGGGTATAGCAAAAGGTCTCAGAGGTATCAGCGATTGTGACCTCATAAACTTTGACTCCGCGCTTATCAGCGGTGTGAGAGAAAGCTACGGCGCGGTCAGCAAGCCTGTTGAGGGAACTATTCTGACTGTGTTTCGTGAAGGCGTTGAATACGCGGGCGGCAGGCTGAATGACGACAGCACATTTGAAAGCTATTTCAAAGACTTACTCGACGAATTCAACCGCTCACTCGAGAGAACGCCTGAGCTTCTCGATGTTCTTAAGGAATCGGGAGTTGTCGACAGCGGTGGCGCGGGACTTATCTGTATCTTTAACGGAATGAACGACGCGCTCAACGGTGCTAAGATAACACATATTTCCTCAACCGCGGCAAAACCGCAGAAGGTTGACATTAATATGTTTACAGCTGACAGTGTTCTTGAGTTCGGCTATTGCACAGAGTTTCTGCTGAGACTTCAGAAATCCAAAGTTGATATAGATAACTTCGATTTTGACGGTTTCTCAAAGCATCTTAATGAAATCGGCGATTCCGTTGTTACTTTTGCGGACGGAACTATAGTAAAGGTTCATGTTCACACAATGAAGCCGGGTGATATTCTCGATTATTGCCAGCAGTTCGGTGAATTCCTTACTATGAAGATTGAGAATATGACGCTTCAGCATAACGAAACCGAGAATGTCAAAAATCAGTCATTCAAGAAAAAAGAAGTTAAAAAGCCTTATGGTATCGTTAGCGTTGCCAGCGGTAAGGGTATAAAAGAAACATTCATGAATCTCGGATGCGACCATGTTGTTGAGGGCGGTCAGAGTATGAATCCGTCAACTGAGGACTTTATTCGCGCGTTTGAGAAGATTAACGCCGAGACTATTCTTGTTTATCCGAATAACGGCAATATCATACTCGGCGCTCAGCAGGCTGCTGATTTGTATGATAACGCCAAAATCTGTATTATTCCGACAAAGACAGTCGGTGAGGGATACGCGGCTATTTCGATGCTTGATACATCACTTGACAGTCTTGATGATATTATCGCGGAACAGAAAGAAATCATCAGCGCGGTTGTTACGGGTGTTGTTTCTAAGGCTGTACGTGATACGGAAAAGGACGGTATTGCTGTTACAAAGGACGATTATATCGGCTTTGTCGGCGACAAGATTATTGTTGACGACAGCAGCAAGGATGACGCGCTTCTGCTTCTTTCCGAAAAGCTCAATGCTTCACGCTATGACATTATGCTTGTAATTTATGGCGAGACAGTCAGCGAACAGGAAAGCGTTGAAATTGAAAAAATGCTTCGAGCCAAATACAGACGCACTGAAATCGTTATGATTTACGGCGGTCAGCCGATTTATGATTATATATTAGTATTGGAATAAGGGTGGATTAAATGAACAAAATCAGAATTTTTACAGACTCTTGCTCAGACCTTACAAAGGACTTGCGCGAGAAATATGACATTGAGTACCTCAAGATGAATACAATTTTCAACGGAGAGGAAAAGGTTGCCAATCTCGATTGGACAGAGTATTCTCCAAAGGAGTTTTATGACATCATGAGAGACGGCGGTCGAATCACAACAACTCAAGTTCCCGAACAGGAATTCAGAACAGTATTCACAAATGTTCTTGAAGAGGGCGACGATATTGTGTATATCGGCTGTTCTTCAAAGCTTTCGGGTTCTGTAGAAATGGGTAAGGTGGTTTCAAAAGACCTGCTCAAAAACTATCCCGACAGAAAAATCTATTGCATCAACTCTCTCAACGCCTGCATGGGTGAGGGACTTGTAGCTATCAAGGCCTCACAGTTCCGCGCTGAGGGTATGAATATTGACGAAATCGCCGAAAAAATCAGCGAAATTCGCAACACAGTCAACCAGTATGTAACAGTTCACAGCCTTGACGCGTTAAAGCGCGCGGGCAGAGTTAAAGCTACATCGGCGTTCTTCGGCAATCTTTTGGGTGTTAAGCCGATTATCATTTCTAATCCTGAGGGTGACAACGTTCCCGTAAAAAAAGCTAAGGGCAGATTTAACTCAATGCAGGAAATCGTAAACCTTATGGCCGAGAATATCATTGAGCCTGAGAACCAGTGTGTATATATAGTTCACGCTGATTCTGAGGAGGATGCTCTTGAGCTTGAGAAACTTGTCAAAGAGAAAATCCCGACAGTTGATACACATATGGGATATATCGGACCTATCATTGGAGCATCTATCGGACCTGAAGCGCTCGGAATTTTCGCGTTCGGTAAGAATATTGAGCATTTCGGCGTATGATTTTTTTAATTTTATTGATTATAAGTGCTGCCGCTTCATATCTCTTCGGCGGTATAAACGGCGCTATTATTCTGTCAAAAATATTCTACGGTGAGGATATCCGCGAAAAAGGCAGTCATAACCCCGGGTTTACAAATTTCAAGCGAGTTTACGGCAACGGCATTGTTTCGTGGTCAGTTATACTGATAGATATATTAAAAACCGCTCTGCCTGTTTTTGTAACGGCTTTTGTTTTTGAAAACCATTTCGGATTGTGGCAGCTTGGCGCGGCTTACTCGGGACTTTTCTGTATGCTTGGACATTGCTTCCCCATATGGTATAAGTTCAAGGGCGGCAAAGCTTTTATGGCAGGATTTGCTACAACATGGTTTGTTGACTGGAGAATGGCGGTTCTCGCTATGGCTGTATTCTTTATCG
>JAILPC010000043.1 GCA_024690465.1 Ruminococcus sp.
GGTATCCGCAAAAAGCATATTCATATCATTTCGCTCCTTATATCCAGTTAACCGATTATTAGTTTAACTGAAAATTGAATCAAACACAAGAAGCAGAATAAAAGTTTTTTCGATTTAGATGTTACCATTCTGGTACCCCCCTTGAAAACCGCATAGAAATATAAGAAAATTTTTGGTGTTGTGTTGTTGTGTTTAGGGATAAAACCCATAGAATCGAATAGAAATTGTTCCATCGAGCCGTAGCCCGTTGTAGATAAAACAAACGGCTACAGAGGCAAATGAGGGGAAATTCCCACTTTACGCTGCTCTGAAAACTGCATAAAATGGCGGTTTTTGGTTGGCGATTTTATGCCTATTTCGAGTCTCTATTTTCAGAGTTTATTTAGAGTAGATGAAATAGCCTATTTATAGTTTGAACAAGCTTTTTCCAATAATTTAAAAGCACAGCTATGCTTAGTAAGCTCAGGATACTTTCCGCTTATTACACGCAAATATGTATTTTTAGCTGCCTTATAAATCTTGTCACGGTTCCTTCGGCAAAACGCCAATTCCTTGCTGGCGTGAGCTCTGTTTTGAACTGTCGGTAAGTCAGCGATATTCAAACGGTGCAGACATCTGGCAGGAACAGGAATCATATAGTTAAAACGAATTGAGCCTAATACTTTGTTGTCCTTCTTATCCCTTAAAAGAATCAAATCATGCTGTGCTCTTGAATATGAGGAAACAGGTACAAAATATGAAATCTCATTAATCATCAAAACCGCACCGAATACAAATTTTTGAGTATTCCAATAATGAACATTTGGTACACAGGTGTATCCGCGGTTTTCTGTTTCAATTCGTTTTAAGTACTCGATATAGTCATTATCTACATAGAAAAAATCTGTTCTTGTATTAGGTTCCGTTATCATTATAAACTCCTTATAGATAAACAAAAAAGGGAGAAGACTCGCCTCTCCCTTCCGTGATTGCTTCAAGTCTGCACTTAATGGCGGTGAGCGCCAATAACTAAGTCTGCGCTTAATGGCGGTGAGCGCCAATAACTAAGTCTGCACTTAATGGCGGTGAGCGCCAATAAAACGAGCAATCTTCGTTTGTCAATATTATTATACTTGCCAAACAATATTATGTCAAGCAATTTCTTCCTGACAGTTAAGATTATGGTTGAGGTTATTTAATATTTTACGTAGTTTTTTCTGTGCGCTGTCCTCGGTAAGGTTTAGCAGGAGCGAGGCTTCACGGATAGTTTTCTTCGGCTTATTACCGAGACAGTCGGTACAAATACCTAGTGTGTATTCGATGAGCTTCCTGTCAGAAGGCTTGAGGGAGGCAAGCGCCGTCAATAACTTTTGATTGCGTTCTTTAATAAAATATGCTTGTTCGGGAGTACGGTATAGACAACAATTATTTGAATAAAAACCAGACAGTATCATTATAATACTTAAAAACGGGAGCAGAATCCAAGCTTGGATTCCGCTCCCGTCCTTTTGATTGTGTCGCAACAGAAGTTACGTTTTGTGTGACAGCAATGAGCTATGTAAAGCAGTTGTATATTACCTTACAAAATCTGGAATTGCAAGTCTTTTGAAAATGTTTTATTCTTTTCGTTTTGGTCTGGGCTTCGGGCATAAACTGTGATAGTTTTCCTTGTTGAAGGAGGCGAATTATGATGAAAAGATTTGCGATAATTATGCTCACGCTGATTGTGATAAATTCTTCTGTTGCGCTCAACAGCGTTGAAGCTAAGGCAACACGAACAACAAAAATAATTCAGAGTGTCAAGCGTAAAAAGATTAATCGAACACTGGTCAGGAAGCGATTGATTCTCTACGGCAAAAGAAAGGGAATAAAATTTGATCCTAAACTTACGGTTAAAAACTCAAGTTGGTTTCCGCCGACGAACATAAAACATTATAAAAATATCCGAGAATTAATATCTGCCGGAAAGGGCGACATCAGGTATCTGCTTGAAAGCTTCAGCGATTGCGAGCCGAGCGATATCACGTTCAACGTCAAACTTAGCGGCAGATATCTTTATATCCTATACGCATAACCATCCTGCCGATTGCGCTAACAAATCTAAGGGCAAGGCTACTATAAACGTCGCGGCCTTGCCCTTTTTCTTTTTGGTGTTGTGTTGTTGGGTTTCTAAATCGGCATATCGTTAAGAGCTCTTAGTTGATCTCTTCCAGAGTAAACAACAGCTGTAACCCATACTGAGTTACTATCTTCATCAATATAGTAATAAACGATAAAGTTTTTTACAGGAAATTTTCGTATTCCTTTCACCGCCCATTTTTCATTCTCAACCAAAGGAAATCTTGCGGGCATTGAATCCAACTTGCTGATTTCTTTTTGCAGATAATCAGCCCAAGAGTTTGCGGTGTTCGGTTCATTCAGAACTTTAGAAATATAAGATACTGCTTCCTGAATCTGAACAATAGCGTGCGGAGCTAAGCGTACTGAATACTCCATCAGATAACCTCGCGGATTTTGTCAAATGCTTCGTCCACAGGAAGACCGATTCCCGCCTTAGCCTCGTCGTAGCCCTTTTGCATCATAGCGTCAAACTGTTCCTCGCTCATACTGTCAAGCGTAGGGATTTTCGGAACAGAAAGCGAATAGGGAACAGAGCCCGTCATAATAATTTGTCTGTATAACGTGTCAATCAACACGGATACGGGAATACCTATTTTCTCTAACACCGCTTCCGCCTGTTTTTTTATTTCGGGCTGAACTCTTGCCGTAACATTAGCTGTCTTTGTAGCCATATGAATACCTCCAAAGTTTTATTCTAAATATAGTATATCACCTTGTATGGCGAATTGCAATACAAAACTTAAAAATATATACCGTTTTATGATAAAACTCCGTAGAATCGAATAGAAATAGTTCCGTCGAGCCGTAGCCCATAACAGATAAATCAGTCGGCTACAGAGGCAAATAAGGGGAAATAGCCAATTTATGACGCGGGAAAATCCGCATAAAATGGCAGTTTCTGGAATGCGTTTTTATGCCTTTTTCGAGTCTCTGTTTTCAGAGTTTATTTAGAGTTTGTTGGAATCGCAAAACTAACCCTTTTACGGCGTTTTAAGACATATCAAAAAATGAGTCGCAAAGATAAGGAATTTTTGATAGGGATGGTATGGAAAGAAATGATACGCTAAAACAAAGAATAGGGTATTTTGTTTAGGCCTGTTTATTACGCCGTTTTCTGTTTGGGAAACAACTTTCGAGCCAGTTGATGTACTCCTCGGGAGTGATTTTGCCCGCCGTGCATTCGTCTCGTTTAATAAGAGCTTCATACTTCCATTTTTTAAAGTCGGTTTCCTTAATTTGTCTAACCTTAACCCTAGCGGCGTAACGCTTATAATACTTACTGTAAATCGGTAGAGCTTTGTTATCTGCCGATTTCTTTTTGTAGTTGTCCTGAGCTGCAAGCTCTTGACATGAGCGCGTTTCGCCGTCGGCGATTCTGTCGCAGTAGCGAGTGTCGTAGTTGCCTTTCATAATGAAATACTTGCCACAGCGTTGACATTTTCTGAATCTTATATCGTTCTCAAGCATTATGCTGAGTTCAAGCTCAAGTATTTCTGCAACAGTTGAGAAGCGGTATCTTTTTGATAAACGGTGTGTGCCGCGTAACCCTAATGATAGGATGTGATTTGATGTTCCTAATTCTTGAGCAAGCTCGCTAAGTTTGTCTTCGGGGAAAACGCTTTTTACTCTATCAATTGTTGCACGAAAATCAGGTTCATTTTTTTCGTTAAGTAAAGGACTGAATGCCATATAAAGCTCGTCGTTTCTCTCAATAAACGATGGAAGATCTTTAGCTTGGCGGTACGTATAATAACGTTCTGCAGGGGTTAGGTTTCCGAGTAGTTCGGGATAGTAATTTTCATCAAAACAGAATTTTAGAATCTCAAGATATTCTCTTTGTAGAGCACGCAGATAAAAATAATAATCTCTTATACCGATGTTTTCTTTAAGATAGGGAGGACAGATTATAGTGTATAACGATTGTGCTGCTAACAATCTTGTAGTGTCACATGAACTGTCAAGTTCTAAATACTCTTCAATCATTTCATCAAATGAATTATTTATTGTTTGCGGCGGGCTTTTTTCAAAAACTTCGGGAAGGTCTTTCGCAAAATCAAATAAGTCCGGGTTTTCTAATAGCATAACACCGATAAGATATTCGTTTTTAAAAACACTTTGAAAATCAGCGTAAATATATTCCAAGATGCCCTCGCCGAGCGGACGGTCAATGATACATCCGCTAAGAACTATACCAGGCGGTACATAGTCTATTTCAGGATGGCTTTCGTAAAAGTCTTCTTCAAACCGTGCGTTCCTGTTATTCTCAACATTGTATTTTTTATAAAGACGTTTTGTTTCTGCTTCGATTTTCTCTTTGTGGCACTTAACAGCGGCGACAGATTCTTCGTCATCGAATTGATGTGCAAGTCGATCAAGCTGTTCAGGAGTGCCTTCATTTTCAATTATATCATAAAGATTAGCGAATGAGGTCTGAGTGTTGACGGAAATTTTTACAAGTTTACTTAAAGGGAAAAAGGAAACATAATTGTTAGTTGAATCATAGGTTATGTTTTTATTGTTGGAGCGTAAATATTTATACTTTTCATGTTCTGACAGTTCGTACTTAGAATAATCTTTGTCCATTTTATGTACACCATTTTTAGATAATCAAGATTTGTTAGTTTTTAGACAATTAACATCACTACAAAGAACATTCTACAAAACTATTGCGTTTTTGTCAATGTTGATTTTATAATATTATCTGTAAGAACGTTCTTGTTTCACAACTGAATAATCATATCGAGCGAGTTATATATCAAAAAATGTAGTCGGCAATGATATGAGCCGACGGTGTTTCCGCCAAGACCGAAAGCGAGCGATAAGAAACACAAGCGCTTTGAGATTACACGTTCGGGTGAGAGTCCCGCGCAGGAAGGGTAGCCGATATGGTGTTTGTTTTTTCTGAATAATTGTGAGATCGGAATTAAATAATCACAAGTTATCAGGAAACAGTTTTAGTCTGTCACAGTAAAATCAGGATTTTTAAAAATCTTTGACATTTATATAGTGAAAGGCAAAACCTTTTAATTCCAAAATGAAAGGAGGGATTATTTTGAGCGAGAGTCTTTACAGCGACTTAGTAATGAAAAAAACTTTCCGTTCAATCGACGGTGAAACTTTGTTGGATATGGACTTGCCAAGAATCGATTTTGTTATCAAGGGTTTGCTTCCGCAAGGGTTAGCGATTATAGGCGGCGCGCCGAAGGTTGGAAAATCGTGGCTTATGATGGATTGGTGTGTAAAGATTTCTAAGGGCGAGAATATCTGGAATTTTAAAACAAAGCAGGGAACAACTTTATACGTTAGCCTTGAGGATACTACAAGCCGACTGCAGGAGCGGTTGTTGTCGGTAACAGACCAGGCACCTGACGCGCACTTTGCTACTTTTGGTTTCAAAATCGGAGAAGGTCTTGAAGAACAAATTAAACACTTCGTTGAGGATTATCCTGACACTGTTCTTGTTGTGATTGATACATTTCAGATGATTAGGAACCCATCAAAGGAGCTCAGCTACGCTAATGATTATAACGAAATTGAAATCATAAAAAAGCTCGCGGAGAAGTTAAAGATTGCGATTCTTCTTGTGCATCATCTTCGAAAGCAGGGCGACAGCGATCCGTTTAATATGATTTCAGGTACAAACGGTTTAGCTGGCGGAGTGGACACGATGTTTGTTCTTGATAAAAGTTATCGCTGTTCTGATAACGCTACTTTGTATTGTTCAGGTCGAGATATTGACGACAGAGAGTTGGATTTAAAGTTCGACAGAGAGTGTTGCAGATGGAATTTTGTTAAGGATAGCCTGGAACATCCTGAGATGTTATTACCCGAAGAAATAAATCTGTTGATTGATTTTATGAAAAGCAAAATCAGCTACGAAGGCTCCAATACTGAATTCACAAATGAGATTAATGCTGCCTACGGTAAAGCTTATGATGCGAAATCTTTGAAGCGGAAAATGAATAAGTACCGCAGAGAGCTCGAAGAAAACGGCGTTGTATTTCAATCAAACCGCAGCAGCGGGAAACGAATACTCAAAATCAGTTATATGAGCCAAAGTGACGATAGTGCCGTTAATGACGATAATATTGGCGGTCACAAAAATGTCGTCAATGTCGTCACTATCGGCACTGAGGACGATTTTTCGCAATAATTTAGTTGGGATAATTTTGGAACAATTTTATGATCATCAGTTGTCTAGCCTCGTTGCTCTCCGCTGTTCCTAGAATAGTTCCCACTCCCCAAATTCGCGCCGCAATTTTTTAAATTGCTTTGCGAATTAGTTGTCGCCAGTCGCTATTCTAGGGCTTCGAGCCTCGGCTTTTCTACTTTATTGCCAGTTTCGCCTTTGTCTTACGCCCTCCCTTTTCGGGAGGGCGCGGCAACGACGTCGGGCTAGGCCCATACCCATATTACAAAAGAAAGGACGTGATAAAAATTAGTAAGAGTTTTATTTTATCA
>JAILPC010000051.1 GCA_024690465.1 Ruminococcus sp.
AGAACGTTCAGCAGGTTGCTCAGGCGGATACTGTTGTTCCCGCGCTTGTTGATAAGACATTTGCTAAAGACGAAAACGACCCGCTCAAAAATGCTTCGAACCTCAGCTATAAAGGCGCGCGCTTCCTCGGCTATCAGTCAAGAGCTTTTTTAACTGAAGCAACTCAGCCCAATAGCCTGCGCTTCTTTACCGAGGTAAGCTCCGAGATACTTAATGTTCTCAACAATGACGCGAGCGCTGACTACGGTTATTTGTTTATGTTAGTAAAATCCGACGGTTCGGCTGATTACAACAACCTCACTGTCAATAATACAAAAGCGCATAAATACAGCTGCAAGGGCACAACTAATACAGTCGCGGGTGATTTCGGCAACGCGAACTATAACGCAACCGACTACAAGTACGTTACGGCGGCTGTTAATGACATTCCCGAAAATGTAAAGTATGTAGCGCGCTTCTACATTGTATACAACGGCACCACCTACGTTCAGTACGGCGACGGCGATGAAACAGGCGTTGTTTTCAATACGCCTGTACAAGCTTGATTAAGGAGGAAACGATAATGAAATATTTATATACATCTCCCGAAATTAAGGTTGAAGAGCTTGCGAAGTTTGATGTGCTCTGCGCTTCAGGTGTAGACGAGCCCATAAAGAACGGTATCAATAACATTGAGGGTTCGGCGTCAAGCTGGCTGATTGAGGAGTCCCTCTAAATCAGAAAACCTAATAAATATTACTCCGCCTTTGGGTTTCCGAGGGCGGAGTTTGTTTTTTGAACAAAACAATATATTCAATATACTTTTGAATTAATCCTGTAAAGTGATTTTATATGCAGCACTATACAATATGCACAAATATAGAGCTTTAATTTTGGCAGCGAAAATTAGTGACAATTATATTTTCCTATTGTTATGATATACTTTATATTATACAATTAATGTGTATAGTTATTAACTGAGAAAAATTTACGTTCTATTGAGGAGTGGTGATAATGAGACTCAGAAAAACTTTGTCGTTCCTGCTTGCGCTGGTCATAATGACAGGCGCGGCAAGCTCAGCCGCGATAGACGCTTTTGCCGCGCAAGCGCGCGAAGCGGTCGGTGCGTACAACAACCAGAACTATCTGGAAACTCAGGCCAGTGCCGCGTACAGCGAGCAGAATCTCGGCTGTAAATACTCGCCGCAATCGACAACCTTCAAAATCTGGTCGCCCGACGCAACCGCTGTTATGGTCAAGTTATACCGCACAGGTTCCGACAGCGAGGAAGGCGCGGAAGTCATCGGCGAGTATCCGATGAAAAAAAACAGCACTACGGGCGTATGGTCGTATTCGCTTTCAGGCGATTACAAGAATCTGTACTACACCTATCTCGTCACCTGCAACGGTTTAAAAAAAGAAACTCAGGATGTGTACTCCAAAGCGGTCGGCGTGAACGGCGAGCGTTCGATGATAGTCGACCTTGATTCCACAAATCCTGACGGATGGGATTCCGACAAGCACGTTGTGTTCCGAAACGCGGGCGAGGCGGTTGTCTGGGAGACACACGTCCGAGATTTCTCAATTTCCGAAACCTCAGGCGTCAGCGACGACAACAAGGGCAAGTATCTCGCCTTTACCGAAGGAGGAACCACCTGCGGCGGCGAGGGTGTAACCCCGACGTGCATTGATTACCTTGTTGAGCAGGGCATAAACTGCGTTCAGCTCATGCCTGTCTTTGACTTCGGCGGCATAGACGAAAGTTCTTCCGCTGCGAACCGCAGCGATGGATATGCCCCTGTGAACTTCAACGTTCCCGAGGGCTCATATTCCACCAATCCCTACGACGGAAATGTCAGGATAAAGGAATTCAAGCAAATGGTACAGGCGCTCCACGACAGAGGTATCTCTGTGGTAATGAACGTTGCTTACGGTTACACCGCTTCCACGGATTCCTGCTTCACAAAGACAGCTCCCAAATATTACTACAGAATGTCCTCCGCCACAGCCTACTCCAACGGCTCAGGGTGCGGAAATGAGACCGCGTCAGACAAAAAGATGTTCCGCAAATATATGATTGAATCCTGCAAATACTGGATGCTGGAGTATCACATCGACGGCTTCTGCTTCGACCAGATGGGGCTTCATGACGTAACCGCTATGAACGAAATCAGAAGAGCGTTAGACGAAAGCTACGAAGATAGCTCAGGAAATAAAATCCTGATGTACGGCGAACCGTGGACAGGCGGCGATACCGCTAATTCTGATCCGATCTACAGCCGGCAGGGGACCGGTATCAGCCGTCTGAACGCTCGTGTCGGCGCGTTCGGAGACCAATATCGCAGCGCGATTATCGGCGACGCGTACGATAACAGCAAGGGATTTGTTCAGGGTAACACCTCCTCAACCTCTGCAAATATCGTGAACGGCGTCAAGGGTAATGTCTATAGCACTACTTCGCCGAAAGGGCCAGCGCAGCCGATTTTATATGCCGATTCTCACGACGGTCTGATAATGTGGGACAAAATAGTCAAGAGCAATGGTTTATCCGATTATTCGGGCACCAACGCGGCTCTTTGCAAGCAGATGAAGGAGATATATACGCTCCTGCTTACTTCTCAGGGAATTCCGTTTATGGCTGCGGGGTCCGAGTTTGGCAGAACAAAGCAGGGTGTCGGCATCTCATTGGATTCATCCGACGCTGTCAACGCGATTGATTGGAGCCGCGCCGCTCAGATGTCAGAGCTTGCGAACTACTACAAAGGGATGCTTGCCATACGCAGGAACTTCACTCCGCTTCACAGCAGCAGCATAGTAACTCCTTCATTTCAATCGAGCATCGGCGATGTAGTAGCCTACACCTATTCCAACAATAAGTCAGGCGAGTGGGGTATGCTCGCGGTTATCGTAAACGGAGGAAAACAGTCAAGTACAGTAACACTCCCTACTTCAGGCTGGACAATTGTTGCTTTAAACGACATCTCCGCGGGGCTGACAAGTCTCGGCACTGTTTCGGGCAATACCTATAACATTCCCGCAAAGGGATGCGCTGTGCTGGTTGACAGCAAAAGTTTTAACAATCTCCGTGTCAAAGAAGAATTCGGAAATCTGACCGTTAAGCATACTGATAATGAAGGCGGTGTGCTCAAAACCCAAAACATCAAATACAGGAAAGGCAGCACATATAGGACTGCTCCCGACGCCGACCTGCTCTATGACTATGAGCTTATCGAAACGAAAGGCGAAACCGTCGGCACTGTTGACGCAAACGGCAGCTATTCTGTCGAGTATATATATAAATCTAAGGAAACGCCTTCGGGCTATGTCAATGTTACCTGCACCGACGAGGACGGCAACAGCCTTATCACAGCGCAGCGTACGCGACTCCGTCCGGGCGAATCCTACAGTACCTATCCTCTTGCGATACCGGGATATGAGCTTGACACCTCAAAGATGCCCGCAAATGCCGTGGGTGTGTTCTCGGAAACAGTCGACATAGAGTATGTTTACAAGCAGATCAGCGCAAGCCAAACCACAGTACACTATAAAAACGTCAAAAACCTGTCGAATCTGCGCTGCTACGCATACTATACCGATCGCGCCGGCAAAATCATCGAACCTAACGGTTCCAGGGATAAAGCAATGCTGATGACTAACGATTCTACCATGGGTTCCGACTGGCTTATATCGACTGTTCGCGTTCCCTTTGTCTACGTGATTTTCCACAACAATTCCGATCAGGATCCTGAAAAAACCGGCTACCCATGCTCCGATGAGGTCTGGATTGAAAACGGTGTTTCTTCCTTCTCTACTAAAATCATAACCAGCCATATCGACCTGAAAACAGGACGCAAGATCGCGGACGACGTGGTAATAAACACAGAGAAAGTTAGATCGATCGATACATACACCACCTCACCGCTCGAGGGAAGAACGGATTATATCACACCCGCAAACGCTGTCGGCAATTATTCCGTCGGAACAACTAACGTAGTTTACTACTACACCGAGGGGAATAACGGCGACCCGACAGAACCTGAAACAACCGAACCCGAGACGACAGAACCCGAGACGACAGAACCCGCGACGACAGAGCCCGCGACGACAGAGCCCGCAACAACTGAACCTGTAATTGCGCCTACCGAACCAACAGCTGCTACGACCGAAAGCTTAACAACCGATATTTCTATTGACGTTAAAACAGCTAAAAACAAGACAATTCAGAAGACTTACAAAGCCGGTCGGGATTTTGTAATCAAATACTCCAATCTGGGTAAAGTGAAACCCAAATACAAAACGAGCAGAAAAAACTGTGTCTCAGTTACAAAAAAAGGTCGGATAACGTGCCGCAAAAAAGGCAAGGCCACTGTTACCGTAACACTTAACAAAGTCAAGATTAAGTACAAAATTACAGTAACAAGCAATCCGACAATTAAGGTTGCGGGAAAGAAATACAGTGCAAAAAAGGTTTATGTATTAACAAAAAGGAAAACCCTGAAGATTAAGATTTCAGGAAAAGCAAAAAGCATTAAAAACTCCTACTCCGCAATCAATAAAAAAGTTGCTAAAGTTATTTCCAAAAAGACCGCAAAGACCGTTAAGGTCAAAGCGTTAAAGAAAGGCAAGGCGACGATTACCGTTAAGGTAAACGGAGTTAAAACATTCAAAATCAAAGTAAAGGTAATATAATTCACTTTATAAAAAAGACACAGGCGTGGACTTCACAAGCACGCCTGTGCCGTTTTGATTTTGTCGCAATACCGAGGCTGTGTTTTGTATAACAGCGATGCGAAGAAAAGAAAAAAATGACACACTAATATTCTATTTTTTCTTGATACAGAATTATAACTGTGTTAATATTATAGTTAAAGTACAGATGGGAGGATTTCAAAAATGCGTATTTAGAATATAATCCAAAAATTTCGGAAAGTATATGGATGTAATTGTGCTTGCGGGAACAGTTTTCCACAGCTTGCTTTAGCGACTGTACCCGGTGATATGTTCTCTGTTTGGCATAATATTTCGGGTGCGATTCTCGCCGGGATTTACCGCCTATGGGCTCCTGATTCAAAAGTCTAAAAAAACGAATCTGATAATGTTCGCGCCTCTATAGGTGACGTTTGTTTCTCAAAAAAGATAAAAATGAGATCTATTTTTCCTTATTCTAAAAACCTGTCACGCTTTTGTTACGGGTTGTATGTTATAATAAACTAATAAAATTAAAATGGAGGAGTATGTATGAAAACTCAAAAGAAAAACTCAGCAACAACATGGAAGGTAATATCCGCTGTATTGGCTATAGCGCTTATAGCGGTATCCTGTACATGGGCTTTTACAGCAAATAAAGCACCCGCTGCAAACAGCGCAAATACGAGTGTTTCTCAGTCGGCGGATGGGAAGTCCGAGGACGCATTATCACTTTGGACAAAGAGCGCTAAGCTCAAAACCGAACTTACGGATTATATTAAAACTGTAACCGACAAGAATTCAAAGGATTTTATTCCCGTCGAAAACAGAATCGCGGTATTCGATATGGACGGTACTCTCTGCTGTGAGACTGATCCCGGATATTTTGATCACAAGCTTCTTTATCATCGTGTAATGGAAGATCCCGATTATAAGGATAAGGCAAGCGATGAGGAGAAGGAAGTCGCGAAGGATATCGAAAAGTATTTCGAGACAGGCGAATACCCCGAGGGTATGGATTTAAGACACGGCAAAGCTGTCGCAACCGCTTTCAAGGGTATGACTCTCGACGAGTTTGACAAATATGTCAAGACTTACAGAGACGAAGCTATGCAGGGATATGTTGGCATGACAAATGGTCAGGCTTTCTATAAACCTATGCTTCAGGTTGTCGATTACCTTAACTCAAACGACTTTAAGGTTTATATTGTAAGCGGTACGGACCGACTCATAACCCGCGGACTTGCCGAGGGAACAGTAAATATTCCCGTAAGCCAGATGATAGGCTCGGACGAACTGTTTGTTGCAAGCGGTCAGGGCGACGAGGACGGCCTCGACTATACATTTTCAAAGGACGACAAAGTCATCACAAGCGGTGTATTTGTAATAAAGAATCTAAAGATGAACAAGGTATCTGTCATCGAGCAGGAAATCGGTGTTCAGCCTGTGCTTTCATTCGGAAACAGCTCAGGTGACTGCGCTATGGCTAACTTCGTCATCAATAACAACAAGTACAAGGCAGCTGCTTTTATGCTTTGTTGTGACGATACAGAGCGCGAGAACGGCAATACAGAGAAAGCCGATAAAATGTATTCCACCTGTGAAGAAAACGGATTCACCGCTGTTTCTATGAAAAATGACTGGACGACCATTTACGGCAACGGCGTAACTAAGAAATAAAATCACCTGTCGCCAAAGGTAAATACAAGAAGGGTATCTATAAGGTAACGGCAAAAATTTCTGCTAAGGGCAACTAAAAGTATAAGTCAAAAACTGTTGCAAAAACAGTTAATAATATAAAGATAAAAGAAGGAGTAAGAGGATGAGAAAGTTTAAACAATTAATCAGTGTATTCCTTTGCGCGGCTCTTTGTCTCTCGGCGTTCGCTATAAGCGCGCAGGCTAAGACAAAGAAAAAAGCCATAAAGAAATACGTAACATCAATCAGCGTCGCGAAAAAGGCGACAATTACAATCCCCGCTAATAAAATGACAGCGGTGAAATCCTACAAAGTAACCGTAAAGGTTAAAAACCAGGCTTCCAAGGCTTTTACAGCCAAGTCAAGCAAGACTTCCGTTGCGACAGTTAAAGTAAGCGGAAGCACTGTTAAAGTTACTGCAAAAAAAGCCGGTAAAGCCACAATTACAGTGACAACAAAGGCTAAGAACTCAAAGAGCAAAAAGCTCAGCAAGAAGCTCACTCTTACAGTCAAGAAAAAGAAAGTTATAGTGCCCGCTTCTCTTGTCGATGTTGCCGAACCCACAGAGCTTAAAATCAGCGCCTATCTCGATGGCGAAAAGAATATGAGCTCGCATATCCCGATTCTTGATTTTATTATCGACGCCGACCCGAACGCCGCTTATTACGGCGAAAGCGCCGACCCGGGCGTTGCCGCTATGACACATCGGAAAACCGAACTCAGCGCTGTTTCCGAAGGTACAACTACTGTTGACGTTTTTGAGCAAACCAGCGCTGCCACAAGAAAGCTCGGAACTATTACCGTAGTCGTTAAACCTATGACTATGGCAGAGGCGGCTTCCGACGCTATAATGTATTACACGGGTGGCGACGATTTCCATGAAGTAAAACTCAAGGCTAATTTCGGTAAATCTTCCTATGACTTTGACAAGATTATCAAGAAAATATTAATCGGCAACGAAGAGGTCGGAAGTAAGTTTGCCGAGGGTGACTTCACCGTTACATATTCATCCTTTAATGATAAAATCGCGGCGGTAAGCGATGACGGCATTATATCCGCGGTTAAAAACGGTATGACTTATGTTTACGGCAATCTGAAATTTACCGACAATTCCGAAGAAATCGCGGACAGTACCGTAAATGTTACAGGTTTAGCTATCGAAAAGGTCGAAGGATACACACTCGACAACATCAGAAACTATATCGTCGGCATTGATACTCCGATTGAGCTCGCCGACGAAACACAGCAGCCGCTCATTAACTTTGATAACGCGGCTACGACTCCCGCGTTCAAGGCGGTTCAGGACGCTATAAACGAGGAACTCGAGATGTACGGCTCTATTGGGCGCGGCTACTCCCAGAAGTCCAATCATTCCACTGATGTATATAACAATGTAAGAGACAAGGTGCTCGAATTCTTCA
>JAILPC010000074.1 GCA_024690465.1 Ruminococcus sp.
CGGAATCGACGTTTCGTTCTATCAGGGCGACATTGATTTCAGCGCGGTCAAGGAGAGCGGTTTCAGCTTCGTAATCATTAAGGCAGGCGGCACGGGATTTGGTGTTGACTCAAAGTTTGAGCAGTATTATTCCGATGCACAAGCTGCAGGACTTGACATAGGCTGTTATTATTACACCTATTCATCGACAGTTGACGGTATCAAATCCGACGCGCAGGAACTTCTTGAGATAATCAAGGGCAAGACTTTCAACTACCCGGTTTTCCTTGATTTTGAGGAGGAAGTGTTCCAGTCAGCCGATATGATTGGCACAAATACCGATATTATAAACACTTTTTGCACAGCAATCAAGCGGAGCGGGTATTACCCAGGTGTATACACCTCAAGCTCCCTTTATAAAAACTACATCGACTCGACTACACTCGGCAACAGCTGGGATTTTTGGGTTGCGAGCTACGGCGACCACACCTTTGAATCCGATGAATATAAGTATGATTTCTCTATGTGGCAGTACTCGAACGCGGGTATTGTCAACGGAATCAAAGCCGACGTAGACCTCAATGTCGTGTATGTTGATTACCCAAGCTTAATACTGGAGTTTAAGGACAAAATCCTTAAATATACATCTTAAATATTTGCAGGAATAGAAAACAGAATTTGTTTTTCCGTTAGGAGTGTATTTATGAATTATACTAATAACGACCTTGGCTGTACTTATTACGCCGACCGTACCGTATTCAAGGTGTGGTCTCCCGACGCTTCGGATGTCCGCGTTCAGCTGTATAAAACAGGTTCCGACGAGGAAGCGGGCGCGCAGAAGCTTGAGAGCTATGGCTTAAAATCAGACGGTTCAACGGGAGTATGGTCAATCACTGTATTCGGAGATTTAAAGAGTCTCTATTATACATACCTTGTTACTGTGGGCGGAGTTACCAAAGAGACACAGGATGTATATTCAAAGGCTGTCGGTGTAAACGGCAAGCGAAGTATGGTATGTGATTTGAAATCTACAAACCCCGAGGGTTGGAGCAGCGACCAGCATGTTTTTGTCAAGAACTCCACCGACGCTGTAATCTGGGAGGTTCACGTCGGTGACTTTTCCGGCAGCGCTACATCAGGTGTAAAACCCGAGTACCGCGGAAAATACCTCGCTTTTACCGAAAAGGGCACAACAGTCAACGGTGAGGGAAGGTATCCGACCTGCCTTGACTACATTAAAAGCCTCGGCGTTACACACGTCCACCTCAATCCTGTCTATGATTTTGACAGCGTTGACGAGGCTCACCCCGAAAAAGAACAGTATAACTGGGGCTATGACCCCGCTAACTATAACGTTCCCGAGGGCTCATATTCTACAAACCCCTACGACGGCAACGTTCGTATAAAAGAGTTTAAAGAAATGGTTAAGGCGCTCCACGACGCGGGTATCGGCGTTATTATGGACGTTGTATATAACCACACAAGTTCCATTGATTCGTGCTTTAACCGCACCGTACCCGATTATTACTACCGCAGATACGACGGCAGATATCTCAATTCCTCGGGCTGCGGCAACGTTCTCGCGAGCGAAAAGGAAATGGCACGCAGTTATATCGTTGACTCGGTTGCTTACTGGGCAAATGAGTATCATATAGACGGGTTCCGTTTTGACCTTATGGGCTGTATCGACACAACTACAATGAATATGGTTCGTCTCGCTCTCGATGAGATTGACAACAGAATGTTAATCTACGGTGAGCCGTGGACAGCCGACCTCGGCCAGAACGGTATCGCGTTTGAGGACGCGTGCGTAAAGGAGAACGCGGGCAAGCTCTCGAATAGAATCGCTATGTTTAACGATTCGTTCAGAAACGCTCTCAAGGGCAACAACGACGACAGCTCAATAGGTTATATTCAGGGCAATAACCATAACATTTACTACGTTATCTCGGGTATTCTCGCGTGTTCGTCCACAACTTTCCTCAAATGGGCTCAAAGACCTACCCAGTGCGTGACATATAACTCGGCTCACGATAATCTCACTCTGTGGGATAAGCTCTTAAAGTCATCGGGCCGCAACGATTATGACACCACAGACGAGAGAATTCTCGCCATGAATAAGCTTTCAGCCGCTCTGGTGTTTACGTCACAGGGTATTCCGTTCATTCTCGCGGGCGAGGAAATGGCGAGAACAAAGCACGGCGAGCACAACAGCTATAATTCTCCGCTGAGCATAAACGCTATTGACTGGACAAGAACCATGACATATAGGAACCTCGTGTCTTACTATAAGGGACTTATCCAAATCCGCAAGAACTATTCTTCTTTCAGAGAGCCGTCCACTATAACAGTCAGCAACACATACTTCGAAACTGACGGACGCTCTATCGCGTACACAATCCCCAATATTACATCCAACGAGTGGGATATGATGGCTATCATGTTCAACAACAGCGACGAGACGTCCACGATTACTCTCAAATCCCTCACAACATTACCTCACTCATGGGTGGTTGTAGCTGATTACGACAAGGCAGGTTTTGAGGAAATCAAGCGCATAGACGGCAACGATATCCATATTCCTCCTATGACAGCGCTGATGCTTGTTGATGATGCAAGCTTTGACCGTGTGAATGCGATCAAGAAAAATGATACTGAATAATTATTCGCAAGGGCGGCTTTATGTCGCCCTTATTAGTTTTTTTGACATGAATCGACGGTACATGAATATCAATACAAGTTAGAACCCCCTTTGAAAGCAGGTTGGAAATAGACGGTACAGGGATATCCGCGTTCGTTAGGAACTGCGTTGTATGATGTAGAGAATCAAAAAACTTGACAAATAAATTTTTTGTGTTAAAATAGAGCTGTTATCGTGCGAAAATGTGCGGTAGAATCAAAAATCCTTGCGACTGAAAATATCAGTCGCCATTAAGTCCAGAAGGAGGTGTAGGCATTGGCAGTAACAGCTAATTACGAGACAGTAATGATTTTCTCGTTAAAGCAGGGCGAAGAGGGCATTCAGGCTCTCGTTGAGAAGTTCAAGGCTTTAATCGAGAAGCACGCTACTCTGCAGAATGTTGATGAATGGGGTAAGCGCAGACTTGCTTATCTTATCAACAAAGAGAGCGAAGGCTACTATGTACTCATGAATTTTGAGTCCGAAGCTGAGTTCCCCGCAGAGCTTGACCGTGTATTCAAAATCACTGACGGCGTTCTCCGTTCAATGATTATCAAAAAAGGTGAATAATTAAAAGTACACGTTTAAACGTGAATGAAAGGATGAAAAACTATGTTGAACAGAGTAATTTTAATGGGTCGTTTAGTTGCGGCTCCCGAGCTCAAGACTACAGCTTCGGGCGTCAGCGTAACAAGCTTCCGTATCGCGGTTGACCGCAGCTACGTAAAGAGCGGTGAAGAGCGCAAGGCAGATTTCATCGATATCGTATGCTGGCGTCAGCAGGCTGAGTTTGTATGCCGCTATTTCGGCAAGGGCTCGCTTATCGCGGTTGAGGGACAGCTCCAGACCCGAACCTATCAGGCTAAGGACGGCACAAACCGCTATGTTGTAGAGGTTGTAGCCGACAATATCAGCTTTACAGGCGAGCGCAGAGACTCAATGCAGGGCGGCTACAGCCAGTCCTACGGTGCTCCGATTCCCGCTCAGCCCCAGGCTCCCACTCAGCCTGAACCGAGTTATCAGAGCGGTTCAAACTCCGATTTCCAGGAAGTTTCGCTCGACGATGATGACTTACCGTTTTAATTTAAAATCTATTAAATCAGATAGATAGCTTCTAATTTTTGAAAGGAGATAGATAATCATGGCTGATCGTCCTATCCGCGGCCGCAAAGGTCGCAGAAAAGTCTGCGCGTTCTGCGTTGATAAGGTTGAGAACATTGATTACAAAGATATCGCACGTCTTCGCCGTTATATGAGCGAGCGCGGTAAGATTTTACCCCGCCGTGTAACAGGTACATGCGCAAGACACCAGAGAGAGCTCACTACTTCAATCAAGCGTGCTCGTCAGGTTGCGCTTCTTCCTTATACTACAGACTAATGATTATCGGGCAGTCACTTATGTGGCTGCCTGTTTTTTGTTAAAAACTCTTTTATTTAGTGAGATTTTAGTGTATAATAAAACAGGTGATGAAAATGTACAAAGAAATACAGGAAAAAATTTTAACTGCCTTTAAAGAACTCGTTGAAATGGCAAAGCTTAAAAAGGGCGATTTAATTGTGTTCGGCTGCTCCACAAGTGAGGTAACAGGCTCAAGGATCGGCACAAATTCACAAATTGATTGCGCGAAAATGCTCTATGACAGCTTTTATCCTTTCCTTAAGGAGAGCGGCATTTTCCTCGCCGCTCAGTGCTGCGAGCACCTCGAGCGAGCACTCGTCGTTGAACGTGAGTATGCCGAAAAGCACAATCTTACAATAGTCAATGCTATCCCTCAGCCCAAGGCGGGAGGCAGCAGCGCCACAACAGCTTATAAGCTGTTTGACAACCCTGTGCTTGTAGCTCGAGTTCAGGCCGATGCCGGTATAGATGTAGGCGGCACACTAATCGGTATGCACCTCAAGGAGGTTGCCGTTCCGCTGAGACTGTCTGTACATAAGGTGGGCTTCGCGCGCATAATGTGCGCCAGAACACGTCCGAGATTTGTCGGCGGCGCGCGTGCTGTATATGAC
>JAILPC010000089.1 GCA_024690465.1 Ruminococcus sp.
TAGCCATAGTTTTTTCCTTTCAAAAAAGGATAATCATTCTTCCTCAAACATGCGGGATTTGAATTCCAGCTCGGTCATTTGGACCTTCCATAATTCATCGGCAGTGCGGAGGTTCTCCATGTTGTTATCGCCGTTGACATAGATCACGTCATATTCACGATCAGCGGGATTAACACGGTACTTACGGAAGTATGCGTCAAGCGCCGCGTTGCTTTCGATGATATTGTCGCTAACGGTGCGCCAAATGACGAGAGCACGTCTTCCGTCGGGCAGAGTACCCTCAATCTGGCGGAAGGAGTATTGCCCGTAGGGGTCCTTTACCAGATCAATAGCGCCTTCATACTCACCTTCGGCTGTTTCCTGCGCTGTAAATGATACCATAGCGCCTTGGTGGGTAACCGTCAAACCGATTAGATAGTTGAAGGTTTCGATCACATCCACAGATCGCTCCTTGCTCTCGTTCTTCTCGGTTATCTTCATACGATATGAGAAGGGATCACGGAAAGCGTCGAAATTCAGTAGGCTACCCTGACTCTCAAGATCAAGCATATAGCGGATCATATAGTCATCGTTAAACAAGCCGAGCATTCCGTGTGTTTCGTTGTCAAGCTGAATGTTGGACAACGCATCCTCATAGCTCTCCAAAGTCATGTACTTGATAATCTGAGAAATACCGTTATTTCGATTTTGTGGTTTTCCACCTTTCCAGTCGGTAGAATAAACTACCTTTTGCATGCGGGGCTTGGTAACTGAATTAAAGTATTCGCCCATTTCTACAAGAATATATTTACGATTACCTTGATCTTCACGATTAAGAGAAATAGTTGCATTACCAGTTGTTCCAGATCCAGCAAAACAATCAATGATATCTTCATTTTCTTTACATGCTTGCTGAATAACTCTTTTTAATAAAGAAACTGGTTTAGGCGTTTCAAACCCTTTTTCTCCCATTATGTTTTCTAATTCCGTAGTAGCTGCGGTAGCTGTATCGACATCATCCCATAAAGTCGAAATAGTTTTTGAGTCGGTAAGTACTTCATTCCAATATCTCTTTCCTTGAGGCTTTGTTATACCTTTTTTACCGAAGAATATTCTTCCATCATCAATAAGACCTTGTACATCCTCTTCAAAGACAGTCCAATGTCTTCCTTTAGGCGGGAAATACTCTTTCCCCGTATTTGGATTCTTAATGGAATAAAAACTAGTTCTCTCTCTAATGCCGGGAGCATCTAAAGGTGATACTTTCCATTTACCGTGTGGGTCATTATCTGGATTTGAAAACTCGTTTTCATTTAATGGTTCACCTAAAAACTCCTCTTTATTCTTGTTCATGCTATAAGACAGAACATAATTGTGGGCTAATGAAACATCAATATCATTCTGTTTTGATTTTCTGGAATTCCAAATAATATTTGCTTTGAAATTACCTCGACCATAGATTGTATCAAGAATACATTTTAAATTATAGCATTCATCATCACCTATAGTTACAAAAAACAAACCATCTTGTGATTGCAATTGTCTCAAGAGAGAAATACGGTCATTCATCATGGTCATCCAAGATCCATCTTCATAACCATCTTTATAGCAAAACTTTCCTTTAGCTCGATCGTCTTCTGTGTTATATGGCGGGTCGATAAAAACGCCCTTAATGTTACCCTTTCCTTTTTCCATCAACAAAGATAACGCATGATAATTATCGCCATTAATCATCAAGCCATTTGTCTGTTCATCCAAATTCTCTACACTAGCAATCAAACGCTCCTTAAAAGATGCGCTAAAATGCTTGGTATCGATAATCAGATTTTGATTTTGACGCAAGAAATCTACGGTAGGAGGATTTGTCCAGCCTTCCGCTTCGTCGATCGCATATAGTGCGATCCATTCATTGATCTGGTCAATATTCGATATAATCTCTTGCCAGAAGCTCTCGTCAACCTTGTCGAGCGTCATGCACCAGTTTGTTTCTACGACAAACTTCTTTTTGATCCACAGCTTTTTCTGGAACTCTTCGATCTGTGCGAGGAAGTCGATGATGATTCTGCCGACTCGCTTGATCGCCTTTACCTTTGCGAGATAGCTTTCTACCCGCTCCTCGTGGTCGGTATCGAGATCGTCGAGGTGCATGACCTCGCTCTTGATATAGAAATCGAGCTCACGACTAAGGAAGCCGCGCAGATCCTTATGGATGAAATAGTCAAAGGTGTTCTTTGCTACATATCCCTTAAGATGCTTTTCAAGCAGGTCAATCATCTTGCCTTTCTTGCCGCTGGGGATATTCTGCACCAATAAATCTTGCCAGATCGGAATGCGATTTTTGACCAGCCATTCACTGATAGCGGCATAATTCAGCTCATCATACTTCTTTTTATTATCCTCAGGAATATCATAGATAAAACGAATAATGAATTCCTTCGCTTCTTCTTTATATTCAAAGGTCTTAACTCCCGGATAGTTCTCTTCATCCTCGGTAAAGAGCATAAAGAGACGCTTTTTATCCTTGTTCTCTTTGTTGTTGTTCTGTTCGGTCGTAGCATCTACCAAGCGGAAGTGAACCGTGTATTCACCAACAGTAAAGGAGTAATCCTTAAAGTTCTCACTAGTTTTGATATAGTACTGATCCTGATTTGCCCAATAAAGCTTGACTTCTTCGCCTTCATAGGGGATAGCATAAACGCCATCTTTGTAGCGGCGCTTGGAGATAAAGTCGCCTTCTTCATAATAGCGGTTGAAGAAAGAGTAAAGAGCAGAGTAGACGTCAGTCTCCAGAGCAGATATATCAACTCCCTGAGTAAGCTGCTGTTTAAGAGCAATATATTCCGCCTTCATCGGTACGGAATCAGGAATCGCTTCGACGTTGCCGAGAGCCTGTTCAATCTCCGCCATACGATTACGGATACTCTCTTTGTCATCCTGTGCAAAGGGCTTCAAAGTCTCTTGTACCAGCTCGGGAAGGCGTTTTGTCAGGAATTTCTCGATCTCTGTCTTTCGGATGTTCATAATGCGGTAGATACCAAAATCAAGATCAGACTTATCCAGCTCAAATATCTCCTGCATCAAATCAGTGAATCTCTTTAGTTTTTCGCTCATCGTTTTACTCCTTTGTGTACCATCGGATTATAAAAATATTATTAGTATTGGTTGTCTTGACCATCCTTTTGTCAAGCTCATCTATCATGCGGCGTCTCTGCTGACTTACTTCGTCTTCACGGTCGGCAAGCGTATTGCGCATACGGCGTTTTTTTCGTTCTAGCTCATCAATCTTCTTGGTGTATGCAAGCTTTTCTTCCATATTAGTAGCGGAGCGCGAAAGGCGTTCCTGCTCACGGATAGAGCGCTTGACGACATCCAGCTCTTTTTCTATCGCGTCGATGATATCCTTTTCCCAACGGAAGATGCGTTCTTCTTCCTCTTTGAAATAAATGAGATTACGACTGTCTATCTCATTCAACTTGCTCTTTGTGTGCTGCTTGGCATTAACACCCAGCTTGCGTTTCATTTCTTCTGGAATATCGCTGAAATCCGTTTCATATCCTGCACATAAAAAGAGCTTTTCGCATTCCTCTTGCGCTAGGAATCTACCGTCGTCTGTGAACGCGGTAAATAAACAGTACTGTTCATCTTCAAAAGCTGAGATATCCAGCTCAGATAATACCAGATAGCCGCTGTTATGCTTCAGATACTCTGGCAATGTGACCTTGATTTGAGAATCGCTTTCACTGAATTCTATTGAGCCTTCGCTGATCTCATATGCCATCGCGGTTTGGATTACATACTGAGCTAACGGGTGAGACAAACGATAAGGGATGCCGTTGGTCACACAAGAGAGGAGATCGTACTTTCCCGCTCTGCATTTAGCAGTCTGTTTCAAAAGGCGGAATGAATGTGATGTGTCATCAAACTCCGCTTTATCATTCAATACGAATTTGGTAAGCTCCCAGAAAACATGCTCATATCGTGACAGGAAGGCTCCTGTGTTCTCTCGCGAAAGTTTCAGGCGCTCCTGAACGTCGATGTCGAAATTCTCCAGCACCTGTTCACGTGTTTCTTTCATCTTATCGCTTATCTGATCCTGCAAGTCGCTCTGGAGATTTTCAAACGCCGAATTAATCTCATCCTTTGTGCGGCATTCCTGATAAATCTCCCAGATACGCTTTTCAAAATCAATCGCATCGGCTTGTCCGAGCACTTCATCAGAAGCACCGAACACATCACTAAACAGATGGAATTTATCTAACAAAAGATTGTATACTCGGACATCCGCATAATTGCGCTTATTGACAAAATTGACTACGACAACATCGCATTTTTGCCCGTAACGATGGCATCTGCCGATACGCTGTTCGATACGCTGAGGATTCCAAGGTAAATCATAGTTGACTACTAGAGAACAGAATTGCAGGTTCAAGCCTTCTGCCGCCGCCTCTGTCGCTATCATAATCTCAGCTTCATCACTGAAGTGTTCAACGATAGCTACGCGCTTATCAGCAGCTTTAATACCGCTTGCTTTTCCGTTGTAAGCGTTTCTGACATACCATTCATCATAAATCGCATTCGATTCTGGATCACTGTTTGAGCCGTTGAACAAGACAATCTTGCCTTTGTACCCGTGCTCATCTAGATACTCTTTCAGGTATTGCTGGGTTCTGGTAGACTCTGTAAATATAAGAGCTTTTCGCTTAGCTCCAGTACGGGGCAACATGGAGAATGCTTGCTCCAGCGCTTGTAGTAAGGCTTTGGATTTCGTATCGTGCTTGATTTTCAGAGCAGTTTCGATAAAGCCTTCGATAGTATGTATTTCATCGCGCAGCTTATCAAGATCAATCTTTTTGTCTTCGATCAGGTTTTCTTCTTCATCGTCCTCTTCGTACAGATCCGCCTCATCGGGATCAAGATAATCCGCTAACGTGAGCTGCTTTGCAGTTCCATCCTTCAGCATTTGTTCCAATCGCTGCTTAACGGTGCTAAGCGTTCCGATAAGCGCATATGTAGATGACGCAAGTATCTTACGTATGATCATCGTCGTCAACATGCGCTGACGCTTCGGAACGGAATATGCATCTTCTCTTCTGAGGAACTCTGAGATATCATCATACAGCTTGGATTCTAAATCCGTTGCACTGAATTCCTGCGTAATCGGAAGACGGTTGGTATAGTTAATATACTCTTTTACATCTTTACGAAGTGTGCGCATATAGTATGGCGCTATCCTGCGCTTTAAATCTGTCAGATTCTCATCATATACATAATCAGCACGGAAAGAACGAGCATCACCGAACACGTTATCGTCAATAACACTGGTCAACCCAAAAAGCTCCATCAGGGAATTCTGGAAAGGCGTGGCGGTTAATAACAACTTTTTGACATTGGAGAGCGCTTCTTTCAATGCATGGGCAGTTTTAGCATTCTTTTTGTATACGTTACGAAGCTTGTGAGCTTCATCAATAACAGCAAAATCAAAACCGCGCCTTTTTATCTCTTCTTTCTTGCGGGCGGCGAAATAATAAGAACAAATAATAACCTTCTTTTGATCAAAGGGATCTGCTCCTATTCGCAAATACTGATTATAGTTTTTTGTATCTAATACTTCGTTATCAATTCCAAACTTCTCTGTGAGTTCATAGCCCCATTGCTTTCGGATTGAAGCCGGACATATAATGATAATCTTACGCTTTCCGGTAGCCCAAAGCTGGCATAAAACCAAACCGGCTTCAATCGTTTTGCCTAAACCAACCTCATCGGCAAAAATAACGCCTTTTGACAAAGGAGACTTAAATGCAAATAAAGCTGCTTCAATCTGATGGGGATTGATATCAACAGAAGCATTTAGTAATGACTGGGAAAGACTATCAATGTTGCCGTCGATTGCTTGACATGAAAGCAAGTTAGCATAATACTTTGCATGAAACTTTGTGATCACAAGCATTCTCCTCCAGCCATTCTGACATAATTATTCATAGCTATTATATCATATAACATCTGGACAATCAATATTTGATTTTATAGCTAAGGTTAATATTAGTAGTAAATCTATAGAAAAACTTCTCAACATTTAGGACATCCTATTCATTTAAATCAATTTCTTTATATTCGATTGGAATTTTCTTGCGATTACTCTTGCGGTGCTGTTATTCAGCGGTCTCTTCGAGGCAAGGAACAGGGTTAAGGTTTTTTTCTTTTCATCTACGAAAGTTATTACAAATGTCGATTGATATCCTGTCTCATTGCCTTCGGTCTTCTCTCGGACGTCTAAATCAATGTCGATGTCGGCTATTTCCGGAAACATTGAAAAGATAAGATGCTTTATTTCGAGCAGTTTTCTCTGATCTCTTCTGTTCAGAGCATCCTCCTCTTCTGAGCTTTCAACGCAGTATCGGTCTCTCTCCTTGCGGATAAAATATGACCAAAAATCTCTATTTGGAACTGCACCATGAATCCTGAGTGTCTCGATTGCATCAAAATATGTTACACCTTGTTGGAACATCAACCACAGCGTTGCATATACTCCCCGACTAATATCAAGCAGGTTAGCATCAATAATCGGAGAACTTTCACTCTCTTTGGCGAGATATTCCTGTATAGGCATATGGTAACACTGCCGACCGTCTTTTGTCTTATAGAAGTAGTCTGCCTCAGTATTATCGGATTCCTGGTCACGACAAACAGAAACATCCGAAACAGGTCTTGAACTGCTGAGATCAGTTACAAAATCACAAATAACATTTTGCCAGTTAAATCCGACCGAACTGATTCTAAACCACAAAGATTCGGAACCCTTTACAGTATTCAGTTTTCCCCCATAACGAATACGACAAAACTGCTGATTGATAGAGCGGCGGATTTTTAAGCAAAGGTCGTCATGTTCTTTGAGTAAGATTTTGTCGATGAACTCATACAAAGTGTCAACATCATTGAAGTTGTTGGCAGTAGTATGAATTTCTACTAATTCATCTCCGGTCAGCGGATAAGCAAAATGATATGGAAGTTCATTCGGAAGATTTCGGATAGTCTCAATAATATCTTCCTCAGTATCATCATATCGTACCTTATCCTCTAAACACAGAGCAATCCACGCATCTATTATCCTTCGTGATAATCGTTTATCCTCTGAATCAGTTTTCAGCAAAAAAGAGGCTACTTCCGCTTCCGAAGATAAATCACCGTCCCCCATTGCATACAAATGTACCTGCACAGGGAAGAATTTGCCATCCTGTCTTAAATGCCAGGCGTTTACCATAGTTATCACCTCTACCTTCATCAAATTGGATTGCTAGTTCACACCTATAAAACAATGATCGCATTCCAATGAAGCCTCATTATATTATTATTTACCTTATCCTGAACCCTTCATCGTTTAGAGGCTTCCAAGCTATAACATTCTCTTGCTTCACGTTTTTTCTAGAACCATAGAACTCAGTATGAAACAACTTGTAATTAGGAGAATATGAGCCTATCATCCAATATCTATCTCCGCTTGCGGTTTCCCACAAATATGCACATATCTGATTCTCTTTTGGATATCCGAATTCTTCTATCGTCCTGAAACCACTTAAATGGATTTCTCCGTCTAAACCGTATTTTTTAATCAGACGTTTTCTTCTTTTTGCCTTCAGCTTTCCTATTATTGAAAGCTTTCTATATCGCTTTCTGTTCTTTTTCTCAAGCTTGCCCGCTTCGTTTTCAATATGGTTTCTCGGATTATCGCTACTATCATAATTATAAATCCTGTTTAAAGCATTTGAGAAGTTTGTTCGTTCAACCTGCACATGGAAGTTGCCATTGAAGACTCTTTCACCCTTTGAGTTAATGTTGTAACTGTTGTGCATTAGCTTTACTTCGCCATCTTTCCCAAGATCGGCAATTTTCCATGTATCCTCTCTGTTACGGATAGTCAGCACTCCCGTGTCTAGCTTTGTAGAACATTTATGTACAATGTACATTTTTCTGATAGCTTTTCCGTATATGCCGTGACTGTTATAAAACTCAACATACTTTTCCAAATTTTCGAAGTCCTCGGCGCCCGCTCTGATACAGGCTCTGACCGCACAAATCGAACAAGGTTTATAATGATCCTGATAGTTTGGTATAAAACTAATAAAGTCGTTTGATACACCTCGCAACTTCTCGCATTGCTTATCGTGTATTTCGTCATCGACTACAGCGTATTTTATTTCAGGATCACTCATAAAACGATGTCTGTCTTCATCTGTCATTTTGTGTATAACAGTTTCCTCATCAGTTGTAACGTCTCCCATTTCAATCTGAATCATTCTCAGTGCTGCCATGTACTCCATCAAACTCACTCCCTTCTCATTTCTACTTCATTTGTGTTTCTTCAAACACATCCTATTATGTAATGTAAAATACTGTATATCGCTATTCCTATAGCTGCGATGCCTCCTACACATAGAATTATATTCCATATGAGTTTTAGAATATCTTTACCCATAACTATCAACTCCTTAGTTTAACTTGTAATTCTTAATAAACTCTGAACAGAAATCCGGATAATCTGTATGTCCACATACAAGCATTTTCTTTTCAAGTTCGCCCATTGCTACTTCAAATGAAGAAGTCTCTTTCTTAGGTACACGACAAAAGATCACATTATACGGAGCGTCTTCTTTTTCCATTTCACAAATAATCTTTACTTTTAGTTTTCTTTGCCTTAAAAGATTATCCGCATAATACTTCGGCAAATCGAAATATGCATATTCTTGCCGTCGTAATTGGGACTTAAGCTTTATAAAGTTCATATCTTCCTCCGTAAATCATTTAATGTCCAACCTATTGCGCTATTATGAGTCCAGTTCATCGAGCTCTTCTTTCAAATCCGAGATTTGTTCTTCGAGCTCTTCAACTTGTTCTTCCCATTCCAAGTGTAGAAATTCATCATCAGGCTCATCAAGTTCCAAATCATCTAATTCGTCCTCAAGCTCGCTGATTTGTTCCTCAATTTCATCACGTCGGCTATCTTTATCTTCCGTACTTAATTCACCGAGGTCATCATAAGAATCATCTACTGAAACATTAAAGACAACATTATCACTATCGTTGTCTTCTTTCATCATCTCATTCAGTATCGCAAACCCTGTTGCTTCTTCTAAAAAGTCTGTATGTCCGTCGCCATTGAAGTCGAACATTCCTCCGAAAATATCATCAAACATAATTATCCTCCTTTAAGTATCATAATCCTTTCGGTAATAAACCAAAGTGCCTAATACCTAGTTTTCTAAAAAAGTTTTGCTATAATCAACAGAAAAAGCAATCGAAAAGGATTCAGACACCATTTGATAGGTCTCCACCACCAGCCTATTATCAGCCACCAGAGGCAGCCGTGACTTTCTCTAACATAAATCTCGTACTTCATAATCAAAACCTCCAGTCATCAAACTCTTCGCCAAAATCTAATATGTATCATAATCCTTAATACACTCATTATAATGTGGACATGTAATGCAGTTACCTCTACATATCTTTCTTGTTTTTAATAGAAATACAGCCCGTGTGATGAGCTTTTTGATGGTCACCATCGCAATCAACTCCCTACATCCCATACTTCAAAGATTTGCTCATCATTTGAAGTAGGTTTATTATCTTCGTCGAAGTCACGGTACGCAAGCACTACCACTCCCCCATATCCTGCCAGAGCCTGTGAGTAGCTTTTACCGACTTCGTATCCCTGCTCCTTGGTATCGTATGTTCCAAAAAGGCGGGTGTTGTTTCCCTGTACTACTTCAATCGCAAATCTTTTCATTTTAAATCCTCCTAACTCAGTGTAACGCTGTCTGTTTCGTTTTTGATAACAGCGTTATTCATTATTTAATAGTGCAAGCTTCAAATCTCCGAACGGAATATCGCACTGTTTATCATTTGCATTAATATAGTCTACAATGCAATAATCAAAAAAGCCTCCGATTCTGATACCGTTGCCGTCATCAAGTCTTAGAATGATATTTGCTACCAATTCATACTCTGAATGTTCCTCATCAAAATAGTCACCATACATCGGGTGTTCATCGGTAACGTAAGTTTTAATCTCAATAGCTTTTATTGTTCTGCCGATACACGGAGCAAAGAATCTATCAGCATCCAGATTCGGATAATTCGTACCCGCATTAATATCCCATGGAATACAGTTCATACTGAAACGGTATTCCGGTTCCTGAGGTGTATCTATTTCAAAAACATCCCCGTCATCAAATTCTATTAGAAACGGCTCATCAATTTGGACAAATCGACCTAAACATAAATCGGGTGCTATATTATCATAATCCGATTTTCTTTGCCTTTCGTCTTCCTCAAGATAGTATTGAACATTATAAGCCTGATCTTCAATCCAGTATCGGTCGTGAAGATAACTAAGCCCGATTAGTTTCATTCTTTTGATAGTTTTTCCCACAAGGCAATAGGATTCTATTTTTGCTCTTATTTCGTCTGTGTTCACCATAACAGGCGCAGACCACTCACGTGCGGAAAACACATTATCTTTAAATACATCTTTCATTTTTGCTCCTCCTTTTCAAGTTATTGTTTTGATAGATCCCATATCCTTGCACCTTGCACCTTGCACCTATTATCGCACAAATAGGTGTCCCATAATCCTCCCTGTGCTCAATAATATAGCTGTTTTAATTCTAACCTAGAATTAAAACAGCAATTTTTTTAAAATTTTTTAAAAAATTTTGAAAAACAACAAATTTTGTTGTACTTCTGTTGTAGTCGGTCTGATATAGTATAGGCACAGTCAAGGGGACAACCCCAAAACAAAATTTTATTTAAGGGAGATATGAAAAATGAAAAACACAAAGACAAAGGTAATCGCAACAGTAATGGCAATCGTAATCGCAATTTCTTCACTCTGCGTAATCACAGCAGTTAGCGCTAACGCAGCAAACTATGCAGGCTCAGCTCAGGCTCACGCTTCAGAAAAGATGGGACCGATGACAACAAGCGTTCCCGCAGTTACAACAAAGCTCAACAAAACAGCTAAAGCATACAAGTTCGTATGCACAGGTCAGACCAAAAAGGGTTATGACTGGGACTACACAGCAAACAATAACAACATCAAAGTTACATGCAAATACGACTTCAAAACTCACACATACACATTCAAATTCACAGGCACAGCCAAAGGCAACACAACAATGAACTTCAAGTACAGACTCAACGACAAGACATGGGTAAAGGTTCCTATGAACTTCAAAGTAAACGCTCAGAAGGACATCACAAGAGTCGCTTAATCAAACAACTGCATAAAATCTTATAAATCAAAACAATACACACTCTAAAACAACGCCTCCTATGGTAACATAGGAGGTACGTTTTTGCTGTTTTGTGAGATTAAAAGCTAGATTACAAAGGTAAAAGTAGGGTTAAACTTGCATTTACTTTTACAATTAAGCAATGAAAAATATTTAGCATTGACCGTTTTATTGGACAATGCTTTGTTGTATAATAGATACAACAGGCAGAAATTAAAAATGTTTTTAAATACTTTTCGTAAACTCGGAGGTGTTAGCATGAGCAATAATAAAGATTTCTTTGATGATATGATGGACATTAATCGTGACGGAAAGTTTGACGGTCAGGATATGTTCCTGAACCAGATGATTTATAACGAGGTTATGAAAAACAACAAAGACAATAAATCAACTTATTCGTCTAGTAAACCCTCATCCACTTCATCTGACAACAGTTCTTTATCTGGTTGTGGTGCCGCTATATATTATTTATGTATTGCATTTATTGCACTCGGTCTTATTATGTTCATAGCTGCCTGCTGTCAATCGTGCAATAAAAAGTTTTCATACAGCAGTTACTCACCGAGACGTTCTTACAGCACATATTCCAGAAGCTATTCTTCATCAAGCTCTAGTACATACTCTTCTCGTAGTAGTTCATATAGCTCTTATGGTGGATATAGCTACAAGTCGAAGAGCAAAAGCAGTTCAAAGTCAAGTGATCCTTATAACGCAAAGGATTATTATGATGCTGATGATCTCTATTATGACTATCCTGATGACTTCTGGGATTACGAGGATGCGGAAGATTATTATAATGAGCACGCAGATGATTAAACATTTTGCTTGAATTAATGATTCGTTAACACTATAATAGATTTATAGAGCTTTGGAGGTGATGTGGTATGAAAAAGTCAAAGAAGAAACAAAATAAACCTCTAGTTTTTCCAACTCCTGAGAATCTGGAAAATCATTACGATGACGAAATAAACACTCCAACTATCAACTTCGATAATCCAAAAGAATTGAAGTTTTTGGAAAAGCAATTCATAAAGCATTGCAAAATAACTCTTGATTCTCTGGAAGGAGAAGGAGATCGCAGGAGACTTCTGGAGTATTTCGACTTTACAAAACATTACTTACGGAAAAAGCGTCAAACATACCTTGCGTATGTGCAGACTGCTTCAGAAAAATTCAAAAGCAAATATCCTGATCTCTTTATTGAAAACATGTTTTCGGTCATAAACGCATCACCACTCGAGAGCTATAACATGTATGCTAGTTTATTCCATATAGACTATGCTGCTGCTTTATGGATCCTGGACGAATTAACTGTTGCTGGCAAATTGGGCACAGCGTTACAATATCTCCCCGAAGAATCGGATATTGATTTCTCTGAACATAGTTATTATGATGCATCTCATGATTCTGACGTAATTGAAAGTCTATTGTTCCTAATTAAAAACCGAAACTCAACTGATCTTGATGAAGAAAGGTACTTTACTTCTCAAACAGAGCTTGAACTAATAGGAAGAAGAGAATACACGGTTCCTGCTGAAACAGATGACTTGACATATAGAGAACGTTTTAATGCTATAATGGCTCTGATTCCCGAAGAACGTATTGAACAGGCAGTTAGTCACTTCAAGGATCATGCTTGGGATACCTTTGATGTAGTTCTTGACTGCGTTAACTTCTATCGTCACCAAGAAATAAGATTATTAAAGAAACTTAAAAGAATAACGGAGGATTTAAAAGAAACGAGAGCCAATAAACTTCAGTCTCTCTCCCAAAATATCCCATTCAAAAATAACATAGCTAACCATTTTGATGGCTTTGCCAGTGATAGAGAAAACCTGGAATACATGAGAAAGGTAGACGAAGCGGCTGAAACCGAGACAAAATCTAATGAATATGGTCTTCATGTAGATACTCTCACAGTTTTGGGTAGCTCTATAAAATTCCGCATCGAAATGATTGATACGTATGCAGATACTGAAATTGGCAAAAAACTTATGGATTTAGAAGTTGATAATCCGTATGAGTGCTGCTTTGCAGCTCTTTATATGCTCGATTCAGGAGATGATTTCGCATGGCTTTATGGTTTATGCTTAAGTGTTCTGCAGACAGCTATTTTCCAACTTCCCTGGGGTAGAGTTGCAAATGTTGCTCAGCTAATTAGCGAAGAAGACTATCAAAAGAGCCATGAAACTGGCAGTAATAACACTGACGAAGAAAATTCTTCAGAACAATCCGAAGAGTCAACTGTGAAAAGTAAACCGGATTTCACCGAACCGCAGGAATTTTATAGCAATCAATACAAGAAAGTTCTTGAAGATAAATCTATATTCAAAATAATTGATTGCGGCGAGCCTGAAATCTTATCTAAAATTAATTTTCCCCAGCTTGTCTTTGAAGAAACCAGCGTAATTATGCCCAGAGCTTCTACGTTGGTATCCAGGAAGAGCTTTTATGAAAAAGCCGGTAGTTCAGATGATATTTACAAGTATTATCTTAACCTGTTGCAGAGCTCACATATACGTGATAATGAATCAATAGCATTCTCCGACGATAATTACTATGAGGAGGATTATATTGAGGATAATCTTATTGAGTCAAGTATTGAAGAAGCAATTGCTGAAGAAAAAGATGCTTTCAAAAAGCAAAAAGATGAATTTCGACGCAAACTAAATGCATCACATCAGGAGCGCAACGAGCTGAAAAGGGAAATACGTTCTTTGAAGCAAACTAATGAGAAATTAGAAAAAGAGATTCAGGAATTGCGTTCAATGATACGTGAAAGAGACTACTTCGATTCCACTGAATCCAAAGAATCTGCTATTAAGCCTGTTGCTTTTCCTTACGAAACAAAGCACAGATTTGTTGTATTTGGTGGACATGCTTCTTGGGCGAAAGCAATTAAGCCCCTTCTTAAGAATGTGCGCTTTGTTGATGCTTACGCAAAACCTAATCCTGATTTAATTCTTCATGCTGATACAGTATGGCTACAATCCAACGCTATCGGTCATTCAAGTTATTATAAAATCATGAACTTAGTCAGAGAGCACGGTGTTCCACTACAGTACTTTGAAGCTGC
The DNA here is from genome assembly GCA_024690465.1 of Ruminococcus sp. Classification (GTDB taxonomy): domain Bacteria; phylum Bacillota; class Clostridia; order Oscillospirales; family Acutalibacteraceae; genus Ruminococcoides. The sequence goes on from JAILPC010000089.1 coordinate 14,341, forward strand.
CAGTGCTGAAAAATGTGCGGAGCAGTTGGCACTTTATGATATGTCTTTATCATAAACACAAACTATAAATGTTAATTTTCATATTATTATTTTAGAGGTGATTCTTTATGAAGAAAATCGGTTCAATTATTATTATTTTATCCTTAGTTTTAGTTATGCTATTAACGGGCTGTGACGAAGAATTAAAGGCTGAAGCCAAAAAAGTTGCTAAATCTTACAACACTCTAGTTAATGAGTATAACGAAAACATTAAGCCTTATAACGAGGCTGTTGATTCTATAAGTTCTGCAAATGACAAATTCAACGCAGTGATAAACGAAGCACAAAAGGTTTTAAACAAAGGTGAGGAACCTTTTGATGCAAAAACCAAGACAAATCTCAAAAAGAAGATCGTTTCAGCTAACAAAGCTGTAGTTTCTGTTCCAGAAAAGATTTCTGAAAAGAAAACAGCTAAAGTCAACGATGATTGGGGAAAAGGTGAGCTTGAGGACTTTATCAAAAAGACTAAATCTGATAAAAAAGCCATTTCAAAACTAACTATTCCCGACTCTCCCAAAATTCCTAATTATTCAAAATCTCAAAAGACTCTAAAGTCTGCTCAAAAGAAATATGAAGACAGCGTTCAAGGATTAAAACAGATTACAGCTCCAAAAGATTCCTTTGTGAAAAAGCGCTTGCAGAGAGTAAAAACAATTACTGCTATTGAGGCGGTTACTGAAGATCATGATCCTAATGGCTTACTCAACAAACAAGGCGGATATATTGGTTGTATTTACTTTACTGATTCTCGAGTTGACCGATCCGAAGTAGACACATCAGAAGGAACCGGCTGTATTGATGTTGGAAATGAAGGTGGCGGAACTGTTGAAATCTACGCTACAAAGGAAGAAGCAGAGGCTCGAGATACATATTTAACCTCAACCCAAAGCATTCCATTCGCTCGTCCTGGATCTCACTATGTGCGAGGCACTTGTGTAATAAGGACTTCGGAACATTTAAAAGCGTCAGAACAAACAGCATTAACCAATGCTGTCACTAATGCGTTAATCGCTGTTTAGCATTATCTCTGGAGGGTATTTTGGATTATCTTAGTAAAGACAACTATACTAAAATTATACCTGAACAAATTATATTCTTCACATTTGCCGAAGGCGGTGCTATGGGACGTCCAGGTTCAATTGAGTTGATTACAAAAGATTCCGAGCATTATATTGCTTATTATCTTCCTTATTCTTCAAAACGGATTGAATATAATGATATTCAAAAACTATTCCCTCCGTTTAGAGATATTCGTTTTGAAACGTTTGGGGGTTGTCAAGGATTTCTTGACAACTGGAAATACGTTTCTCTGGGATGTGGGAATCATTTATTTGTGAGAAGTGAAGTGTATTCGGAGTTCGAAGAGCTTACCGCGGATTGCGAAATCCCATCTCAAATCTACAGTAAATGGATAGATGTTGCATTAGCAATACTGTCGAAACAAACATGATTGGAGCTAAACATGGAAGACACATACAAAAAAGAATTAATACATTCTATTATAAGTTCGGAATTTAGACCTGAAATAGTCGAAAGAGAACAAGTTAATCTATCTCTTTTTGATAGCATTCCATTTGCGGATTTAGCTGTTTTAGGACCTGCATTTGTACCAATGATTTCTTCGTTACAGAGTATTGGTTCTCAGTTATTAGGTAGCAATTTACAAGGAACTGAAACACTATATAGAGCAAAGCTACCAAAGGGCGCAACAAGTATGTTTCATACAAAGGATGGTTTTATAGGTGCAGCCAGGGGAACTAATGGACTAGGTCAAACGCGATTCACACCAGTAGAAGTTCCCAAAGGCGGAGTTGCAAACAATGCTACACCCGCACCTATTAACCCATATATGATAGCCATCGCTGCTGCATTGATGAGCGTTAATATGAAACTTAATGACATTAAAAAATCTCAAGACAATATGATGCGATTTTTGGAGCAGAAAGAACAATCGATACTAGAAGGAAACCTTAGCTTCTTGTCTGATATTCTTAATAATTATAAACTGAATTGGAATAACGAAAGATACATATCAACTAACCACATTAAGGTATTAGATATTAAACAAGAATCCGAACAAGGTATCATTCTGTTTAAAAAACAAGTAGAATCGGTTCTTGATGGTAAATCATTATTGCATACTACGAAGAAAGTTAACGATAATTTGAATACTCTTATACGTAGATTTGAAGATTACCGTTTATCTGTTTATATGTATGCTTTCTCTTCATACGTTGATGTCCTGCTACTCGAAAACTTCGACAGTTTATATTTGGACAATATTAGGAACAAAATCTCTAATTATGCTTTAGAATACAGAGAGACTTATACAAACGTCTATGCAGCTTTTGAAAGATATGTAAAAAAGTCCGCTCGTTCAATAGCTGCAAGAGGTGTTTCAGGTGTAACAAAGGTGCTTGGGAGCACAGTAGAAAAAATTCCGAAGTTGCAAGATACAGAAATTGACGAAAAGCTTCTTCTTACCGCTGAAAACATAAAGAAATGGGATATAGATGTTACTGATAAAACAGCAAAACATCTCGCAGCACAACAAAGGGTAGATGTTTCTTTGTTTTCTAACAGTATTCAAAAGATATCACATTTGTATAACAGTCCCCTTGAATTACTCATATCCGACAATACGTTATATATTGAAAGTGCGTGAGTCTCTTCAATAATTTAATACTACAAACACAAAGAAAGAAGGATTATCTATGCAAATAAAAGCCACTTTATCTCCAATTGGAAGCAAAAAACTTGATGAAACAATTGTTAATTTAGTTGATACTCATTTTGATGGCGGTATTCAAAAATTCGGAATAAAATTTGCTTGGGGCGTTGCGGGTATTTTTGGACAGGACGGAAAAAACACTTTACTTGCATGGGCTCGTGGGTTTTTTGAGGATTTTGTAAAGAACACCCTGAAAGAGAATAACATTTATGCAACAGTCGAGAAATTAGATATTTCAATTGATCATGAAGATTTGAATATTTCACTTGTAGCTGACAATATTGACTACACAAAATCAATTACTAAAAACACAAAAAGAATTATTGATGGACTCAAAAAAATTTCACCAGACAATGTTGCTTGGGGGATAATAGATATTCTTGGCAAAGAAAAAAACGATACAATATCCGCTCTACTGAATTCAATTAATGACAAAAAGAAGGAATCAATTATTAAGCTTCTTATAAAAGAATACCATTCAAATCTCTGTGAGTTTCTTACAAAGCTTCTTGTTGAAAACAAAAACAATTTAAGCGTTAAAAATATTTCAATTACATAGTGCTTTAAATCTTAATCATTAATTACTGAATAACTAATTCACAATAACCTATATAGAGTGCGCGAGAGACAAGCTCGTTGACCGCACACCAACCTACCGCAAGGCAAGGTGGTAATGCTTGAATGATGGGTAACAACAAAACTAAATGCCCGTCATAACGATGGGCATTTTTCTCGTCCTCTTTAGGAATAATTTTTTAAGGAGGATTTTCAAATGAAAATCAAAGAAAGAACAATTGACAACCTCAGACTTTATCATGAGGGACACATCACGGTTTACTTCAAGGATGAAGAAACCTATTGGAGCTTTATGCTTGAAGCAAAAAAAGAGGGCTACCTGTATTGCGGAGGAGATCCTATGGAGTCGAAGTATAACGACTTGGTAGGGCTTATGCACGGAAAGAATCTTTTCTTTTCAGGCATGGCAAGTCATATGAAGTTTCGGAGCAGAATCGGTCACCTCGAACCATATTATCGGATTGATTATGCAAAATACATTGCAGGTGATGATGATTTCTACTATCACCTACCCGAAGAATAATGTCTTTTCATGAAAAGTCCTATTCTTTGTTTACAGCATGGTATCTCTTTCCATTATTATATTACTCACATAAGTGATTCCATGATTTAAAACGCATAAACTCGCTCTGCCACTCCAACATAACGCTGTCGGTCTTACCATGACTGTTCTTAGCAATGATACACTCACAGCTTTTGTCGTCTATCTGCGTGTCGCTAGGATTTGCATAATAACCCTCACGGTAAAGAAGCAACACGGTATCCACATCCTGAAGGGCAGGATACATATTGCTAAAGTCAGAAATAATAGGGCGATGGTCATCTCGCTCCTCGGGTGAACGACTAATCTGCGAAACGCACAGCACAGGAACATTGAGCTCTTTGGCAAGTTCTTTGAGGCTTTTGATAATTTCTGAAACCTCGCGAACATAATTGCTGTTTTTCCTTCTGCTCGACATAAGTTGAAGGTAATCGACAACAACAAAATCTATGTTTTTAAATCGGTATAGTTTTGATTTCATTTCACCGACGGTTAAATATGGTGTGCTGTCAAGATACAAATCGCATTTGGCAAGTGCATCACCCGCTTTAACAATTCTAAACCATTCCTCGTCTGAAATATCACCTGTGAGCATTTTTGTTCTCTCAACCATCGCTTCCGACGAAAGAAGCCTTGTGACAATCTGATCTGTGGACATTTCGAGCGAGAAGAATGCAACAGTTTTCTTTCTATCCTTTGCAATATGCTTGGCAATGTTGAGAGCAAACGAGGTTTTCCCCATACCGGGACGAGCGGCGAGCAAAATCAAATCTGAGCGATTGAGCCCTGTGATAATCTTGTCAAGACCTTTGAATCCTGTAGGGATTGATTTATCTGAATTACGAACATTAATATCTAACCTGTCAAATACACGCAACATACCTTTAGAAAAGGGTTCAAGAGCATTTGTTGTATCACGCATGATATCATAAATCTTCCGATCTACCTCGTTAATAATATCCGTAAGGTTTGTTGTTCCGTCAGCAGCTTCACAAATTGCTTTTTGCAAGGCGTTGATAAAAGTTCTTAATTCATATTTTTCACGGATAATCTTGGCGTATTCTGCAGCATTTGAAATATTGGGACAGTTCTCAGCCAAATCCTTAAGATATGCTTTGCCTTTACTCTCGTCAAAAACCTTATTCTTCTTTAGCTGTTCGAGTAGCGTTACAAAGTCGATACTTTTCCCACTACAATACAAATCAATCATAGCGTCGAAAACATCACGGTGGATCTTTACATAGAAATGCTCGGATTTCGTAAGAATCTCGGCAACCTTATAGATGACTTTGCCATTGCTTATTATAGCACCGAGAACAGCCTGCTCAGCCTCAAGGCTGTAGGGAAGGTTGGGCTTGTCATATCCTTTTGTCATATTATTATCTGCCATATTAATCTCCTCTCTTAATCATTTGATCATTCATTAATTTATACAGTTTAGTCATTGCCTAGTACCAACTGTCTATTTTATGGTTACCTATTGTTACCTGTTCCACCTGGAAATCGATTCCTGCTTTTGTTGCTGTTACGTAGTTACATCTGTTTCAGCAGAACCTAAAACTTCTGAATTGATATATATTAAAGGGTGCAGATACATTGTTATTTGCATCTGTTTTTTAGCAAGTTTGTCTTCATATCATAATCATCCCTGTTAATGAACGTTAATCTACATATATTTCTTCCATTGTATCCAGACAGATACACCCCAAAGGATTTCCGAAAACGGCACCGCTGTCGATTGCGATATGATTGTTGCCTTTCCATATCTGTCCCACATAATCCGGATCTATAAAGCCTGTCGGCGTATGTCCGGTGACAATTATCATATCGTCAAAATAACATTTTTCATATTCCGGTTCTCCGAACAGGAAATCACGCGCTTCGCAGTTTTCAATATCAATCAGTTTTGCTTTTTCGCAGACCGTGTGAGCGAGAAAAAACCGCTGTCCGTTTATGCTGATTTTTTCATAAAACGGAAGATAATCAAGAAAACTCAGTACGGATTGTTTTTCATTATCATCAAGTTTTGAAAATGCGGAAAAGGTCTGTTCCCCACCGTCCTCCAGCCATAATTTGAAGCCTTCTTTAAGGCGTTCTTCCGCGCTGTGATCCTGCAAGGCAAATCTTTTCAGGAATATCAACGCGAGAGCATCATGATTCCCCCGCAGGCAAACGACGTTTTTCCGCTTCATCACATCTTTGATGATTTCTATTCCTCCGTCGCCTCTGTCAACGATATCGCCGAGGATATAGAGTGTATCATCTTCTTTGAGAGCCAGACGTTCTATCAGCCTCAAGTATTTATCGTAACAACCGTGAATATCCGATGCAACATAGATCATAGGGCGCCTCCTGATTAAAGATTTCTGTTAATAATGTCTTCTGTTCTGTATATATAAAATACCATAATCAATGGGACAAATTCAGGACATAAAGAAACAGAGCAGTTTTCGCTGCTCTGTCTGTCGTATAATTTCTTTTTATTTATCAAGATAACACTTATAATGCTCGCTAAAATCATACCGAATAATCGGTTGTGTTGTTATTCCGAAAGCTGTTTTGATTTCATCTATGTATTTGTCTTCAACATTCGGATTCATATAGATGATCGCATTACCTTTGGAGTTATAATCAACCCTGCCTCTCGGAAAATAATTAAACGGTTTGTTACAGGGTTTGATGTGTTTCCATAAGAGTTTATGATTAAAAGTGTTTCCTGATTTTGCGATTCCCTGCGTCGCTGTTTCATAAAATGGAAAGGCTAATAGCTTATCATCCACAATCCAGAACACGCCTCGCTTATTCATCATTGGACTCTTTATAGTAAATATCAAATTCTCTTCTGCACTGAAGGAAGTGTTCATCAAGCCATGCTTTGATTTCCATAAGGTTTTCTTCAGTCAGTCCAACCAATTCTATGTCTTGAACGGGATAGAGTTGTACTGTATCGGATACACGATATTCCTTAACTGAGCATTCTCCTCTAAGGTGTGAGTCCTCCTCGTTGTTGTTCACAACAATTACCTCAACCTTATACTCAAAGATAGGTCTGTAAGAAATTCCATATTCAGGCGACGTACCAAACGAGCCTGTATATTTTGCATTTTGCAACTTTTTATCTTTATCCCACTGAATAAACCAATCTATATGATATTCTATCATAATCAGTTACCTCTTATAGCGGTCAGCGTTCTAATAAAACTACACTGCGCCCGTTTTTTCGTGCGTATTCTATGGTTTCCTTTGTACCGCCGGGAGCTCCCGAATAGACTGCAATCAAGCGTGACGCACGGTCCACCATCCAATGATTACGGGCATAGAATGCTTTTCTGCCGGGAGTATCACTGATGTAATGAACCTCATCAGAGTGAGACAGAACGTGATGGTAGCGTATCTGCCAATTCATATCCCATCGATTTTCCATACCTTTAAATGCACACGCAGCAATCAGACGGATTTGCCTTCCTTCGCGGCGAAGTTTAAGAACAGCCTCAGCAGCCCATAAATCTACACCTCGCTGCATCCCTGTTATAAACTCCGTATAACCTTCATCTGCTGCTTGCTTGATTTGTTTGTAAAGCCAGTCTATCACTTGTTTTTTCGGAACTTCAAGGCGTTCCGGTCTGTGTCCTGTAAAGGTACAGGTGTGTTCAATATTCTTATTATTCATAGTTCTGTTCTCCTTAACTTTCTTCTTGTTGTTTTTCATGGAATTATGCTCTCAATATTTTATCTAGCGCCTCAAACGCTGCTTCAATTGCTTTTTCACGAGAAATGAAAACCCTGTTGCAAAACTTTGAATCCAGTGAATAACTCCATCTTACGCCATCGTTTTTCAGATAAATAACTATAATATGATCCTTAATTTTTAAATATTGATTGCCGTTTTTTGATGTTTTCCACTTTCTTTTCATAAAGTTCTTGCGTCTGGCTTCTTTGTTTTTGAAGTCGTTTTCTCGTTTTATCGCCTGTTCTAAGTTTCCTTCCATTTTACCGGCACATATGCAACCAACATCCAGAGGTCGATATGAGGGATGCGTCATATGATGCACGTAACGAATAATCTGATATCCGCACATTTCGCACACTCCGACAGGAGCCCCGAGATCACTGACACCAACGCAAGTCCAACCTGAATGAGGAACGTCGTCACGTTTCCATAGATTTGGAGTATCGGCAAGCTTACGTTTAAGCTCCTCGTTCATTTTAATTGATTCATCTGCATTTGAATCTGTTTCGCTATTACCTGAAGTTGCTGCTTCTTCTCGAATTTCAGCATATTCTGGAATAACAAGACGCTGTTCTGCTGTCATATCATCTTGACTAGTTTTTGATGATTCATCAGGTTTTTCTTCCTTATGTGTCGTCTCTGGATTTAATTCAACTTCGTCCGATTCGTTTTCAATCTCTTCAAAATCTTTTTCACTTATTTCGGTTTTATATGCTTCTGAAGACGAATCACGAACGGTTGGAATCGTATGTGTTCTGGTGAAATAATCCGCATTCAAAGTGCGAGTCTGCCCAATTTTTTCAAATGTAACGGTAAGACTGTTTCTTCTTGGATCGTAACTGACAACCTTACCTTTTCCAAAGGCGTGGTGCTCAACTTCATCTCCTATGTGATATTGGTTTTTTTCTTCCACCTCAAATCCTGAATTGAGTCGTTTAGTGTATTCTTTGCTTTCTCTGTCGAGCTCGTCGGAAATAACACCAATCCTGTTATAATTAGTTGTTCCAATTTCCCGAAGAAATCGTGACGGCAGTTTTTTTATCCCATTTTGTGAGAAACCTTCTGAATCCATAATATAAAGCTGCTCTTTTGCTCTTGTTATGGCAACGTAACACAAACGTCTTTCTTCCTCCAAACCAAGAAGTTTCCTCTCTTCTATGGTTTTTGAAGACGGAAAGATGCCTTCCGAGAAGCCTATAACAAACACTATCGGGAATTCAAGACCTTTTGCGGCATGTATAGTCATCAGTTTTACAGTGTCGTTTTCTTTTTCACTGTCTTCACTGCTTTGAAGCGATAATTGCTGTAAAAACTGGGGCAAATCAATATCTTCACCAAAGTTTCGCTCAAATTCAGACGCTACCCGTTTGAATTCCATTAAGTTTTTGTATCTCTCTTCATCTCCAAGCGAACGTATATATTCTTCATATCCCGATTCAGTTGCAACACGGTTTACAATCTCGCTGATTCGGAGTTTCCCAGCTTCTTTTTTAATGTTATTTATCAGTTTTACAAATGCATTTGCATCGCTGTTCTTAAACGGAACATCACCTAGATTTTTTGATAAAACATCAAACAAGCTGATAGTTTCTTCACCATTGATTAACAAACGCTCTTGCAATTCTTCCAATGCAGCCAACTTAACTCTACCAAAACGTCTTCGGGGTTTATTTATGATTCTTTTCGTCGAAACGTCATCTCCAAACGCTATTACACGTAGGTAAGCTATCATATCAAGAACTTCCATGCGCTGAAAGAATTTAACACCGCCGTATATTTCATACGGAATATTCTTTTCAACTAGCCTGTTTTCCACCAAACGCGACATAAAACTGGATCGGTATAGAATCGCTATATCCGAAAACCTTTTCCCATCTTTTCGCACTGCATTTTTTATCAGTTCGGCAATTTTTTCAGTCTCCTTGTCGTCACTTTTAGAATGATAATGTGTTACATCTGCTCCTTTTGATAATTTTGTAAAAAGGTCTTTTTTTAGTCGCAGTTTGTTATAATCTATCAAACTGTTCGCACAGTCAAGAATCTGTGGGGTACTTCTGTAATTACGGTTAAGGAATATTGTCTTTGTTGGTTCATGTGCTTTATCAAAATTAACCAGCAGATTAACGTTCGATCCTCGCCATTCATAAATATTCTGATCTGGATCTCCTACGATCAAAAGATTTCGATAAGAATCAGATAAAATATCTATCAATTTCATTTCACGTGTTGAACTGTCCTGAAATTCATCAACTTGAATATAGTTAAGCTTATTCTGCCAGTGTGTCCTAACCTTGTCGTTTGTTTCGAGTAGGTAAAGGGCAAAGCTGAGAAGATCATGAAAATCAAGCGCATTAATTGATTTCTGCCGCTGCATATACTCTTCGATTATTTTATCGTCCATAGTAGATATTGAATCCATAATCTGACGGCGTTCCGGACTGACCATATTGGGGACATATTCGTGATACCGTACAGATTTATATTTGCCAATCATCTTCAAGATCTTTTCGAAACTCGCATAGTCGAGTTTCAATTCTCGCTTTTGATAAATATCTCCGAGTATTGTTTTTTGCTGCACCACGTCTACTATTTGAAAATCCTTTGATAAAAACAGTTTTTCTGCGTCATCGCGCAATAGCCTTGCGCAAAAGCCGTGATAAGTGCATATCAGAGCAGTATCGTATTCTCCTCCGATAATGGCTCTGATACGGCGTTTCATTTCTCCTGCCGCCTTATTCGTAAAAGTCACGCAAAGGATGTTAGCGGGATCAATACCGTATTCCTGGACAAGGTATGCATATCTGTTAACCAATAGTTTTGTTTTTCCGCTGCCTGCTCCCGCAATAACACGTACATATCCTTCTGTTTCTATCACTGCTTCCCTTTGTTTTTCATTCAGTTCATCAATAAGCCCCATTTCTTGAACTCCTTTTCACCGTCATACTTAATCATACTGTATATAACAAAAGTAACTATCTAGATACGCCTTAAACTCAGCAAGGTCAAAAAATATATCCGAATCACAAAAAATTGATTCAATCATATATTCTGTGCCATTCACCAAATTCGTTGTCTTCTCTTTTGTGGAAAGAGTTTTAGCATCTTCAGGT
>JAILPC010000142.1 GCA_024690465.1 Ruminococcus sp.
CGTCCTTTAACATAGATTTCCTTGATAATATTCAATCCGTCAACAGCTTTTGCGACGTTTTCGTCAGCTTTAGCGAGAGTCAAGACCTCGTCCTGCTCGGCGTTAACGGGGATATTGAGTCTGGTCTTGATCTTACCGTTAACCTGAACAGCTATCTCGATAGTTTCTTCAACGCATTTGCTTTCGTCGTACTCGGGCCAGCTCTGTTCCGCTACAATACCATCGCCGAGTGAGCAAGCCTCCCAGACTTCCTCGGAAACGTGAGGAGCAAACGGATTGAGCAGAATCGAGAATATAGCGAGTTCTTTCTTTGAAACAGAACCGAAAGCACTAACGTCATTAATAAGCGACATCAACGCAGCGATTGCTGTATTAAACTTAATATTCTCGATATCCTCCCCTACCTTCTTGATAGCTTTATGGAAGGAGCTTTCAAGTTCGGGACGGATTGTATCGACGTCAACAAGAATATTCTGTAGGTTCCAGAAGCGCTCAACGAATCTGCGGCAGCCTCTGATGCTTGAAGGGCTCCACGGAGCGGCTTTCTCAAAATCGCCGATAAACATCTCGTAAAGACGCATTGTATCAGCGCCGTATTCATTTACGATATCGTCGGGATTGACTACATTACCTCTGGACTTTGACATCTTCTCGCCGTTCTCACCGAGAATCATGCCGTGGCTTGTACGCTTTGCGTAAGGCTCGGGAGTGGGAACAACGCCGATATCAAAGAGGAACTTATGCCAGAAACGGCTGTAAAGCAAGTGAAGAGTAGTGTGCTCCATACCGCCGTTATACCAATCAACAGGCGACCAGTATTCAAGGGCCTCTTTTGAAGCAAGCGCCTCGTTATTATGCGGATCCATATATCTGAGGAAATACCACGACGAACCGGCCCACTGAGGCATTGTGTCGGTTTCTCTCAAAGCTTTGCCTCCGCAGCAGGGACATGTCGTATTAATCCAGTCAGTCATTTTAGCAAGCGGTGATTCGCCTGTATCTGTAGGCTCATATGAATCAACCATCGGGAGCTTTAAGGGAAGCTCGCTTTCGTCTATCGGAACGAAACCGCACTTTTCACAATGAACAATCGGAATCGGCTCGCCCCAGTAACGCTGACGTGAGAATACCCAGTCACGAAGCTTATAGTTGACCTTGGCTCTGCCTATTTTATTATCCTCAAGCCATGCAATCATCTTCTTCTGAGCGTCTTCAACCGATAAATCGTTGATAAAACCGGAGTTCACAAGTATACCTGTAGCACAGTCGGTGAAGGCTTCAGCCTGAACATCCTTGCCGCCTTTTACGACTTCAATTATCGGGAGGTCAAACTTCTTGGCAAACTCCCAGTCGCGTGTATCGTGGGCGGGAACAGCCATAATAGCGCCTGTACCGTATGATACGAGAACATAGTCAGATACAAAAATCGGAATCTGTGTATTATTAACGGGATTGATAGCTTCAACGCCGTCAAGACGGATACCTGTCTTGTCTTTTGCGACTTCTGTACGCTCAAAATCTGATTTTTTTGAAGCCTGAAGCTGATAATCTCTTATTTCGTCAATATTGTTGAGCTTGTCAGCCCATTTCTCAATAAGCGGATGCTCGGGAGAAATAACCATATATGTAGCGCCGAAAAGTGTATCGCAGCGTGTTGTATATACTGTGAGTGTGTCTCCGGTAGTTGCCTTGAAGTCAACTTCGGCGCCCGTTGAACGGCCAATCCAGTTCTTTTGCTGAGCCTTGACTCTCGCGGGATAGTCAACCAAATCAAGATCATTGATAAGTCTGTCAGCGTAAGCGGTAATCTTGAGCATCCACTGAGATTTTACTTTGTGGATAACTTCGCTTCCGCAACGCTCACATACGCCGTTGACAACCTCTTCGTTAGCGAGTACGCATTTGCATGAAGTACACCAGTTAACATTCATTTCCTTTTTATAAGCTAAATCATGCTTAAAAAGCTGAAGGAAAATCCACTGCGTCCACTTATAATAATCGGGGTCTGTGGTATTTACCTCACGGCTCCAGTCAAAGGAAATGCCGAGAGACTGAATCTGCTTTTTAAAGCGCTCAATATTATTCTTTGTTACAATCTCGGGATGAATATGGTTTTTGATAGCGTAATTCTCTGTCGGAAGACCGAAAGCGTCCCAGCCGATTGGATAAAGAACGTTGTAGCCCTGAAGACGTCTTTTACGCGCAACAGTATCAAGAGCTGTGTAAGGACGAGGATGCCCTACATGCAAGCCTTGTCCCGAAGGATACGGGAATTCAATCAAAGCGTAGAACTTTTCTTTCGAAGTATCGTCAGACGCGTGGAAAACTCCCTTATCTTCCCATATTTTTTGCCACTTAGGCTCAACAGCCTTATGGTTATACTTCATAAAATCACCTTCCGCATTAATCTGTTAATATATCCGATAAATCTACTTCCCTGCCGTCCTGCCAAAGACGTTCAAGGTCGTAGAAATTTCTTGCTTCTTCATTGAACACATTTACAATAATATCTGAATAATCGAGCAAAATCCAGCTGTTGGACCGATGTCCTTCAATGTGATTGACAGCAATTCCAGCTTCACTCATTTTGAACTCAACTTCGTCAGCAAGAGCTTTTACCTGTGTACTGCTTCTGCCTGTAGCGAAAACCATATAGTCGGCAAGCACGGTAACGTCGGTAACCTCAATTATTTTTATATCCTGACCAAGTTTACTGTCGAGTATTTTTGCGATTTTTACAGCCTGTTCATAAGTTGTCATTATAACAAACCTTTCTGTTCTAAAGTAAAAATTATATCATTATAACACGCCAAAGCGTTTGTATGTATAGTAAGCTTTCTGGCAGTCAGATCGGTAATGGTAAACTGCAAACCGAACAGCATAGCGTCCTCCAAGCAGTTAAATGCTTTTTTACGCATTATTTCTACGCCTTTGTAATCACGCTCATCCGAAATGAAATCAGCAATGAAAATCACTTTTTCAAGCAGCGACATACCTGCTCTGCCTGTTGTGTGATAACGTATGGCGTTAATGATATCATCATCATTAATTTTAAGATTATCACGGACAAAAACACTGCCCGCGATCGCGTGCCAAAGCTTTGACGTGCCTTTTTCAACAGCGTCAAGTATTATACCACCGTCAGTCATAATTTGCAACATTTCATCCCTTGGGATTTCCTTGCAGCAGTCGTGAAGTATACCCGCAATCTCAGCTTTTTCTACGTCCGCTCCGTAATGGCGGGCAAGTTCAACTGCAGATTTCGCGACATTAACGCTGTGGATATAGCGTCTCTCTCCCATTCGCTCATTTATAAGGGACAGATATTCTGCTTTGTTCACGTCACCACGCCCTTATTATCAAATATTTTTATTCTTTGGCAACTTGATTACAGGCTCATCGGGATTGGGTCTGTACAGAACAAATTTTGAACCGATAACCTGTACAACATCCGAGGATGTACCCTCGGCGACTAAATCAGCAGCCTCACGGGAAGTCAACGGGCTGGTTTCAAGACATTTGCATTTAATAATCTCACGCGCTGTCAAAGCGTCGTCAGCCTGTTTGATAATCTGCTCTGTCATTCCGCCTTTGCCAACATAAACGATTGTATCAATATTATTTGCCAAACCGCGCAAATACGCGCGCTGTTTACTCGTTAGCATGTTTTTCCTCCATATACTTTTTCAATTCCTTTTTAAAGGCACGCAGAGCCTTTCCCCTGTGGCTCACCTTATCCTTGGCTTCTGATGAATAATTTCCGAAAGATTCTCCGTCAAAAAGGAAAATCGGATCATATCCGAAACCGCCTGTGCCTTCGGGCTTCAGAGCGATTTCGCCGAAACAGTATTCTTCAACCTGAATCATATCATCGTTAGGAAATACGCAGGTTATCGCGCAAGTGTAGTGAGCGTTTCGGTTTTTACAGCCTTCAAGTTTTTGAAGAATAAGATAGTTCTTGTCTGTATCTGTAGCGTTTTCGCCGCCGAAACGAGCAGAATATATCCCGGGAGCACCGTCAAGAGCGTCAACACATATGCCCGAATCATCCGCAATCGCGGGCAATCCCGACTTCTGACAGGCGGCAGACGCTTTGATAAAGGAGTTTTCCCTGAAGGTTGTGCCGTTCTCTTCGATTTCGTCAAGGGATAACCCCTCCTGTTTGGCGGTAACGGCATTAATACCCAAAGGGCTTAATATTCGCTCGAGTTCAACAAGCTTTTTAGGATTGTTTGTAGCAATAATAAACTTCATATCAACTGAAATCAAAAAGTGCTTTTGAGAATTCTTCGGGATCAAACGGCTGCAGGTCGTCTATCTGTTCACCTACGCCGATAAACTTAACAGGAACATCAAGAGTGTTCTTGATAGCAAGAATAATACCGCCCTTGGCTGTTCCGTCGAGCTTTGTGAGTACGATACCTGTAATACCTGTAGCCTGCTTGAAGTGCTCAACCTGAGAAACAGCGTTCTGACCTGTTGTGGCGTCAAGCACAAGAAGAATTTCCTTATCTGCGTCGGGAAGCTCACGGTCAATAATGCGGTTAATCTTAGCGAGCTCGTCCATAAGGTGCTTTTTGTTGTGAAGCCTGCCCGCGGTATCGGCAATTATAACATCCGCTCCTCGTGCTTTCGCAGCTGAAATTGAATCATATACAACCGCGGCAGGGTCGCTGCCCTCGTTCTGCTTAATGATATCGCATCCGCTTCTGTCAGCCCAAATCTGAAGCTGGTCAATTGCAGCGGCTCTGAATGTATCGGCAGCGGCGAGAAGAACATTTTTGCCTTCGTTTTTAAAACGATTTGCCATTTTACCGATAGTAGTGGTTTTTCCTACACCGTTAACACCGATTACAAGGATAACAGACGGCTTTGTGTTAAGATTAAGCTCCTGCCCGCCTGTAAGCATTTCTGCAACGACTTCCTGCAGCAGAACACGAATCTCAGCCGGGTCTGTTGTACCTGTCTGCTTAACGCGTTCTTTAACCTTTTCACAGATTTCCTCTGAGGTTTCGACGCCTACGTCACCCATTACAAGAAGCTCCTCAAGCTCCTCAAACAGTTCGTTATCAATTTTTGTAAAAGACTTGAGCATCGAATCGATCTGACCGATAACACTGTCGCGGGTTTTCTTAAGACCTTCTTTTATTTTACTGAAAAGTCCCATATTAATCTTCCTTTAAATATGTATTTTTAGATTCCGAGTTTTGTTGAAACTTCGCTTACTCTGAGTTCAAGCAGCTTTGAAACGCCCTCGTCCTGCATTGTAACACCATAGAGGACGTCGGCTTCTTCCATAGTTCCTCGTCTGTGAGTGATAAGAATAAACTGAGTTTTTGATGTTAAGCTGCGAACATACTGAGCGAAACGGTCAACGTTGACTTCGTCTAGAGCTGCCTCAATTTCATCCATTACGCAGAACGGAGCAGGTCTGACTTTCATAATAGCAAAATACAGAGCGATAGCAACAAGCGCCTTTTCACCGCCTGACAGAGCGTCAAGATGTACAACAATTTTTCCGGGAGGATGAACGATAATATCAATACCGCTTGTGAGGATATCCTCGGGGTCAGTAAGAGAAAGTGAGGCTGTACCGCCGCCGAACAACTCTTTGAAAGTGAATGTAAAGTTGCGGTTAATCTCCTCAAACGCTTTAATGAATTCCTCCTGCATCTGCTTGGTTAATTCGTTAATAAGACGCTCGATTTCTTTCTTGGAATTTTCAACATCCTCAACCTGAGCGCTTATGAATTCATAGCGCTCGGAAACTTCCTTGTATTCTTCGATAGCTCCTACATTTACATTTCCGAGGTTTCTGATTTTTGATTTCAGCTCGTTGAGTCTGCTCTTAGCTTGAGATAGATTCTCAATCTCAATAGCTGATTCCTCAGCTTCTTTCTTTGTGAGCTGATATTCCTCCCAAAGCTTTGAGATGATGTTGTCGTATTCTTTCTGAAGATTAATCTTGCGTTCCTCAAGCCTTGCAAGCTCTCTGCCCGCTAGTTCACGCTCGTTGTTCTTATCCTTCTCGAGTGTACGGAGCTCTACGGAACGTTTTTCAAGCTCATTCTTTTTATTGTTGATAGATTCTATTTCGGAATTCAGCGAATTAATCTTGTTGTTTAGTTCCGAAATATTATGATTAAGACCGTCAATTCTCTGTTCGGCATCATTGATGAAATAGTTATACTGCTCAATGTCCGCGCGAATCTGAGCTTTACGGTTTTCTCTGCCCTCTTCTGTTGATAGAGCATACGAAATCTCGGAATTAAGTGTTTCTATATCTTTTTTAGCCGTTACAATTTCGAGGCGGATATTCTGCAATTTCTCAGACATCTCTTCGCGCTGTTCGGTAAGCTTAGAACGGCTGCCTGTAATATCATTTATGAGCGCCTCGTATTCTGATATAGCTGTGTTAATATCATCGAGACTGCTTTTGGCTTTTTGCTCATCAACCTTGAACCCCTCAATTCTCTGCTTGCAGGACTCCATCTCCGTCTGAGCGTTTTCGATAGCATCTTTCTGATTGTTAAGGCTATTCTCACAAGCCTTGGATTCTGTAATAATTCTGATTTGTTCCTGCTTTGTGTTTGACAAATCGGCTCTTGTGGCGAGAATATCGGCTTCAATCGCAACAAAATCGTCGACAGCCTTCTGAGCAAGCTTCGCTGCCTCCTCAGCCTTTTTCTGAAGCTGTTCGGCTTTCTTCTTATTCTTTGTGATTTCACTTGCGCGTGAAAGCAAACCGGATTTTTTGCCGAGCGAACCGCCTGTCAGCGAACCTCCCGCGTTAACAACCTGACCGTCAAGAGTAACCACCTTAAAACGATAGGAATATTTCTTCGCAATAGACGCGGCGCTGTTTATATCCTCGGCTATAACAATTCTGCCGAGCAGCGATTTAAGTATATTAATATATTCAGGTTTGCAGTCACAAAGCTCGGACGCAATGCCGAGATAGCCATAGCAATCATCAAGACCTTTTTCGTTGAGCTCCTTAGGCTTGATTGTGTTAATAGGCAGAAATGTAGCGCGCCCTCCGTCGTTCTTTTTGAGGAAGGAAATTGCTGCCTTAGCGTCCTGCTCGGTAGCGGTAACAATATTCTGCATAGCGGTGCCGAGAGCAATTTCAACAGCTACGGTATATTCCTCAGGTACAGCGATAATGCGCGACACAGGTCCTCTGATGCCCTTTAACCTGCCTTCACGAGAACCCTTCATAACATTCTTGACAGAATAGGAAAATCCCTCGAGATTGCGTTCTAAATCCTCAAGAAGTTTAACTCGTCTGAGCGCTTCCTGGGCGTCGAGATTGAGAGTGTCCGCCTGAGTCTTTAGCTCATCACGCTTTTTACGCCTTGATTCAAGTTTGATTTCCAATCCTTTAAGAGAATTTGAATAAGAATCAACCTTTTCGTTGACATCATCAAGCTGACTTTTGAAATTCTCAAATATTTCAAGAGTAGTATTATACTGCTCCTGTCTGTCGTTATTGCTGCTTAAAATGTCTTCAATTCTGGACTGAAGCTCATTAACGGAAGTTACGCTTGTCATCATCGTAACACGCGCATCGGCTGACTGAGCTGTAAGCTCGGCAAGCTTTGCGCTGAGCTCCTGGAGCTTGTCGCCGCTACGGCTTGAATCAGTGTTTACAACATTGAGCTTATCCGAGGTATCATCATACTCGCTTTGTTTATCTTCAATTAATAATTTGAGCTCTTCAATCTTTGATTTCTTTTCCTCAATGCTGTTGAGCGCGTCCTCCGCGTCATCGTCAACTTTTTTAATTTCCTCTTCCAGACGTTTAATGTTTTCACGGTTATGCAGAATATCATTCTCAGCAACGGAAACGGAAGATTTTTTTGAGCTTATTTCAGCCTGTACATTTGTAATGTCCTCACGGATTGACTCAATTTTCGTGGAATACTCAGCGCTCTCAACATAATTTCTCTCGGTTTCTAGCTGAATATTATCAAGTTCCATATTAGCGTTATCGTGCTGAAGGCGGAAAATTTGGAGCTTGTCCTCTTCTTCTTTCAGCACTTTATTGCTGTTGTTGAGAGTATTAACCCACAGAGCAATCTCGATTTCTTTCTTTTCACCCGAAAACTCAAGGAACTTTTCAGCCTTTTGTGACTGAGTTTTTAACGGTCCGACACGCTCTTCGAGGTCGGTTACAATATCTCTGAGTCTCAAGAGATTATCTTCCGTATGCTTAAGCTTGCGTTCGGACTCGATTTTTTTGTAGCGATATCTCGAGATACCCGCGGCTTCTTCAAAAATCTCACGTCTATCCTCGCTCTTTGAGGATACGATACTATCAATCTTACCCTGTCCTATCATAGAATATCCGTCTCTGCCGAGACCTGTATCCATAAACAGCTCGTTGACGTCTTTCAGGCGCACCTGAGCGCCGTTGATAAGATACTCGCTGTCGCCGCTGCGGTAATAACGGCGCGTTACAGCAACATCATCACCGTCATACTGGAGAAATCTGTCTTTATTCTCGATATTCAGGGTAACTTCAGCATAGCCCTGAGCCTTACGGTCATCAGTGCCGTTAAATACAACATCCTCCATTTTTGAGCAGCGCAGGCTCTTGGGTGATTGCTCGCCGAGAACCCAACGGATGGCGTCGCTGATATTGCTCTTGCCCGAACCGTTAGGTCCTACTACAGATGTCATACCTGTATCGAATGATAATTTAGTTTTATCGGGAAATGTCTTAAAGCCTTGAATTTCAAGGGATTTTAACAGCATTTAATCACCTATTTGTTTTCTATTATTACTTCGTATTTGCTTAAAGTCGGGTCTTTCTCAACGCTGAGATTAAAGCCTAAGTCAGCTAAAACCTTGATATTAGACTTGTTCTGACCGATGAGCTTCGAAACAGACGAAGGATTAACTCTTACTATTATATCTTTTGTTTCAGGATTATTAATGCTTTTTAAGATATTATTCAAAAAAATTTTGTTTTCACAGAGTTCCTTGAACGCAGGGTGGTAACTGTCCCCCAGACTGCCTTCAATCAAACTCTTGCTGTAATGCAAGCCTACCCTTATTACATCAATATTATTGTCTTCAAACAAAAGCATAATCTTAGCGCACAAATCAACGGAATTATCGAGAGAATAAGGAATAAACTCACCGCTCCTATATAAATCAGCAAGTACGGTATCCTTCATTATAACCGTAGGATAAATCCTGACGCTATCAGGTCTCAGTTTTACAAACTGCTCAGCGGTAAATATATCGCTCTCGGGTGTCGCTTTATATAATCCCGTCATCATCTGCAAGCCGAGATTAAATGAATAGCTTTTAATCAGCTTTGAAGCTCTGATAACATCGTCAGCGCTGTGTCCTCGGTTATTGGCTCTGAGCACTTCATCGTTCATAGACTGAGCACCGAGCTCTATTGTAGTGACACCGTAGTTTTTAAGAGTAATGAGTACATTACCGTCAATATAATCGGGACGGGTTGATACTCTGATACCTTTAAAGTAATGAATATAAGGATTAACGGCATCTAAAAGCGAAATCATATAGTCTCTGTCAATTGCGGTAAAACTGCCGCCGAAAAAAGCGATTTCACAATTCTTGCTGTCATCCCCTAAATCATTTATAGCTTTTATGATAGTTTCTCTTACATATTCGGGAGCAGGCTGAGCATTTTTACCGGTAATCCTGCGCTGATTGCAGAACGTACACTGATGAGGACATCCGTTATGCGGAATAAAAAGCGCGATATTTCCGTGTTTAATAACCCATCAACTCCAAAGCCTCTCTCGCGGCGTTCTGTTCTGCCTCTTTCTTGCTTCTGCCGCCGCCCTTGCCTATCACGTTGCTGTTGAGATGAACTTCAAAAACAAAGTGCTTATCGTGGTCGGGACCGCTTTCGGAAACAAGCGTATATTCAATCTTTTCTCCCGGGTTTTTTTGAACAATTTCCTGGAGAGTTGTTTTATAATCCTTAAAAGGCTTTTTGCTCTGGTTCTTAATCTCGGGAACAACAAACCTTAAAATATGTTTTTTAGCAGGTTCCATTCCGCCGTCAAGATAAATTGCGGCAATAACTGCTTCAAACGCGTCAGATACAATGGACGGTCTGTCTGCTCCGCCTCCGTTTTTCTCGCCTTTGCTGAGATAGAGATAACTTCCGAGGTTAATCATTTTGCCGAATTTATAGAGAGCCTTCTCACAAACAAGCGCGGAACGAAGCTTTGTCAGCTCGCCTTCGGGCAAGTCGGGACAGTTTGCGTAGATATATTCAGCAACAACAATAGAGAGCACAGCGTCGCCGAGAAACTCAAGACGTTCGTTATGCTTTATATTATTGCCCTTGTGCTCATTGGCATATGATGAATGTGTGAGCGCTTGCAGGAGAAGATTTTTGTTTTTGAATTTATAATCAAGTTGCTTTTCGAATTCTTTCATCTTTTAACCTATTGCGTTTGATATTTCAGATATTACATCTCCGTCTACATAATCCTTTGTAAGGCGGATAGCGTTTTTGAATGTCATAGCCTTGGAGCTTCCGTGCGCTTTGAATACGGGCTTTGCCGTACCCATAATCGGAGCTCCGCCGACTTCGTTGTAATCGAATTTTTTAGCCATTTCTTTAAGGTCTCCGATAACAAGACCCGCGGCGATTTTGTTCTTAAAACTTTTTGAAAACAGCTGCTTAATCATACCAAATAATGATTTTGCGACGCCCTCATAAGTCTTGAGAATCATATTGCCCGTAAATCCGTCACATACACATACGTCACATACGCCGTCAGACAAATCGCGCGCCTCAACATTTCCGATAAAATTCAAATCGGAATTCTTTAACAACTCATATGTGTTGTGCTGAAGTTCCATACCCTTGTGTTCCTCTGTGCCGACGTTGGCAAGACCTACTCTGGGCTTATCAACCTTCATAACCTTTTCCATATATGCAGACGCCATAACAGCGTACTGATAAAGCATTTCGGGACGGCACTCAAGATTAGCGCCCGCGTCAATAAGCATAAAGAAACCGCCGTTTGTATGAGGAAGAACAGGAGCGAAAGCGGGACGTTTTATACCCTTGATACGCTTTACTATAAGAGTACCGCCTACACAAATTGCTCCGCTGTTTCCGGCGCTGACTATAGCCTCGCCTTTGCCCTCGGCAAGAAGCTTAAGCGCAACCGCGAGAGAACTGTCGGGCTTTTTTTTAAGTACAGCGTCGGCGTCCTCGTCATTCGCGATAACATCGCTCGCGTGGACAATTTCCATCTTTGATATATCTATGTCATTATCCTCGGAGACTTTATTTATCTGATTTTCGTCACCGACAAGAATAATATCAACATCATACTCGGAAGCAGCCTCGGCAGAGCCCTTAACAATCTCTAAAGGAGCGTTGTCACCGCCCATAGCATCCACAATTATTTTCATAGTATCACGCTTTCTAAATAGTTTTCTAAATCCTCAAGCGCGCGGTCTGCGTACGCTTGTCCGCGTTCCTGTTTATTTCTCGGACGATTCTCAAGCTCGGGGATAATGCCAAAATTGGCTCCCATAGGCTGAAAATCAACAACTGTTTCATCCGATACATACTTTGACAGACAACCCATCATCGTTGTATCGGGCAATACAAGGCTTTCCTGTCCGTTAAGCCTTCTCGCGGCGTTTATTCCCGCGAGAATTCCCGATGACGCGCTTTCCATATATCCCTCGACGCCTGTAATCTGACCCGCAAAAAATATATTTTTGTTTTCCTTTGTGCTGAAATCTCTATTCAGTATTTGCGGAGAGTTCAAGAACGTATTACGGTGCATTACGCCGTAGCGAACAAATTCAGCGTTCTTAAGCGCCGGTATTAATCCGAACACACGCTTTTGTTCGGGAAACTTCAGATTTGTCTGGAAACCAACCAGATTGAACATTGTACCTGACGCGTTCTCCTTACGAAGCTGAAGAACAGCCCAGGGACGGTGCCCGGTTTTCGGATCTGTCAATCCGACAGGCTTCATTGGTCCGAATCTTATTGTATCATAACCGCGCTGAGCCATAACCTCAATCGGCATACAGCCCTCATAGACCTTCGGGTCACGAACATCAAATTCGTGAACAGGAGCTCTCTCGGCATTAACAAGAGCATAATAAAAAACATCATATTCCGCTTTATTCATCGGACAGTTAAGATAATCTGTACCGTCGCCTTTACCGTATCTTGACTCAAAAAAGGCGTGTTCCATATCTATGCTGTCAAGAGTAACGATAGGAGCAGCAGCGTCAAAAAACGACAGCGCGCTTCCAAAGCGTGAATAGATACTCTTCGCGAGGTCATCCGAAGTGAGCGGTCCTGTCGCGATTACGGATATTTCACCATCGGGAATATCAATAATCTCATTATTAATATATGTGATGTGTTCGTTGCTTTTGAGAGTATTTGTTACATACTCAGAGAAGACATAACGGTCAACCGCCAAAGCTCCTCCCGCGGGAACGCGTGAAACATCAGCTGCCTGTAAAAGGATTGAGTCAAAACGCCGCATTTCCGCCTTGAGCAGACCTGCAGCCGAAGAAACTCTATCTGCCTTAAATGAATTTGAGCATATGAGTTCCGCAAAAAGGTCGGATTTATGAGCGGGACTCTTTTTCTGAGGCTTCATATCATATAGTCTTACGCTTATTCCGCGCTTGGCTATCTGATAAGCCGCTTCACATCCCGCTAATCCTGCTCCGATTACATTAATATACATTATTTGATTGCCTTTTCATATCCGCAGTCCTTGTTTTCACAGAAAAGAACCTTCTTTTTGCCCTTCTTCTTGAAAAGGACTTCTCCGCAATTAGGACATTTCTCGTTCACGGGTTCATTCCACGAAACGAAATCACAATTCGGATAGTTGCTGCAGCCGTAGAATACGGTCTTGCGCTTTGTCTGCTTTATAATTACATCGCCGTCACCACATTTGGGACACTTAACGCCGAGTTTCTGGACATACTTTTTAACATTTTTACATTCCGGATATCCCGGACAAGCTATAAACTTGCCGAATCTGCCGACTTTGATAACCATATTTCTGCCGCACTTCTCGCAGATAATGTCGGTCTTATCCTCTTCAAGCTGGATTTTTACACCATCCATATCAGTTTTGGCTTTGGCTAAGGTCTTTTCAAAATCTTTATAGAAATCGTCAATCAGAGCTTTCCACTCAACCTCACCGCTTTCTACTGTATCAAGGTTCTGTTCCATCTGAGCTGTAAACTTAAGGTTAACAATCTTGGGGAAACGCTCCTTCATCAGCTTGACCATAGCTTCACCAAGCTCTGTGGGAACGAGCACCTTGCTCTCACGTTTGACGTATTCACGACCTGTAATTGTAGAAATAGTTGCGGCGTAAGTTGAAGGTCTGCCTATTCCGTTCTCTTCAAGCGTTTTGATAAGGGAAGCCTCGGTATATCTGGGAGGCGCCTGTGTAAAGTGCTGATTAGGCACAATTTCTTTCTTTCTTACGCTCATATCCTTTTCGAGAGGCGGAAGCTCAAGAGATTTTTCCTCAGCTACATCCTTGCTCTCTGTGTAAAGCATTGTAAAACCGTCAAAATCAACAGTATATCCCGAAGCCTTAAACACATATCCGTTGCCCTCAATGTCGGCGCGGGTAGTCTTCTGAACGCAGTCAGACATCTGGGAAGCTATAAAACGTTTCCAGATGAGGTTATAAAGCTTATACTGGTCTGATGTGAGGTTGTGTTTAATCTTATCAGGCTCAAGAGAAGGCATTGAAGGTCTGATAGCTTCGTGACCGTCCTGAGCGTTTGAACGTGATTTGAAGAATCTTGGTTTTGCGGGGAGATATTTATCGCCATACTTTTTACCGATATAATCAGTTGCCTCGGAAACAGCCTGGTTTGATATTCGCAGCGAGTCAGTTCTCATATATGTGATAAGACCTGTTGCTCCGAGCTCATCAATCTCAATACCTTCGTACAATTCCTGAGCAACCTTCATGGTTCTTCTGGACTGGAATCCAAGCTTTCTGGACGCTTCCTGCTGTAATGTTGATGTAATGAAAGGAGGAGCGGGTGATTTTTTTCGAGTACCGTGCTTTACGCTCGTAACAACATATTCAGCGTTCTCGAGATCGGCCAGTATCTTTTCTGCCTGTTCCTTATTTTCGATTTTCTTCTTTCCTAAATATAATGTAGCGGGGAAAGATTTGCGTGATCCCTTGGGGATAAACTTGGCGTCGATTGTCCAGTATTCCTCAGGTTTAAACGCTCTGATTTCCTCTTCCCTATCAACAATAATTCTTACAGCGACAGACTGTACACGACCGGCGGACATACCTCTGCGGATTTTCTGGGACACAAAGGGACTGAGCTTATAACCGACCAGACGGTCAAGCACACGTCTCGCCTGCTGAGCGTTAACGAGATTAAGGTTGATACTTCTGGGGGACTGCATTCCTGTGCTTACACCCGTTTTTGTAATCTCATTGAATTCAACACGGTTTGTGTCATTTAAATCAAGTCCGAGAACATATGCCAAATGCCACGAAATAGCCTCTCCCTCACGGTCAGGGTCAGTCGCAAGATAAATCTTATCAGACGCGCCAGCCTGCTTCTGGATATCATTTACAAGCGACTCCTTGCCCTTGATAATGGTATAGTTAGGCTCATAATTATTCTTGATATCTACGCTGAGACGAGCGTTGGGAAGGTCACGGATATGACCCATTGAAGCGATTACATCGTAATCCTTACCTAAGTATTTTTTGATGGTTTTTGCCTTTGCGGGCGACTCCACAATAACTAAGTTAGACATAATACCTCCAAATTTATATTATAATATAGCTTCTGCCCTGCACACATTTAATGAGTTTTTTAATCTCGAGAACTGTCAGAATCGGCGAGATTTTATAGACAGGAAGCTTTGTTTTCTCTGCAATTGAATCAATATGAACAGGTTCATTTCCTATGGAATAATAAACCTTGCTTTCATCATCGGATAAATTGATATTTTCCTTGTGAACGGGAACCTCCGACAAATCGTTTGTTTTCAGCCCGTTGATATCTTCGGGGACTTTGCCCTTAACGGGAATAGCGTTAATCTTTTCATTTATATGAATTAATTCGGGAGAAATCTCCTCGGTTACATATATACTTTCAAAATCATCAATAATATCTTTATAATCGGTAACAAGCTTTGCTATCTTGTCTTTAACAAGCTCGTTTGTGCCGTAAAAATGCGGATCCGCTGGACCTGCCATAGCGAAAATCTTTTTTGTCGGATCCTGTTCAAGAGCGGAATTAACAGTAATAAGAGCGCCGCTCTTATGCCCCGCTTCCACAACGAATATTCCGTCCGATAAGGCGGAGATAATGCGGTTGCGCTGCGGAAAATGAAAAGGATAGGGTTCTGTATCGGGCGGATACTCGGATATTACAGCGCCCTTGTAGGTGATATCGCTGCGCATCTTGGCGTTCTCACGTAGATACTCATAGTTTATTCCGCAGCCGAGAACACAAACTGTTACTCCGTCAGCGGCAAGTGTGCCGAGATGAGCGGAACAGTCAATTCCGAGCGCGCCGCCGCTTATAATCGTGATGCCGCATTTTGCGAGATTATACGAAAAGCTGTGAGCCGCTCTGATACCGTACATAGACGCCTTCCGTGTACCAACTACACCGATTGTCAGACGGTCGTCAACATCGGGCAGCATACCCGAAACATACAAAACAGCGGGCGGATCGTCAATGTTATAAAGACAACGCGGATAAAAAGGATTATCGAGCGTGAGTATCTCATAGCAGTACTTGTTACACTTTGATATTATGTCGTCAGCAACAGATAAGTCTGTGGAATCAAGCTTGGAAATTTCCGCATTAGAAAACAAGCCCGAAAGCCTCCATTCAGGTTCTTTTCCGTTATAAAACTTTTCGATATCTCCGTAAAGCTCAAGGATTTGTTTTGCTTTCGGTGTACAATAACCTATTGCCTGAGAAAACCAAATCCAATATCTTATATCAGTCATTTAATCATTTCCCACATGATTATGCTTGCGGCAACAGACGCGTTAAGGCTTTCGGCTCTGCCCTTCATCGGAATCGTAAACGATGATGCACAGGCGTCAATTG
The DNA here is from genome assembly GCA_024690465.1 of Ruminococcus sp. Classification (GTDB taxonomy): domain Bacteria; phylum Bacillota; class Clostridia; order Oscillospirales; family Acutalibacteraceae; genus Ruminococcoides. Next base: position 16,120 of record JAILPC010000142.1, read on the forward strand.
TAGCTTGCTTAAGTCCGTTTGCTTCGTTGCCGACAACAACACAGGTTGTTTTATTGTTGAAATCAATATCGGTAAGCTTTTCGGCATCGGGAGTTACAACAGCTGCATATGAAACCAAATCAGGATTGTTATTCAAAAAACCAGCAATTGTATCGACGATACAACAAGATATCCTGAACACGGCTCCCATACTGCCTCTGACGACCTTGGGCGAATATATATCGCAGCAGTCAGCCGACAGAATTACGCCGTCTATGCCGACAGCCTCGGCTGTCCTAAGGATTGTGCCAAGGTTTGAAGGGTCCTGAATATTATCAAGTGCCAAAAATTTACCATTACATTTTATTTTATCAAATAGACTGGGATTGTCAAGGGTTTTTATAACACAAAGAACTCCCTGGGGATTAATAGTATCGGAGATTTTGCGGAACAAAGCGTCCGAGATAATATAGGAATTACGCGCTTTTTGTTCGAGTTTAAATGCGGTTTCTCTGTAATTGTTTAAAGCGTAATCCGAAATAACAAGCGAATCAATTTCACAACCGGATAAGAGTGCGTCGTGACAAATACGCACTCCCTCGGCGACAAACTCACCGCTCTGAGCTCTGTATTTTGAGGATTTAATCAACTTGTTGATATGCTTAATCAAAGGATTATCCTTAGCACTGATACGTTTCATAACTTCACCGAATTAGTATAACTAAATAGCAAAAGCGTTTGGAAAGAATTCCAAACGCAATTACGTTTTATTATTTAGCAGCCTTAGCCTGCTCAACGAGTGATGTGAACGCCGCTGGATCGGCAATAGCGATCTCTGAGAGCATTTTACGATTGAGCGTAATACCGGCTTTTTTAAGACCGTTCATAAATGTTGAATAATTCATACCGTTAGCCTTACAAGCAGCTGAAATACGTGTAATCCAAAGACGGCGGAAATCTCTCTTCTTCTGCTTACGTCCGATATAAGCGTAGTTACCGGATTTGTTAACCGCCTGTTTAGCCATTTTAAAATGTCTTGATTTAGAACCAAAATAGCCCTTTGCGAGCTTTAATACTTTTTTTCTCCTTTTGCGAGTAGCCATCGCGCCTTTAACTCGTGCCATATTTATTACCTCCGTTCAGTTAGAAATCAAAAATTATTTATATGGAATCAGACGCTTAATCTGAGCCACGTTGGTCTTATCAGCACATACTGTTTGGCGAAGACCTCTCTTGCGTTTTCTTGTCTTTTTGTTGAGAATGTGAGATTTGTTAGCGTGAGCACGGATAACTTTACCGTTCTTAGAAAGTTTAAAGCGCTTTTTTGCTCCGCTGTGTGTTTTGATTTTAGGCATAATATTTATCCTCCTTAACAAAATTTACTTATTCGGCTTTGGCGAAAGAAACATTACCATGTTGCGGCCTTCGAGTTTCGAGGGTTTCGCGACTGTCGCAAACTCCTCGCAAGCCTCGGAAAAACGATTCATAAGATCGTAACCGAACTCAGAGTGACCCATTTCACGTCCTCTGAAACGAATTGAAACCTTAACCTTGTCGCCGTGCTTCAAAAACTTGATAGCGTTGTTGAGCTTGGTGTTGAAATCATGAGTATCGATGTTGAGAGAAAGTCTGACTTCCTTTGTTTCGATAATCTTCTGATTTTTGCGGGCTTCTTTTTCTTTTTTGGCTTTTTCGAATTTGTACTTACCGTAATCCATAATTTTGCACACAGGCGGTTTAGCCTGAGGAGCAATTTTAACGAGATCAAGGTCTTCTTTAGCCGCCAGATCCAGAGCCTGTTCCGCTGACATAATGCCGAGCTGTTCACCGCTCGCGCTGATAACTCTGAGTTCGCTGTCCCGGATGTCCTCATTGATCTGAATGTCCTGTTTCTTACTGATAGCAAAGCACCTCCATAGTT
>JAILPC010000152.1 GCA_024690465.1 Ruminococcus sp.
TACAGTTGACGAAAACGGAAAAATCGACTTCGACGACAAGAGCGTAACAGAAAATACCCGTGTTTCTTATCCGATTGAGCATATCGAAAAGATTGCCAAGAACGTAAACAAGATTTCCGCGGGTCCTGCCGCCGAGAATGTTATCTTCCTTTCAGCTGACGCGTTCGGTGTTCTGCCTCCCGTATCAATTCTCACACCCGAGCAGACACAGTATTACTTCCTCTCGGGCTTTACAGCGAAGCTCGCGGGCACAGAGCGCGGTATTACGGAGCCCACTCCCACATTCTCAGCTTGCTTTGGTCAGGCTTTCCTTGAACTTCATCCCACAAAGTACGCCGAGGAGCTCGTTAAGAGAATGCAGAAGAGCGGCGCGAAAGCGTATCTCGTAAACACAGGGTGGAACGGCACAGGTAAGAGAATCACAATCAAGGATACACGTGGAATTATCGACGCTATCTTAGGCGGAGATATCAAGAGCGCTCCCACAAAGAAGATTCCTTACTTTAATTTCGAGGTTCCCACAGAGCTTCCGGGAGTTGACACAAATATTCTTGACCCGAGAGATACTTATGCCGACCCGTCCGTTTGGGACGAAAAGGCGAAAGACCTCGCGCAGAGATTCGTCAAGAACTTTACAAAGTACACCACCAACGAGGCAGGTAAGGCTTTGGTAGCCGCTGGTCCTCAGGTTTAGTACAGTTATCAGTGAACAGTTACGGGCAGCCGAAAGGCTGCCCTTGTTTTTGTTAAGTATTTAATTACTATCTCCCGCCTGTGAGAACACCGTGGAACTTGCGGCAGTTCTTTCTCAGCGCCATACTGACGATAATGCACACTGCGCCGACCGAAAGCGGCAGGCATATATACAGAGCTACGTGCCCGAGCAGCGTGCTGCCCTGTCTCAGCGCCATTTGGAAGAATATGTGGAGCATCGGTTCGTGCATAGCGTACACTATAAACAGGTGGGTAGCGGCGATGATAAAGCCTTTTTTGTCGTATATTCTCTTTGCGATATGGTCAAAGAGGTACCACATCGCGATTACGCCCACAGCCTCATTGAGCTTATAGAGCACAAGCATAATGATGTCAAAAATAAAACTGTCGTCCGCGAACGCCGCGATGTATGTGTTGAGCAGACTCAACAGAATCCAGATTACTATGTATATCATAGTCTGAATACGGTTCTCGGAGCGTGTGAATTCTCTTGATCTGCTGAAAATCGCGAACGCCGCGCCTACCGAGAACGTGAACAATCCCTCAAAGTTGATGATTGTGAATGAAAATACTCCATCAATTCCGATGCTGAAGGAATAGTCCATCAGCCACGGGATCGCCAGAGCGATGAGTATAATTCCTCTCGTCTTTTTAATCAGGAAGTACAGAATAGGAGCGAGCAATACGAATATCATAAGCTGCTGTAAGAACCAGAGCTGAAAAGCCGCGGGACTTATCAGGTACATATAGAATGAAGTCCAGCCGAAAGCTTTTTCCTCGATGATAGGTAAACTCGCGAAGAAAGGTATCTGCGACAGAATTGTTACAGTCAAGCCTGACAGCGTTGTCCAGATAAGGTAGGGGATAAGAATTGATTTCGCGCGCGACTTGAGTTTTTTTACATAGCATTTCGCGGTGTTTTCATAGGTGAAGAAAAACAGGAATCCAGATATCGCGAAGAACATCGGCACAGCAAAGCGCAGAAGTTCGTTTGAAAAAAAGTATTCAAACATCGCGGCGGCGTTGAAGCCCTCGCTGATTCTGGTTGTCGGCTGCAGAAAATGATCCTTGAAGTTATACGAGTTTACGAATATCACCGCAATCATCGGAAAAACAGTGATAAATTTGATTTTTCGGCTGAGATATTTACTCATCTTCCTGTTACTCATCATTTTCCTCCGCGTCAGCGTTGTCAATTGCCTCGTTCATGCTGTAGCACAGCGTCATCAGTATATCGCTGAGATGAACGTTCTCAACGGTTGCCTCGGGATAATCACCCTGAATATAATAATGTGTAAAGTTCCAGAAGTTTTTTACTCCGCAATCATAAAGTCTCTGAACAATTTCGAAAGCTGACGACTTGGGTATGCACAGGAAAGCGGCGTCAATGTCGTTGCTTTCACAGAAAACCTCAATGTCTTGCTCGTTGAGAATTTCAAGCTCGTTGATTTTGTTGCCGATGATTTCTTTGTTATTATCAAAGATTCCGACAAGGTTAAATCCGAGCTTTTCAAAATTCATATGAGCGGCTATAGCCGTTCCGATGTGTCCCGCGCCTACGAGTATCGCTTTGAAATTGTTGTTGAGTCCTAGTATCTTCGCGATTTCAAACTTCAGCTTAGATACCGAATATCCGTATCCCTGATGTCCGAATCCGCCGAAGCAGTTGAGGTCCTGTCTGACCTGGCTTGCGGTGGTGCGCATTATCTCGGCGAGCTTGCCTGAGCTTACACGCTCGGTGTTATTTTCTTCAAGCTCTGTCAGAAAGCGGTAGTAACGCGGTAATCTGCGTATTACCGATTTTGAAATATTATCCTTATTCATCCATATCTTCCTCATAAGTGAAGAGTGAAGAGTATTCAATACTCTTCGTTTTTTCGTTCTTCGTTTTATTTTTTATCGAGCGCTGATTTTACTGCCTCGAGGAATTCAGTTGTGTTAACCTTTTTCTTATTTTCGAGCTTTGAGATGAGGTAGAGGTCGCCTGTCATAATGCCGCTCTCGATTGTGTCGATAACAGCTTTTTCGAGCTTGTCGGCAAAGGCAATGAGCTCGGGAAGCTCGTCAAGCTCGCCGCGCTTTCTCAGAGCGCCTGACCACGCGAACAGTGTGGCTACAGAGTTTGTTGAGGTTTCCTCACCCTTGAGATATTTGTAGTAATGACGCTGAACTGTGCCGTGAGCCGCTTCGTATTCGTATACTCCGTCGGGAGAAACAAGAACCGAAGTCATCATAGCCAGCGAGCCGTAGGCTGTGGCTACCATATCGCTCATAACGTCGCCGTCGTAGTTTTTGCATGCCCAGATGTAACCGCCGTTGGAGCGGACAACTCTCGCTACAGCGTCGTCAATCAATGTATAGAAATATGTAATTCCCGCCGCCTCGAATTTTTCCTTGTATTCGTTCTCGAAAATCTCTGAGAAAATGTCCTTAAAGCGGTGATCATACTTTTTGCTGATTGTGTCCTTTGTTGAGAACCAAACGTCCTGCTTGGTGTCGAGCGCGAAGTTAAAGCAAGCTCTCGCGAATGAACCTATGCTTTCGTCCAGGTTGTGAAGTCCCTGAATAATGCCGTCACCCTTAAACTCGTGAATAGTGCTCTTCTCAACTGAGCCGTCGGGCTTTGTTACAACGAGTTCAGCCGTTGAGCCGCTCTCAACTTCCATTTCAACGTTTTTGTAAACGTCGCCGTATGCGTGACGAGCGATTGTAATCGGCTTAGTCCAGGTGGGAATATATGGCGTAACGCCCTTGACTAAGATAGGAGCTCTGAAAACAGTTCCGTCGAGCGCCGCTCTGATTGTGCCGTTTGGACTTTTCCACATCTGACTGAGGTTATACTCGGGCATTCTCGCCGCGTTCGGAGTGATTGTAGCGCACTTTACAGCTACGCCGTACTTCTTTGTCGCCTCGGCGCTGTCGAGAGTTATTTGGTCTTTGGTTCTCTCGCGGTTTTCAAGTCCAAGGTCATAGTACTCTGTCTTGAGGTCTACAAAAGGCAGAATAATGATATCTTTAATCTGTTGCCAGATTATTCTTGTCATTTCGTCTCCGTCCATCTCAACGAGCGGAGTTTTCATCTGTATTTTACTCATTGGTTAACTGTTCTCCTTTGTATAATCAAGCAGTCCGCCCGCGATAAGAATCGCCTTTGTTCTGTCGGTGAGCTCACAGACGGTCTCGATTGTCTCGCCGTTTGTCTTGTTGATTACGGTAATGTTCTTGCCCTCAGCGATTTCCTCTTTAACGTTCGGAAGCTCGAGCATATCGCCGAGCTTAATTTTGTCATAGTCGCAGGCGTTCTTGAATGTCAGCGGAATGATACCCGCGTTGATGAGGTTAGCTCTATGGATTCTCGCGAAACTCTTAACAAGCACAGCCTTTACTCCGAGATAGAGGGGAGCGAGAGCCGCGTGTTCACGCGATGAACCCTGACCGTAGTTTTCTCCGCCTACGACTATGCTTGAGCCGAGCGTCTTAGCGCGGCTCGGGAAGTCTTTGTCGCAAACTGTGAAGCAGTGCTCCGAGATTTTCGGAATATTTGAACGCAGGGGAAGTATTTTCGCGCCCGCGGGCATAATGTGGTCTGTAGTGATGTTGTCGCCGACCTTGAGCGAGCAGCTCGCCTCAATGCTGTCGGCAAGCGGAGAAGTCTCGGGATAAGGCTTGATGTTAGGGCCTCTGAGTACTTCTACACTGTCCATTTCGCTCTCGTTGATAGGAGCGATAACCATATTGTCGTTAATAAGAAATTTTTCGGGCATTTCGATTTCAACGTCAGCTCCGAGAGTTGTCGGGTCGGTGAATACGCCTGTGAGAGCTGAAGCTGCCGCTGTCTCGGGAGAAACGAGATAAATCTGTCCGTCGGCTGTGCCTGAACGTCCCTCAAAGTTACGGTTGAATGTTCGAAGCGATACGCCGCCCGAGTTGGGAGATTGTCCCATACCGATACAGGGACCGCAAGCGCTCTCGAGGATTCTCGCGCCTGCCGCAATCATATCGCCGAGCGCGCCGTTTAGAGCAAGCATATTGAGAACCTGCTTGCTTCCGGGAGCGATAGCGAGGCTCACACCGTCCGCAACAGTCTTGCCCTTGAGGATAGCCGCGACTTTCATCATATCTCTGTAGGATGAGTTTGTGCAGGAACCGATGCAGACCTGATTAATCTCCTTGCCCGAGAGTTCTTCGATAGTTTTGATGTTGTCTGGTGAGTGAGGACAAGCCGCAAGGGGCTTTAACTCACTAAGGTTTATTTTGATAATCTCGTCGTACTCAGCGTCAGCGTCGGAGCTGAGTTCCGTGTAATCTTCCTCACGTCCCTGAGCTTTGAGAAATTCTCTTGTAACCTCGTCAGAGGGGAAGATAGAAGTAGTAGCGCCAAGTTCAGCGCCCATATTTGTGATTGTTGCTCTTTCGGGAACCGATAAGGTCTTGACGCCTTCGCCCGCGTATTCAACAATCTTTCCTACGCCGCCTTTTACGGACATAACCTCAAGCACCTTGAGAATAATATCTTTAGCCGATACCCACGGTCTTAATTTGCCTGTGAGCTCAACCTTAACCATCTTAGGCATTGTAATATAGTAAGCGCCGCCTCCCATCGCAACAGCAACGTCAAGTCCGCCCGCGCCGATAGCGAGCATACCGATACCGCCGCCTGTGGGAGTGTGACTGTCAGAACCGATTAATGTCTTTCCGGGTTTGCCGAAACGCTCAAGATGAACCTGATGGCAAATTCCGTTGCCGGGACGCGAGAAATAGATACCGTGCTTTTTGCACACCGACTGAATAAAGCGGTGGTCGTCAGCGTTTTCAAAACCTGTCTGGAGTGTGTTGTGGTCTATGTAGGCTACGCTTTTTTCGGTCTTTACTCTCGGCACACCGATAGCCTCAAATTCGAGGTATGCCATTGTTCCCGTAGCGTCCTGTGTCAGAGTCTGGTCAATTCTTAAACCGATATCGCTGCCTGTTATCATTTGTCCGTCAACGATATGGTTTTTAATAATTTTTTGCGCAATTGTTAAACCCATAATAATCGCCATAGCCTTTCCGCCCACAAATAGTCAATAATAATCTCTACAACCTTACCGTGGGCGGATAAGGTGTAAAGCGGCGATTATAGTCGTCGCCCGTGCCGCATTGCGGCAAACTGGGCGGACAACATAAATCTTAATAGTGTGAATTATCATACTATTACCTTCTGCTATATATGAATATATATAATCATACATTGTTAATTATATCACAACTCTTTATTAAAGTAAAGTGTTAATTCCAAATAAAGCCTCCCTTAGTAAGGGCGTATCCTCTTATTGGCTTCGCTTCGACCAGCCGCTTTCGCCCAAGGGAAAGCAAAATTTTATATTGAAATTTTCATATTAAAGTGATATAATATATGTTTGGAAAAATGGAAGATAAAGAATTACTAAGGGATGGATTTTTATGAGTAAAAGAGAAAACCTCCGCAATGTTGCTATCATTGCCCACGTTGACCACGGCAAGACCACTCTTGTTGACCAGCTTCTGAAGCAGAGCGGTATTTTTCG
>JAILPC010000178.1 GCA_024690465.1 Ruminococcus sp.
ATATAAAACTCCCGAAATAAAAGTCGAAGAACTGGTAAAACAGGATGTGCTCTGCGTTTCCAACGAAACCCCGAACGAGATTGATAACTACACCTTAATGGACACCATTTGGGATACTTTGACAGATATATTAAGTTAACAAAACGCGATTGCGCAAAACTAACGGGCGGCATTTTTGCCGCCCATTCTCATTTAATCCTGGGAAGGCTTGGCGTTTCTCTCTCATTTCTCCATTCTCATTTCTCATTTAATCCTGGGAAGGCTTGGTGTTCCAATCAAAACATAGTTTTTTATTGCAGAATAAGTCTGACTGTAAGCACAGCCATAACCGCGGCGGTAAAGTCAGCCGCAAGCGCCGAGATAAGCGTGTGGCGTGTTTTTGTGATTTTTACACTGCCGAAATACACCGCGACAGCGTAAAAGGTTGTTTCGGTTGAGCCTGCCAGTACGGACGCCGCCTGTCCCGCGAAGCTGTCGGGACCGCAGTCTTTGTAAATGTTAGTGAGCAGCGCCGTTGAGCCGCCTCCCGAAATAGGTCTGAGAAGTAGCATCGGCACGATTTCTTTTGGAAATCCCAGCGCGTCCGCAAGCGGTGTTACAGCGCCGCATAGTACGTCGGTCGCTCCGCTCGATTTGAGCATATCAACCGCGACAATAAGTCCCACAAGTGTAGGCGCGATTTTGTAAAGCGTTTTGATTCCGTCTTTCGCGCCGATAACAAACGCTTCGAATATCGGAACCTTTTTTATCAGCCCCAGCACAACCACAGCGGCGATAAACAGCGGCATAAACAGGTCCATGTCAGCGCCTCAACAATTTTGATAACCCGAGACCGACGGCAAGCGCGCATGCCGAACTTATCCATACGCAGGGCAGGATATCAAACGGCGTCTGACTGCCGTAGTTTTGTCTGAGTGTTCCTACGATTGTAGGCATAAGCTGGATTGAAGCCGTGTTCATAACCACAAAGGTTACCATATCATCGCTTGCTTTTTCGCTGCTGTTGCCGAGCTTGTAAAGCTCACCCATAGCCGACAGCCCGAACGGAGTTGCCGCGTTGCCGAGTCCGAGCAGGTTTGCGCTGACATTCATACTTATGTAGTTGAGAGCCTTGCTGTCTTTTCCGACGTTTTTGAAAAGCCGACGCAGCACAGGGGAGAGAGCCCTGCCGATAATCTTTGTGAAGCCGCCTTGCGACGCTGCTTCCATAATTCCCGACCACAACAGCATCATTCCCGCCATAGCGGTAAGCAGGCTGATACTGTCCTTTGCGCCGTTAATAATTCCGTCCGCGAGCGCGGAGCCGTTGCCTGTGAAAATTCCGAAAATAACGGAGATTATAATAATTCCTCCGAAAATGTAATTCAGCATAACCTGTCCTTTTGTGAAAAATATTCTCGTATATTGTTAATCCTTGACACTATTACCAACTTTTGGTAGAATGTTGTCGAAGGAAGTGTGTGCTATGATTTACAAAACATATAAGCCGATTGACCCTGTAGGACGGATTGTAATTCCCAAGGATTTCCGCGACGCGGTAGGCTTCCGCGAGGGCGAAGACCTTCTCATAGAAGTAGAAGATGGCAGAATTGTGCTCTCAAAAGCGGAACAAACCTGTGTTTTTTGCGACAGAACCGCGGGACTCAGAAGCTATATGGGCAAAACCGTGTGCGAAAACTGCATAAAACACTTGACAAACTCCGCTAAATAATGGATTATATTAGCAGGGCATAAGGGCAAAACCTGCTAAGCCCTATTAAACTATGAGGTGAAGCTTATGTCACGTATTGATAAAGAAAACTATTATCTTGATATAGCCGAGACTGTTCTCGAGAGAGGAACCTGTATCCGCCGCAACTACGGCGCGATTATCGTTAAGAACGACCAGATTGTTTCGACAGGTTATGTAGGAGCTCCCAGAGGCAGAAAGAACTGTTCCGACCTCGGAACATGTATCCGTGAAAAAATGAACGTTCAGAGAGGTACACGCTATGAGCTTTGCCGCAGCGTTCACGCCGAGGCGAACGCGATTATCCACGCTCCGCGTGAGCAGATGATAGGCGCTACAATGTACCTTGTGGGCAAGGAGTTCGGCACGGGAAATTATGTTGAGAACGCGAACTCCTGCGCGATGTGCAAGCGTATGATTATCAACGCGGGAATTCAGCGCGTGGTTATCCGCAATACAAAGGATAAGTTCACCGCGCTGTATGTTGAGGACTGGATTGTAGACGACGATTCGCTCGACGGAAAAGAAGGATATTAAGAATTAAGGAGATGGGCGGGTTTCCGCCCATTTTGTTTATGGTAAAAATTTACATTCAAAACATCAATGATATTTCTTTAAACGAATTAAATATTTCGAAGCTGTCGCCGTACCGCCGCGAGAAGTTCGACCGATTAATCGACGGACAGAGCAAGCTCCAGTCGCTTGCGGCAGGACTTTTGCTGAATAAGTATATTTCTGATAAAGAAATAAAACTCAGTGAGTACGGAAAGCCTTATGTAGAAAACGGACCGTTTTTCAACCTTGCTCACAGCGGAGACTATGCGGTTCTCGCTGTGTCTGACGCTTATGAAGTCGGCTGTGATATCGAGCAGCTGAAGGAATGTGAGTACGAGCGTCTCGGCAGAGTTGTCTACACCGAAAACGAGCTCAACGCTCTGAAAAACGCCGAGGATAAGAAAGAATGTTTCTATGATTTATGGACAAAGAAGGAAGCGTTTATAAAATGCATAGGCGAGGGCTTTCACTTTGCCGTCAAGTCGCTTGACTTAAGCGGCGGAGAGCTGTTTACGGTGCATAACGGCGAAAAGTTCTTTTTTAAAGAATATATGCTGAACGGCTACAAAATTATGCTATGCTCAAAAGATAATAATTTTATAATGAATTGACCTCCTGCATTGATACAGGAGGTTTTCTTTAACTTATTTTAAGCTCTGCTCGTAAGACTGAATCATCTTCTTAGACGCTTGACCTGTACGACCTGCAGGTTTTATGAGGCTTTTGCTGACTTTTTCGCCCGCGTTGAGCTCGATTTCGAGCCGCATACCGTTTTCTTCGGGGTAGACAAGGATTCGTTTTATGAACCTGTCTACGAAGCTGCGGTCTATCTCATCCTCGTCAAGACTTTCGGAGGCGAGGTTCAGGATTGAGCGGATCTGAGCGAGCTCCTTGTTGATGTCCTTTCTGCCTGTGAGCTGTTCAGTGATTTCATCTATTTCATCTTGACAGCGCTTGATTTCGTCGTCACACTCAGCTGTCATACGCACGAATTCTGAGTCGGGGAAGAGTCCTTCGATGTTTAGCTTGAGTAGTTTCTGTTTTTTCTTCTGCTCGATTGCTATATTATCGTTGAGTACCTCAATTCGTTTCGCGCCTTCGTTGTTGCTGAGCAGTTCTTCGGACAGTTTCAGCATAAGCTCCGATAACTCTTTTATATTTCTCTGGCTTGATTTGAACACATCCTCGAGTATCGGGATGATCTCGTGCTCGTAAATCGTCAGGGAAGGACAGCTGTCCTTTCCGTTTTTGATTTTGCCCGAGCACCTCCACGCGGAGTTTGCCGTTCCTTTTTTGCTGATGGTATCTTTTCTGTAGTAAGGCTTGCCGCAGTGAGCGCATATGAGCTTGCCCGTAAGCAGATTGTTATGGTTAGTCTTGTTCTGCTTTTGGATAACATCGAGACTGCGCAGCTTCAAGACTTCGTTTGCGCGTTTCCACAGCTCCTCGGACACGATAGCGGGAACAATTTCTCCGCTCTCGTCCTTATAAATTACCCACTCGTCCTCGGGCAGAAACTTCTGCTTTTTGGTGAACATATCGACCACCTTGACCTTGTTGCCGACGTAGTAGCCCATATATTTCGGGTTTTTGATGATGTTGCTCATAGTTGAGTGGGCGAGGACATTTCCGCGGGTGTTTCGGACACCTTTGTTATAGAAGTAGGTTTCAAGGTTCTTCATACTGTATTTGCCTGTCGCGTACAGCTCGAACAGCTCCCTGACAATCGGCGCCTGTTCCTCGTCAATATATAGCCGCTTATCAGCCTTACGGTAGCCAAAAATGTTGCTGTTGCCGAGCACAACGCCGTTTCTGATTGCCTGCTGATGTCCCCACTTAACACGCGAGGAGATCTTTCTGCTTTCATCCTGTGCCATCGAAGCCATAATTGTCAGACGAAATTCTGAGTCCTCGTCGAGCGTATTAATGTTATCGTTCTGAAAGTATACCGCTACGCCGTTAGCTAAAAGCTCGCGCGTGTATTGTATGCTGTCAAGAGTATTACGGGCGAATCGCGACACTTCCTTTGTGACAATCATATCAAACTTGCCGTCGAGCGCGTCTTCAATCATCTCGTTGAATTTCTCACGCTTTTTGGTCGTTACGCCCGAGATACCTTCGTCGATGTAGCCGCCCGAAAATTCCCAGTTCGGCATATCGCCGATGTATTCGGTAAAGTATTTCTTTTGATTTTCCAGTGAGTTTAGCTGTTCGAGGAAGTCTGTGCTGACGCGTGCGTAGAACGCGACTCGCAGCGGCAAGTCTTTGAAGCTGATTCCGTCTTTTTTTATTTGATTTCGTATTGATAATATATCCATAGTTTCACTCCTTTCACAAGGACAATATCACATAATCACGGATATATCCAGATATATTTTATCAGGAAGCAACCTCCTTTTCATTAGGAGGTTGTTTCCAGCTTTGTCAGATTTTTCCTTTGCCTTTATACTTTCGGCTTAGTTCTCTGTCAATCATCCGCATAAGCTTTCTGTACTCGTCATCACTGAATACAGTATTGTGCAGAGCGTTTGCGAAATGCTCCAGCCAAAGCCTGTCGCCGATAGGATTACCGATAATATCCTCCGTAGCTTTCGCTCCTTTCGGACTGGTTTCGGTATTAGTTTTGGCAGAATATGATTGTTTTATTACTTTGTTTTCTGATGCCATAAGGCATCACGCGTTCAAACTGTTTTCCGTTTCACCACCTTTCGTTAAGAGTTGGTTTTGTCAGTCTTGTAATTTATATTAATCATAGTTTTTTTCTCCTTATAGTCCGCCCATAACAGGTCCGCCCTGAATAGTATTCTTGCGTTCCTTTTTGGGCTTTTTGTTTATTGTTGTGCTGTCCTCAACGGGACGATCATTGTCAAATATATTTATCAGGCTTGCAGACAGGTAGCCCGTATAATTTCCCAGATCACTAAGAATGTTGTCGGAATCAACGATATCATCATTAACACGAATGTCCGATTCCTCAGCTTCTCTATCTCCTCGTTGATAGCCAAGGTAAATAGCTCTTTCATACTCCCAGCCTGTCTCTCCATATCCTTCACCGAATCCTGCAGGGAATTCTGAAATTTCAACAGCTCGTCCTTGTTGCTCACCATGCTCTCGTCCAGGTAATCCAGCTGTTGGTTCATATAATTTATCATTTCGTTTTTCGAAATCACTGTCGATACCTTCTCGTCCACTTTGTCGGTTACCCAGTCCATCATATTCGTTTGCTTCCGAATAACCTGCTCGAATGTTTCTGTCGAAACCTTTGTCGACAGCTCTCTCCTCAGCATTTCTATCATCATATTCTGAGTATTTATCGCTTCGATTAATGCCTTCCAATTCGTTTCCGTTACCGTTACACACGGTTCCGCTTTTGCTGCCGTTTGCATATTCTGCTTCTGCCTCGCCATTAATTCGCTCATTGATTTCTCGCCGTATTGCGAACTCACGCTCTATCACCTCCTTCAAGTATTTTTCTTCGTGCAGTTTATCATCTCTGCACTTCAATCCGTTCGGTGCTGTGTAGGTGATATGTTTTCTTGTATCAGTCCACATTACCTCATAGCCTTCGCTCTCAAGAAGCTCAATGAAATGCTCGCGGCTTCGCGCGAACTTCATAGCTTCCGAGATAACAATCGCAAGCTGAATCTTCCAGCTTAGTCCCTTGTCCGCGGCTCTGTACTCTCTCGGTGACATCGGTTTTGTTTTCCGCGGCTTTGGTTCTATAACTGAGAGACCGTATTTTTCACAAAGTTTATCAGAAGATTCTCTCAGTCGGAACAGATTTTCTCTGTCGGCGTGATACTTTAATCCCGTCTCGGCGTTGACGGAATTTATTACAAAGTGGGAATGTATGTGGTCAACATCTA
>JAILPC010000020.1 GCA_024690465.1 Ruminococcus sp.
CGGACAGCTATAAAATTACGGTTATATCTCTCCGCGATAATATGCTTTACAAAAATTCCCTGCTTGCGGGAGATGCTAACATTAATGAACTTATAGAAAGCTGCGGACACATAGTGCCCAATGATGCCAGAGAAGAGGGCTACATGCGTACGTTTACCTTTAATGTTGTAAACGCGAAGCCTGTATCGGTACCCATAAAGTATGAACCGATTCCCGAGGATTATGAGTACGAGGAATCCTTAGTTACAGAAGGCAGTACCCGTACAATCGAGGGTGTAAAACCGGGTGATGAAACCGACGCGGACAGATGGGTATTTGACCATTGGAATGTATATCCCTGCGACGCTTCCACAGGCGCGCCTGACAAGACTAATCCCGTAGCTTCAAGTCAGTACGCGGCCTTGTTCGGCGATCAGTTCGACGCGACGTCGGAAAAAACCACGATTACGTGTACCGCCGCCGTTAACGACGCTTACCTCTTTGAGCCAGAATATAATCAGCTTCCGACATGTACCCTCAGGATACCAGAAAGCTACGATTCAACTAATAGTGTGTATAGCTACACGTCAAAGACGGTCGCTTGCGACCCCGACAAGCCTGTTTCAATCTCATTAGAGACAGTTAAACCGGGTGCTGCGGCTGAAGGCAGCAAATGGGAGTTCACGGGCTGGAACGTTTATACCTACGACGCCACAACAGGCGCTGTGGGAGCTGAACCCGTTTCGTCCGACCAGTACGCGACCTTATTCGGCGAGGACTTTAAGGCTTGGTCAAAGACAACCTCCGTCAAGAACCTCACAAACCAGAGCTACCTCTTTGAACCCTCTTACGAGTCATATGAAGATGACGCGAAATCCGTTATAGCGGTTCCTAAGAGCTATGACGCGGAACACGAGAAATACAACTACATTACCACCGAAGTCTCTTACGATAACGATAATCCTAAGACAGTGGATCTCCAGGGCGTACCCGGAGAAGTTTCAAACTTTACCCGCTGGACGGTTTATCCGTACGATGTATCAACAGGTGAGGCAGACACTGCTCATCCCGTCAGCGCTGATGATTATGAGAAATTATTCGGTCCTGACTTTGATCCTGCAAAAGAGAATACTTCGGTACAGAATAATACAAGAGACCCATATCTCTTTGCGCCGACATACAGCAGAGCTCTTATTCCCGCTGTTTTGGAATATAACTTCTTCCATAGCTACGGAAACGGAACGGGACCTTGCGTAATTCAGGCTCAGATCAAAAGAATTGTCAGCGGTACCGTAGTAGACCTTCCCGCGACCGTCAAAGAATATGTTGACTATGGCAACGATACAATTGAATTGGTGCAGCCTGTATTTGCGTGGGACTATGAATCTTCAGGTGTCTGGTTCTGGAACGGTCACAGCTACTCCAGACCGTTCAGGAATAATAATCAGGTTGTTGTTTTGAACTTATATCATGAGAATTGTCCAAGAACTACAGGTTCCATCAGCTTATATCCCACTCCTCTTGATGAAATGGCTAACGCTATGGGCGGCGCGACAGGCTGTGAAAACCTTGAAACTATAAATTTAGGCGAGGGTATTGAATCTGTATTTGAGTTTTATGATAACCCCAACCTTGCAACAGTAGATTTACCCGGAAGCTTAAAGAGAATAGAGTCCGAAACGTTCAAGAATGATAAAAAGCTTCGGAACATTACACTTCCTTCAGGTCTTCAGGTTATAGGAAGCAGTTCGTTCAAGAATTGCTCAGCCTTAAGTAACATAAATATTCCCGACGGCATTTATATGGATTCATCGGCGTTTGAGGGAAGCGGACTTACACACGTCACACTTCCCGGAAACACACAATACGGAATAAAAAACTGGAATGACTATTTTGTCGCAGGTTCCAGTATGTTTAAGAATTGTAAAAAGCTTTGGAGCGTCACTATGCAGGACAACGCTAACACTGTGCCTGCTCAGATGTTCAGAGGCTGCTCAAGCTTAACGGATGTAAATCTCCCCATAACTCTTCAGAGCATCGGCAGCTATGCGTTTGAAGGCTGTACGGATCTTCAGGAGATAACGATTCCCGAAAATGTTTCAACAATCGGCGCGTCAGCTTTCAGAAACTGTTCAAACCTTGAAAGTATCGTAATCCCAGAAGGTGTTACCAGAATCGAAAAGAACACCTTCCAGAACTGCACAAGCCTCGAGAGTGTAACGCTTCCCAGCACAATTAACTACATTGACGATGAAGCTTTCAGGAACTGTCCGAAGCTGCATATTGTTACAATTCCCGATAACGTTACGGAAATCGGCGCTTACGCGTTTGAAGGCTGCTCAAGTCTTGACAGCATTAATATTCCCGCTAAGACAGAGACGATTAACCGCGGTGCCTTCGCGAACTGCGAAGCTCTCGCAAGTGTAAATGTAGTTGACAACGGCGAGACGTTAAAGGTATTAGGCGGCTCCTTTGTAACTGACGGCAAAACCATTTATGATCAAGAATGGTTCGGTGCTTTTGAAAACTGCAAAAACCTTGTCAGCATCGACCTCCGCGATAATACTACACTTATCGGAGAAGCCGCGTTCAGGAACTGCTCGAAGCTCAAGAATATAGGTATCGGCAGCAACGTTACTTCAATTCAGAGTGAAGCATTCAAAAACTGCGTAGCCCTTGAGAGCATAACATTATCGGATACTCTTAAAACTATTTGGTATGAAGCATTCGCTAATTGTCAAGAACTTGTAGTTACTTCGTTTGGCAACAGCCTTGAATTCATAGGAAGAAGCGCGTTTGCCAATTGTAAAAAGCTCGGAGAAGTAGTTCTCCCTGAGACTGTTACTGAAATACAAAATCACGCGTTCTATCGCAGCGGAGTCACAAGCATCAACATCCCCGACGGTGTTGAAACCATAGAAAAAGGCACGTTCAGAGAGTCAAGTCTTAATGAAATCACATTAGGCAGCGGCCTTAAGTCTATAGGCGAATACGCGTTTGAAGATTGTCTGTCGCTTAACGCTCCGACATTCCCCAACGGTCTGGAGACTATAGACGAATACGCGTTCTATAATTGTGATTCGTTCTACTTTAACAACCTTACTATTCCGGGTAGTGTTGAAAAGCTTGATGACAGGGCATTCGGATTCTGCTCCAGTTTATCCCGCTTAACGCTGTGCGATGGTGTTTCTGGAATAGACTCTGATGCATTCACAGGTTCAGTAGTACATTATCTATCTGTAAACGGAACCACTGATGTCAGTTGTAAAACACATTTTGGAGAGTTGTACTCTAATAGCTTAAGTAAGTCAGTTCGCCATTTAACGGTCAGAGGAACAGAAACAAATAAAAATGGATTCAGATATTTTGAAAAGCTTACTGATGTAACATTTGAAAACGGATTTGAAACGATAGGAGAATCATCGTTCCAGTCTTGCGAAAATCTCAAGACGATTATAATACCCGACAGTGTCAAGACTATAGATAATTACGCATTTGCATATTGCGTAAGTCTCGGCGATAGTGTCGAAGGCGTTAATATAGGCAGCGGTGTTGAAACTATAGGAAAGGGAGCGTTCTCATGCACAGGCATTCGCTCACTGACAATTCCCGACAGCGTCAAAACTATTGATTTAATAGCGTTTAGCATTTGTAACAACCTTTATGACGTGACTATAGGTGATGATACGTCGCTTACTACTATAGATAGTAAAGCTTTCCAAGGTTGTGAGTATCTCGGATGTTTAACCGTTCCGGGAGACAAAAACTTCAATTACGACGGCCTTCCCAAGGTAGCGGAATTAACAGTTACAGGCGATTCAATTAATAGCGGCGCATTCGCGAATTGGCCGAATCTCAGAGAAGCAACAATAGCAGACAGCGTAAAGACGGTCGGCTCAAACGCGTTTGCAAACGGTGAACGTTTCAATACTGTAAAAATCGGTATGAATGTCGAAACATTACCCGCCAGCGCCTTTGACGGATGTCCTATTGAAGATGTAACTCTTAACGGAAACGGCAGCTTCAACTTCGACAACCTTCCGAAATCGACTATTAGAAATATAAATGTCAAAGGAGAGGCACTCAAGCAGAATGCGTTCACAGGTTACCCCGAACTCAGCAGTGTGAATTTTGATAACACTGTTTCAAGCATTGGCGCTAACGCGTTATCGAATTGTCCTGTTCTCGGCGAGATTGAACTGCCCGACTCTGTCAAAACTATAGGTGACGGCGCGTTCCAGAGTTGCACATATCTTTCTGATGTTGAGCTCGGCAACAAGGTAACAAGCATAGGCGACAGGGCGTTCAGCGGTTGTATCAGTCTTCCCGAAATAGAACTTCCCGATTCAGTTACAACTATAGGAACCGCGGCGTTCAGCGGATGTTCATCTCTTGAAGGCATTGCGATTCCCGACAAGGTTACCAGCGTAAGCGCTCAGGCGTTCTATAACTGCACAAGCCTTGAGACAGCTCTTCTCTTCGAAGGAGTTCAGAATGTTAGTGAGCTCGCGTTCGCTAACTGCTCAAGTCTCAGAACCTTAAGCTTACCGAGTACACTCAGAACTATAGGCGACAACGCTTATAACAGCTGTTCCAAGCTCAAGAATTTAACAATTCCGAGGAGTGTTGCAAGCATTGGAGCAAGCACCTTTAAGGATTGCACAGACCTTGAGACAGCATTCGTTTGGGGCAGAACTACAACAGTAGGAACCGATGTGTTCGCGAACGACCCCGATCTTACAATCTACGCCTATGATTCATCCCCGACCGATTTCTACGCGTTGAGTGCCGAAATCCCGTTCTTCCCGATTGTTAATACCCATCTTGATAACGATGGTTACGAGGATGAACCGATAACTGAAATCCAGACAGTTGAAGACAACGACACAGGCTTCGGTCTGTATATGGATGTGTTCAACAACCTGGAGATGCTCGGTGTTCAGCTCAAGACAGATGAGGGAACCAACGATATGCGTTTTGTAGCGGTTCTTAACGAAGGAATTGTTGCCGAAGCAACAAGAAACCATGATATTGAGGATTACGGCTTTGTAATAGCAAAGACTTCCAAAAATTCAACATACGCTACAAGCGAAGAAAATATTCAGAAAATCACCCTGGGCGCTCCTAACACTATGACGCTCAGCTGTAGAAAGACTTCCAATAAAGTATCAGGCAACTATGGTATCTACAGTACTTCGGATACTAAGTACAAGTATATTACCTTAGGTATTAAAAATGTTGATAAAAATCCCACACAGGGACTTGCGGTACGTTTCTATGTAAAGACACATTCAGGCAGAACCTACTACGCTAAGTACAACATAGACTACACGGGCTGCGCGGCAAGCTACTCCCTGTTATTCGAAGGCGACAATACCGCGACATTCAAGGATGAATGGAAAGATATGCCGCTTTATGAGGAGGGTGAATGATGAACAAGCTTAAAAAATCTGTCAGCATTTTGTTGACCGTCTTACTGCTGCTTTCGCTGGCGGTGACAGCCCCTGTCACCGCCAACGCGGAGACATCGGGCGACTGGACGTATATGAAGAGGGCGTATTGGAATGAAGCTATGCTCACAGGTTATACAGGCGCGGGGGGAGATATAACAATTCCGTCAGAGCTTGACGGCAATACTGTTGTCTCTATATATGATAATGCATTAAAAGGAAAAACAAACCTTACAAGCGTTTTAATTCCAGAAACTGTTACGTATATATATGGCGGAGTGCTTAGTAATTGCACAGGGCTTACCGACGTAACAATAATGAACGGAAACATTACAATAGATAATACCGCATTGACGGGCTACACTTCAAGCTTTAGGATTCACGGATTAAAAGGCTCAACAGCTGAGACCTTCGCGTCGAACAAAGGCTATACATTTGTTGAAGTAGTTTTACCCGATTTTGAGTACACCCTTTCGGGCAGCGACGCGGTTATTAACAAGTACAACAGCTTAAAGACAGATGTTGAGATACCCGACGAGCTTGACGGTCATACCGTTATAGGCTTTGGCACTACGTTCAAAAATAACACAAGCATAACTAGTGTAACTATCCCTGACAGCGTTACAACTATCGCGGATGAGGCGTTTTACGGTTGTTCACGTCTTACCGATGTAACTTTAGGCAGCGGTCTTACGAGTATAGGCAGTTACGCGTTTAAAGGCTGTCAGATTACAAGTGTAACAATTCCTAATGGTGTTACATCATTAGGCAACTATGCGTTTTATAACTGTGCCAAACTCAAAAGTGCGGTAATCGGCAGCGGTGTTACAACTATCGTTAACAGCGCATTTAGGGATTGTACTGCTCTTGAAAGCGTGTTAATCGGCAGTGGCGTTACCTCAATCGGCAGTTCTGCGTTTGAAAACTGTCAAAGCCTTACGAGTGTAACAATTCCCGACAGCGTTACAAGTCTTGGAGACTCTGTATTTTCAAGCTGCAAAAGCCTCGAGAGCATAAATATTCCCGATGGTGTTACAAGTATACCAAGCGGCGCCTTTTCCGGCACAGCTCTGACAAGCGTAACAATTTCCGACAGCGTTACTTCAATAGGCTACCGTTCCTTTGACTGCGGACTAAGTACTATTACTATCGGCAGTGGTGTTACGAGTATAGATACTCACGCGTTCCCCGACTATAGTAAAACCTTTACGAGTATTAATGTTAGCCCTAACAACTTGGTGTATCGCTCGGAAGACGGCGTGCTCTATAAGAAAACAACATTGATCCGTTATCCTGCAGGTAAAAAGCCCGAGAGCGCCTCGTTTGAGGTTCCCCAGACTGTTACAGCTATAGATGCTTGGGCGTTCTATAATTGTAAGCTTAAGAGCATTACGATTTCTGATACCGTAAAAACTATCGGTGAAACTGCGTTTTATGAAAGCACGAAGCTTCAGACTGTGGTTATTCCCGAAAGCGTTACGAGTATAGGAAACTACGCTTTTGAGGAATGCAGCGGATTGTTAAAAATTTACGGATATAATCCGTCGACTGCGAAGACTTACGCGGCAAGCAATCATATTACCTTTGTTGATATAACGCAGACTCAGCCCGAGCCTGCCGAACCATACAGCGATATTGACGATTTTGTATTTGAAAGCGCTGGCAGCGGAAAGCTTAAAGTCGCGCGATACGAGGGAACAGCCACAGAGGTTGTGATTCCTTCAAGCGTCAAAGGTTCAGAGGTTGTTGCGATTAGATACAATGCTTTTGACTCATGTGATAAAGTCACAAGCGTAACAATTCCCGACAGCGTTACAAGTATCGGAAGTTGCGCATTTTTGAGCTGTTCAAAACTTGCAAACGTGTCAATGCCTTCAAGTTTAAATAGCTTAGGTGATCGCGCGTTCAAAGGATGTGAAAGCCTTGAGAGCATAACAATCCCAAGCGGTATCACAAAAGTTGAATTTCAGACTTTTGCGAACTGCTCAAGCCTCAGGACCGCCGAAATTCCTAACGGTGTAACAAAAATAGACACATACGCGTTCAGTACATGTTCAAACCTTGAATATGTTTCTATCCCTGACAGCGTAACTACTATAGATACCTGCGCGTTTGAATTCTGCGACAGTCTTGAAAATATTCTTATTCCCTCGGGTGTAACGACAATGAGTAACAACGTGTTCTGGAGCGCGAACCATAAGAACGCGGTAATACTTAATGATAGTATCTCAATTCATAATTTCACGTTTTATGATACTTATTCCTTAACAATTCGCGGAAACGCTTCGTCTGCCGCGCAGACTTTCGCCGCGGATCGAGGATTTGATTTTGTCGCTCTCAAAGCGTCAGACTTTAGCGATTCAAGCGTATTTGATTACAAAGTGCTTGACAACGGTTCAGTCGAAATCACAGGCTACAAGGGTTCAGACACTGCGCTTTCAATTCCTATGATAATTGACAGGCGTTTCGTTACGGGCATAGACAGCTTTGCTTTTGCTAACAACTCTGCTCTTAAAAGTGTGGTGCTTCCCGAAACAGTCAAGACCATTGGCAACAACGCATTCTTCAACTGCTCAAATCTTAAGGAAATAACAATTCCCGATATTGTTGAAACAATCGGTTCGGACGCGTTTAAAAAGTGCCATTCCGATTTCACAATTAAAGGATATGCTCCTTCTGAGGCAAAGGATTACGCTCAGGCGAATAATATTCCCTTTGTATGCCTTAACGACTCGAAACCGAGCCATTACAGCTATACTGTTGATGCTGACGGTAACGCCAAAATTATCGGCTACAGCGGATCTGCGAGCTTCCTCGATATTCCCTCGAAAATTGAAGGTCATACCGTTACGGAGATAGGGGATGAGGCGTTTGAAGACATTTTATGCTTTAAAAAGGTTAATATTCCCGACAGCGTTACAATAATAGGCGACAGCGCGTTTGAAGGCTGCAGCCGACTCGAGACTATTACAATTCCCGACGGTGTAGCAGAAATCGGCGACGACGTATTCAAATACTGCAGCAGTCTTAAGAGCGTAGAGATTCCTGAAACTGTTACAGAAATCGGCAGTTCCGCGTTTGCGAACTGTGTAAATCTTACAAGCGCAGAAATTCCATATAGTGTTTCATATCTCGGCTCAGGAGCGTTTAGCGATTGTACAAATCTTGAGAATGCTGTTCTCAGCTACAGACTTACGTCGGTTAACGAAAACCTGTTCTATAACTGTTCAAACCTGAAGAATATTGTGATTCCGCCGAGAGTAACGGAAATAGGCCGCGAAGCATTTGCGAGCTGTTATAAACTTGAGGGCATCACAATTCCCGACAGCGTTACAACTTTTGGATATAAAGTATTTAACCAATGCAATGATTTCATAATTTACGGTTATGACGAGTCCGAAGCTCAAACTTACGCGAACTCCAACTCAATCAAATTTGTTGAAATTGACAGACCTGAAGGCGATTTCATATTTGCTGACGCGGGCAAAGGCAACGTCTCGTTAATATGCTATAACGGCACAGGCGGCAGCGTGACTGTTCCTTCAACATATGAGGGCAAGCCCGTAACGATTATTGATAACGCGTTTGCAGGCTGTGAAGGTCTTACAAGCGTAACAATTCCCAACAGTATCGTTTATCTTGAAAGCGCTGCTTTTGGCGGCTGTACAGGTCTTACAAGTATTTCGATTCCAAGCAACGTCAAGAAAATCGGAGATTTCGTTTTCTCGAGCACAGGTCTTACAAACGTTACAATTCCCTCGAGCGTTAAGACTTTAGGCCTTCAGGCATTCTCTGCTTGTACAGAGCTTACAAATGTTACAATGAATGAAGGCGTCAAGAATATTGGGGATTATACTTTTATGGGTTGCGCAAAGATGACAGCCATAACATTACCCGATACAATAAAGACAATCGGTGAAGGCGCGTTTGGTAACTGCTCAAAGCTTGAAAGCGCGACAATCGGCAGCGGCGCGAGCAGCATAGGAGATTACGCGTTCTGGGGCTGCACGATGCTGGAGCACGCTGCAATCAAGAGCAGAACCGCGGTATTTGGCAGTGATGTGTTCGGCAATCTTGATTTCGGCAGGTGCGAAAAGGTTGAAGTCAACGGCTTTGACGCCTCAACGACCGAGACCTACGCGTTGGCTCAGAATCTTAAATTCTCGCCCTTGCTCAAAATCAACACGGGCAGCGGTTATACATTCGCTCCTCTCTCAGGCACCCAGACCAAGGACAACACCGATAGCAGCTTTGGTCTCAACAAAAATATCTTCGGCAATATCGAACTCCTCGGTGTTCAGCAGAAAACAGACAAAGGCACCAAGGATATGCGCTTTATCGCGGTAGTAAACGACGGTATCGTCAATTCGGCTACCGAGGTAGGCAGTGATATCGCTGATTACGGATTTGTCTTAGCGAGAACAGGTCATATCAGCGCCGACGAGGCTAAGGAAAGCTTTATATCAAGCATCGTTCTCAATGGTGCTAAGACAACTCACCGCAGCTGTAAGTTCACAAACAACACCTACAGCGGCAAATACGGCAAAATCACATCCGATTCAAAGTACAAATATGTTACTATGTCGGTAAAGGATGTTCCCGACGGAGAGAGCTTTGTCGTACGTTTCTATATCAGAACAAGATCAGGCAAGGTGAG
>JAILPC010000044.1 GCA_024690465.1 Ruminococcus sp.
CACTATAAGGTACAGTATCTTGACGCGGCTACGCGATATCCGATCAATCCGGAAAACGCAGATATAATAAAAGATTCCACTCACGCTTCCGTAAAGGAAGACGCGTTAATAATCCCGGGATATATCGCTCGTGAGTCATCCCAGACGATGGTGCTTACTGCTTCTACAGAATCCGATCCCGCGGCTCAGGAAAGCGAAGAGATAAGAAACAATGTCATCACTTTCCTGTATGACATCAATACTACCGACTATCTCTATGAGGTAGAGTATTATACACAGAATGTCAACGATAACAACTATTCGCTCTACAACAAGGAAACCCTCACAACTACTATCATAGAGGGCGACGATACAACCGTATCTATCGCGGCTTTGCGCAACAGAGCTATTCCCGCAATGCTCAGCGAAAACGGCTATGTGTTCAAGGCTAACTCGGTTACTTATACTACTACCGACTCGAACGGTACATCAGCTCCCGCTTCTGTAGCCGACAACGGTTATATTACTCTGGTCGATTCCAACAAGAAAACGGTTCAGATTTACTTTGACCGCAGAACATATCCATATTCTTACGTATATGTAGACCATATACAGGAAAAAGTCTACAACGATACTCCCGCGGCAGAACGAGGCGATATGTGGGACGGCATTATCGCCACATACAACAACGCGGGTACAGGACGTACCGATCAGGAAGTTACAATCAATCCCGCTGAATTCACCACCTATACCTCGGGCGGAAACACAACCGACTACGTAAGAATAGGCGGCAGCAGTGTTTCGCTGACTATCCAGCCCGTTCCTCCCGCTCAGCCTGACGTCAACAAGATAAAGATATATTATCGTAAGGATACTGAGCGTGAGCTTGAGTATGAGATGGTTTGCGTAAACAACAACTCGGATACTGACTATGACAGAACTACGGGTGAGCCTTTGTTCGGCAGATTGTCAGTTACTATGCAGACGGTAGAAGATTATAACGCTATCCAGAGTGTTCAGTTCTTCAACAACAACGACGAAACTGACGACAACGGAGATTATCTGCATCTGCACAAATATAAATTCCTGGGATGGTATTCAACCCGTACATATGACCCCGAACATCCCGAAAGAAACCGCCTGACAACAAACACTACGCTGACCAAGGCTGACCTTGGCACAAACGGCGAGCTTCCCGTAAGGGACACCGAGTATTACGCACTCGTTGAACAGGTTATGGTAAAGATGGACGTTATGTTCTGCTGTATTGATAATTATACAGTTGACAGTCTGAGAGCGGAAGATAACGATGCCGCTCTGAAAGCAATAATCCAAAGCGCCAAAAATAATGATGAATTATACAGCTCAGGCGAAAGAGTCGGCGAAGATGTTACATTCAGCAACCCGACCTCATACAAAAACCACGCCGAGGTTCCCTGGCACCGCAACGACGGCTACTCGCTGCATATGGAATCTATCGACAACCGTGTTTATAAATACGGATTTGCCGAATGGTGGGAGATTACGATTGACGAAAACGATCAAGAGCAGTATGTTCGTCATGAAAACTGGAACAACAGCATCGGATGGGATCCCTCATCGCTGTCAAACCAGTTGGCGAGAAACCGCAATCAATACCTGATTGCTGTTTATGCCCGCAGACCTGTAACCGAAATGCCCTACACAATCAAATACAACTTCAAGACACGTATAAGCGGTGTCAAAGATTTTGTTGTTAAGGGCACACTGAATTCGGAACAGCTTACCGAAGGCGGAGAGAACTCTGCGATTAATAACGCGGGCGCTTATGAGCTCACAAACGAGTTTGTGCTCAACTCAGCGCCTTACGAGGCAAACCACGGCGAAACACTGACGTGGACGGATGAGAAAATCGTAAAAACTTCTTATAAGGGCAGCGGAAATACGGTCGACCGAATCGAAACTACCGTTACCGCCGAACAAAAGGTAAAGAATATTTATATTCATTACAGAACAAGTCCCGCGGATGATTATTCAACCATTGCGACTACTTTCGGCGCAAACTATAAAGAAGACCCGCAGCTCCTCGCAATTGATGTCCAAAACAATACCTACAACGGTCAGGAATTCAGTTATTGGGAAATCAGGAGCAAAGAGAACGGCGAAGTCATCACATGCTGTTATAACCGTCTTTTCGACTTCTGTATTATGGACAGCTATTTCATCACTCCCGTATTTGAAGGCGCAACATCCGCTCAGCAGCATAATCCCGACACTGTTAGTGTAAAACTGAGACACCTTGACTACGCCAGAAACCGCTGGACTGACGATGAGGGCAATCTCATCGGCAACGGCAACTCAGACCTGCTTTTCTCTGACTTTGAGCTAACATTCTACAGCAACAACGATAACATCTTCGGAAGCTCAAAGTACAAGACGGGTATGGTGTTTGAAATCTGCGCTCAGCTTAAGGATAACCAGACGTTTACTCACGGCAGAGACTACGGCTTTGTATCCGACGAAAACAAGCTCAAACAGGCTATTCTGAACAAAAGCACTAACTATTACTACGAAGAAGGCAAAGGAAACGAAGGAAAACGCCGTACAATTCAGGTAAATGAAATCTCTACATCAAAGCTGTCAAGCAAAAACCGTATAGATTACAGTAAATGCTTACTTAATTCTTACAAAGAGAGCAACGGCGTAAAATCATACACGAACAAAACCTACGTTCTGAAGGCAACAGCGTATCTTATCGACGAAAACAACAACGTTACGCTCAGCAACTCGGAATATATCTGTATGAGCGATATTGCCGCGCAGGATTTAGCAACTTCAGGCGGCGTCTGCACATGTATCAGATACGAATAATTAACACAATTGACTGAGACATAAACTTCGAACCGGATAAGGGGGAGATAAAATTGAATAATTTTTATATCTCTCCTGAGTTCGAGGTTCTCAGAGTAGAGATTATTGAAGACGTAATTACCTCCAGCCCCGAAACATACAAAGACGATGTCAGTCCGACAGATCCTTTTGAAGATCCGATCTTTGACGAAGGCGAAAGCTTCGACAATCTGTTCACCTAGGAGGGCAAGTATATGAAGATAATCAGAATATTATGTTTCATATTAACGGCTGCCCTGCTCGCTTCATTCACGGCATATGCCGCTGAATCATATGTTACCATGAACGGCTTCATGTTCAACAAAAACGACGACGGAAAAGCGGTTATTCACGAGTACACAGGAAACGCTGAGGATGTTGTTATTCCTCAGACTCTTTTGAACGCCGAAGTAACGGCAATCGACGACTCTGCCTTTTTCGGCAGGACGCAAATCAAGTCGGTTTCTTTTGAACAGGCAACCGCTCTCAAAAGCATCGGGAGCTGCGCTTTCTACGGATGTACGGCATTAACGGAATTAAATATTCCCGCTGTTGCTTTGTCCTTCGGCTCGTTTCAGAACTGCACAGGACTGAGGAGCGTTGTTATTCAGAACGGACTTGAGACAATACCGAGTCAGGCGTTCAGCGGCTGCTCATCGCTTATCAGCGTAGAAATCCCCGACAGCGTCACTTCTATCGCGGCAAACGCCTTTAACAATTGCCCGAAGCTGACAATCTTCTGTAACGAGGGTTCTTACGCTCAGACATACGCTGAGACAAAAAAATTACAATATCTTCTTATTCGCGAATTTGAACTGGGCGACGTTAATCTTGACGGAACTATCAGTATTCGCGATGTAACCACAATTCAGCTTTTCATTGTGGGTAAAATCGAAGATTTACCCGTATTCCGCGGAAAAAGCTATGCCGACACAACTAAGGACGGTAAAGTCAATATCCGCGACGCCACAATGATACAGCTTAAATTGGCGGAATATATTCAACATTTTTAAATTACAACAAAGAACGGAGTGGCTCAAAAGTCAAAAGAGCTACTCCGTACTTATTTTCGTATTAATCCAATGGAAAGTGGTAAGTGATAGGTGGAAAGAAATCAAAATAAACTAATAGTAAAAAACAACCTATATTTCATCATATAATTATCGTTGGTTTATTGTTTGTTTTCTTGAAAACCGCTTACCACTTACCACTTTCTGCTTACCACTTGGGGCCGACTCAAAACTCGTTTTGAGCCGACCCCATTTTTTATTATCAGAACTTTAAGTCGTACCAGAGCAAAAACGCGTAAATTGCGTAAACTCTGTTCCAATAGAGATCCTCTCCCTCAATGTAGCTTACCCAGAGCTTTCTGAGCTGCTGCTGGTCAAAGAACTTCCTTGAGCTTTCTCCGAAGAGCTTGTCCTCAACAATGCTGTTGAAGCGTTCGTCCTTTAGCCATTGGCGAACGGGAACGGGGAAACCGACCTTTTTGCGGAAGGCAACTTCATCGGGGAGCTTGCTGCTCGCCGCTTTGCGGAACGCATACTTGTTCTGGTCGTTCATAAACTTGTATTCCGCGGGGATTCTGCTCGCCGCGTTAAAGAGTCTCAGGTCAGAAAACGGAGTATGCAGCTCAATTCCGCAGGCTGTACTTGTGCGGTCGGTGTTGAGATAGATATCGCCCTCAAGCCAGAGTGAGATATCAACAGTCAGCTTCTTGGCGAGCTCGTCCTGTCCCTGAACCTCCTGCCAGATTGACGCTATCGGGTCCTCAACCTTAACACTGTCGTCGTAGTCGAGCATAAGCGAGTTGATGAACTCAACCGACATAATATGCGAGCAGGTAAGGTATGTCCACTCTTTGGGAATCTCACGCCTGTGGGCGTTGTATCCGCCGAAGAACTCGTCGATACCCTCGCCCGAATACACAACGTCCGCGTGCTCCTTGACAGCTTTGCAGCCGATTGAAAAAGCAACCGCCGAAGCGTCGCCGAGAGGCTGTCCGATTTTATCAATTACCGTCGGAATACGCTCAAAATACTCCTCGGGCGTAATCATCTTTACGTTAAAGCCTTTGCCCAATACCTCAGCGGTATGGCGCGCGAGCTCAGACTCATCATAACCCGACTCCTCGTAGCCTACGGTGTTTGCCGCCACGGCGTCACTTGCGGCGAGAAGATAGCTTGAGTCAACTCCGCCCGAGAGGAACGATTCCTTATAGGGCAGCTCTGTGTCGCCCTTCTCCTCGGACATAATTTCGTCAATAACGCTCTCAAGCTCCTCTGCCCACTCGTCAACAGTCTTTGAATTGTCGGGCTTAAACTCGGGTTTGAAATAACGGTGCTCGACCGCTGTGTCGCCGTCCCATTCCACATAATGCCCGGGCATAAGCTTAAAGACATCCTCATAAAAGGTTTCATCGCCTATGGGATAGCCATAGAATAAATACTGCTGGAGCATACGCTTGTTGAGGATTTTTTCAAATCCCTCTGTGCTGACGATTTCGTCTATGTCGCCTGAGCAGACGAACTCGCCGCCGATAACGGAGTAGAACATCTGCTTTTGTCCCACCTGGTCACGCACACAGTAAAGCTTGCCGCTCTCCTCGTCAAGAATCGCGAAAGCGAACATGCCGTAAATATGCTCCATCATATTCATCTGCCATTTTGCGTAGGCTTTCTTCAAAATTTCCTTTTCGCGTTCTTCACGGCTGAGCGGAAGAGCGATATCGAGCTCGTCACAGAGCTTTTTATAGTTGCGGATATATCCGCTGAAATGTTTTATTGAAACAGTCATAACCATTACCTCCGATTAACTATGAGAAAATTATATCATTTTTAACAGATGTAGTCAACGAAAAAGCGGCCGACCTCAAAAGCCGACCGCGCAATTCATATAGTAATTGTCTTTCCTGTTGAAATATAATGAAGCTTATTCATATACTTTTTCATAAAAGCGTACTGCTCAGTTCCCGTACAGTGACAAGTGTAATAAACCGTATCGAAGCTGTCGAGAGCTTTCGCGTATGATTCAAGCTTATCGTCGAGCGGCAAATCCATAAAATGGAAGCCGCCGACCAGAACATCAGGCTCAAACCAGTTTTCGATATTAATTATTCCCTTGTGCGAACAGCCGCTTATGAGGACACGCTTTCCTCTCTCCTCAATGAGCAGATAATGTTCGTGGCGGAAATCGTCGGGAACTTTCTCTCCGTTCTTTGTCATTGTCAATCCGAACGAGCCGAAATCAATAAGCTTTTCACGGTCATTGCAATCATACAGCGTGAGCCCGTCGGCGATTTCCGTAACGCCGCAGGTCAGGATAATCCTGCCGCTGCCCTGAAGACTTTTGTCAATACCGATATACTTATCGCCGTGATATCTCTCCTCAAAAGCGCAGCGGCTCATATATAAAGGTGCCTTGTCGTTTATTTCAAGGAACTTTTTGATTCCGCCCGCGTGGTCATAATGGTCGTGTGACAGCACAGCGATATCAACCGCCGTCAAATCCGCTCCGAGCTCCTCGGCGTTTCGGGCGAATGTTTCGCTCTGCCCCGTGTCAAACAAAATCTTGTGCCCGAGCGCCTCAATATACAGGCTAAGCCCGTGCTCAACGGGAAGATCATATTCAGTTGTGTTTTCCGTTAAAGCTGTTATTCGCATTAGTGTCCTTAAAATTATAAATCGGTTTAATTTGCTTGATTATTTCTACCGTCGGCGTAATCCTTGATGTTATATCGTCAATGTCTTTGTATGCCATCGGCGATTCATCAAGCGTAGCGTCACATATACAAGACGAATACACACCATTCATTTCACTTTTATATTCATCAAGCGACAAATCTTCTCTTGCTTCCGAACGGCTCATAAGCCTGCCCGCGCCGTGGGGAGCGGAACAGTTCCATTCCTCATTACCCTTACCGATACAAATCAACGAACCGTCGCGCATATTTATCGGAATCAAAAGCATTTCATTTTTCTTTGCCGAAACCGCTCCCTTGCGGACAATATTATCGTTAAGGTCAATATAGTTGTGAACGGTTTCAAAACGCTTCAAATCGTTGAGATTTTTTCCGAAAAGACGGTTGATAATAGTTTGCGCGATAGTATAGCGGTTAAGCTGCGCGAACTCCTGACAAATCGCCATATCGTCAAGGTACATTTGTCTGTATTCTCCTGTTAGATACGCGAGGTCTTTCGGAACATCCGTAACAGCGTTATTAAGTTTGTTTTTCAGCTCAGCAATAGCCGCCTGTATCTCCGATTCTCTGCCCTGCTTTTTATACTCGGAAACCAGCGCCTTTTGTTTTTCATATCTTTTATCGGCTCCGCGCAGGTAGTCATACGCGAGGTTTTGATAATACTCGGCGACTTGCTTACCTAAGTTTCGGCTTCCCGTGTGGATAACGAGACACTTGTTGTTTTCATCATCAACGTCTATCTCTATAAAATGATTGCCGCCGCCGAGAGTTCCGATACTGCGCTCGATATATCCGTCGTCCTTGAGCTTATCATAACAGTGCATGGTTGTGAGGTTCGGAAAACTCTCGATTTTTTCATCGTGAACATTCATACCGCTCGGAACATTTTGCTTTATGATTTCGTCAAGCTTTTCAAAATCAATTTGCTCCTTGCCGAGTTCCACCGTCAACATACCGCAGCCGATATCAACGCCGACTATGTTCGGGATAACCAGAGCGCCGAGATAGGCGGTAAATCCAATCACACAGCCCTTGCCCGCATGAACATCGGGCATAACACGGATTTTGCTGCCTCCAGTGAAAGGCTGGTCGCAAAGCTCCTTAAGCTGACTCAAAGCGGTTTCGTCAACTATATCGGTATAAATCAGGGCAATGCTGTATTCACCCTTGATCTTGACGGTTTTGACCCTTTGTTCACCTTTAACACGTATCAGGTTTAAGTCAAGCAAATCCTTGTCATAGCACGCGTCGTGCTCGTGAGTGGTGGTATAAAACAGCGTTCTCCATTCATCGTCGCAAAAGCAGATATCATCTAAACCGAAGCCGTATTTTTGATCCCATATTATATCGTCCGTATAGAAAGATTCAAACTGTTCAAGAAAATCGAAGAACTTGTCGTTAGCTATAAACTCATAGTATTCGTGGCAATCACCTGACAAGGTTCCCGCCCAGCGTTTAACTTTTTTGTCGTGTTCAAGAACATACATCAACTCCTTAGCGGCGCTGATTATCTTGTCTTCTGAATGGTTTATGCCCGGAACATGTACAATCTGAATATACTTCGTCTTTTCTCTCAGATTTTCGAGAATAGCGAGATATTGCTTGTGTCCTGTTAATTCTATATATGTTTTTGCGTTACCTTCGTAACACATTTTAATCGCCATAGCCTTTCCGCCCACAAGTAGTCATTAACAATCTATACAACCTTACCGTGGGCGGATAAGGCGTATAATGGCGATTCAGTCATCGCTCGTTGCCGCTTTGCGGCAAACTGAGCGAACAACATAAATCTTGATTAGTGTGATGTTTCACACTAATTACTCCTTTTTCACTTTTAAGCTCCTGAGATATTCCTTTTGTTCAGGCGATATCCTTCTGCTTTCGATTGATTTTTGAATTGCCTTGTTGTGAGTCCATTTGTCGAGAGAATGATTCTCGATAAACGGAATTATGCTTTCGTACTGCTTCGCGAGAGCTGTCGCGAAATACCAGGCTGTCATCATATTGATGTAGTACTCGTCAGAGCGGAGCGCGGCTACCTTTTCGGCGTACTCAACGCGGAAGTCATCGTTTAAAAAATGTCTCATAAGCATACTTACACCGAAACGCACGGTATAGGTCAGGTCGCTTTTCAGCCACTCGTCGATTTTCTTTGAAAGTTCGGTCTTATGTTTTACAAAAACCTTGGGCAAAAGCGTGTCGCAGGTCGCCCAGTTATCCACACAAGGCAGAAAACGCTCAAGCTCATCAATACATTCGTCATAATTTTTTATCACCGAGATTATGAACGCGTGGAGCTGATATTCGTCATAATACCTGTGAGGAAGGGCTCTCAAAAAATCTTTATATTCGCCGCTCTTATAAATCTCTTTGGCTAAGCTTCTGAGCTCAGGACAACGCACTCCGATAATCTCGGCATCCGTTGACGGCACAAGTTTGCTCTGGAAGTCGCGGTATCCCACATCCTGGAGTTCAAAAAGCCTGTCGGTAATCTCTTTGTTTATCATGATACTAATATTTTAACAGTTACGGTTACGGATTTTTTCAGATATCCCGCGGTACCGCTGTCGTTTACCTTAACCTTGAACTTATAGGTTTTGCCCTTCTTAAGTCCCTTGTTGACAGTAATTTTTCCTTTCTTTTTGTTGATAGAAATCTTCTTGTCGCCCGATACCTTATTGAACGAAACGGTACCCTTGAAGTTTTTGATTACAAACGCCTTCGCCTTTGTAATAACCGTCTTAGCCTTTGATTTTGCCGTTACCGTCTTGGCTTTTACGGTCATCGGATTTGTCTTTTTCTTGATTGTAATCTTAACGGTCGAGAATACTCCGTTATTCGCTGCGGTAATGATTACAGCGCCCGCCGCCTTGGCGGTTACCTTGCCCGTTGAGTTTACTGCGGCAACCTTGGTGTTGCTGGAAGTAAATTCGGTTTTGCCTTTGCCGCAGCTTACCGTAGCTACAACGACAGTTGAATCACCCACATAGATTGTCTTTTTGTTGGCTTTGAGGCTGATTTCTGTCCTTGGAGCCTGTGTCGGCTGTGTTGCTTCCGTGGGCTGTGTAGGCTCGGTTGCCTGTGTGGGTTCGGTGGGCTGAGTTGTCTCAGTCGGCTGTGTTGTTTCAGTCGGCTGTGTTGTCTCTGTCGGCTGTGTTGTTTCAGTCGGCTGGGTTGTCTCTGTCGGCTGTGTCGGCTCTGTGGGTTGTTCACTCTCGCCTACATAGTCAAAGTTGAAGTAATTGTACTCAACATTATTGTCCGACAGCTTCATATTACGGTCATACCAGTTAGCGTTGTCGTAGAAAATCTTAACCGAATGTGTGCCCGCGGTCAGGTCGAGAGACAGGTGTGTGCTGAGCTGGTCTTTGTGATTTTGATAAACCTCGGGGAACACCAGCGTGCCCTTGTCAACGCCGTCAACATATACTGAACGAACGGCGCAGCTTACGCCTGATGTAGCATCGCCCGAGTTGTTGTAAATACCGCTGAGCAGGTATTTGCCCGCCTTTGAAACATTAACGGTAATAGTGAGGTCAGCGCTCTGATAACGCTTGTCGATAACATATCCCGAAACAATATATTTGCTGTCGGATACAGTTCCGCTTTCAGCCTCAACCTTGATTCTGTCGGGACTGACGACAATCGGCTGACTCAGCTCTGAGCATATGCCGTCGGCGGAAACAGCCATAAGACTGTAGCAGCCGTATACGCTTGTGTCAACGCTTTGGCTTCCGCCGCTCACGTCAACGTATTCCCTGCCTGTCCAGAGCTTGTATGTAAGTCCGCTCTTCTGATTCCAGCGGAGTGTGCCGTTTGAATATGTCATAGTCGGCATCTCGGGAGCTACAACGAGGTTGTCCTCGGACTTGTTGACGCTGTACTTTGCCGAGCTGCTTTCCATAACGATTTCAACGGTATGACTGCCTGTTGAGTCAACAGGGAATACATAGGAGCCGATGTCCTTGCTCACACCGTCAACCTTAAAAGATTTAACCTTGTCGCCCTCACCCGAGAGTTTGATTGTAAGATTTGAATTTCTGTATTTGAAGTTGGAGAGCTCGAAAGGACCTTCCATCCAGCTCGGGATATACGGATTGAATGTTATGCCGTCCTCGTCATAGTTCATACCGAACATAACTCTGTAGTACCCCGCGAGAGTACCCGCGATTGACCAGAGCTGCTGGTCGGACTCGACGCCCTCACCTGTGCGGTAGTTGATAACTTCCTTCTGAGTCAGCGATGTTGCCGCTCCGCGTACGTTGGAGTTAAAGATTTCCTCGGCGAGCTGTTTGTTGTTGTGATAGGACGCGCCTACCATAAGTATTGAATCCCAGCCCGGCCATACGCCGAAGTTGTGATAGATTTTGTTTGCGTTGGTGAGCTTGCCCTGCTTCTGAGGATATACGGTGTCCGCGCCGTAGGGAACTACGGGATAGTTCTCGGAAATTTTCTCGAGCTGACTTTCTGTGCCGATATCGAACCACAGCGCAAAGCCGTTGCCGAGCACGTCTGTCTTTTCTGCCTGAACACTGCCCATATATTCGGGATACTCCCACGCGGAGTAAACTCCCATTTTTTCGCTCCAGAGCCTTTCGCTGATTTTAGCCTTCAGGTCAACAGCCATTTTTGCCCAGTACTGCTCGGCTTCTTCTCCCTTGTTCAGTACCTTTGCCGCCTTGCTCATTATCTCGAGCACACGGCAGTAAATAGTGTTGACAGAGGTTGTTTTGCTCTCGGCAATTGTGCTCAGACCGCTGTCGTAAACCTCGCTTGTCCAGTCGGGATAGGTCTGGTCACGCCAGTCAAGCCCGCATGTTTCGCCGCGGAACAGTCCCGCGTCTTCGTCATACGCTACATTCATATCCTGCATAATCGTGTTATAGCATATGTCATAGAAATAGTTGAGGTGCTCTGTGTTGCCGTCGGTGAGGTAGGTCTCCCAGACGGAAAGCATTGTGATGATTTTATCCGTCGATACGGGATAGGAACCACCTGTGCCCGTGTCCTGCTCAAATACGGAAACACCCTGGCTTGTCTTTATCTTTTCACGCTCGCAGTTATAGCTGATTTCGGGCATAATCCACGCGAGCGAATAGAGGTTGGACAGCGCCGTGTCGCGAGTCCATACCTTTGCCCAGTTTGTACCTGTGCGGAAAACCTCTCCGAAGTTATCGGTGAAGATGCTCTTCGCGGCTTCTTCGAGCGTAAGGTTATACGCGGCAGCCGCGAGCGGAGAATTGGGAGCGGTGAAAACAGGAAGCGTCGCCACTCTCTGCGAAATATCGCTGTCGGTTGACTTTGTCCACGTTCTCGCGGAACCCGAAGCGTATGAGGTTATTGAATCGGCTGAGTTCGCGTATGCGTTGTAGCCCGTGTCAATAACCTTGTCGGGTTTAAGCGTATAATCGTAGGAGCTGTACTCAAATCCCCACTGAGAGCTTGTGTAGTACATCGGAACCTTTG
This sequence comes from Ruminococcus sp., assembly GCA_024690465.1. Classification (GTDB taxonomy): domain Bacteria; phylum Bacillota; class Clostridia; order Oscillospirales; family Acutalibacteraceae; genus Ruminococcoides. The sequence continues at coordinate 12,014 of JAILPC010000044.1, forward strand.
AAGCTTCGGCATAGCCTTTAAGCCCTTCGATGTTGATAACCGCGTCCTGATTTGTTGTGCTTATAAATCTTGCCGCGCTTGTTGATGTATCAACTTTCCAGCTTGTGCTGCCGACGTTCGCCGCGTTAACCATAACAACTTTGCCCGCGCTGTATGAAGCGTAGGATTTTGTCGCGTTGTTCTGCAGATAAAAAGCTCCGCTGCCGTCCTCAATAATGTTCCAGTAAGCCGCGTCGGGATAGCTGCTGCCCGCGCTCCGATATGAAACCTCGTTATTATTTTCAACGAGAACAAGGTCGTCATGCTCCATCCACTTTGACCTCAGAACCACCTTGTTTATGCCTGTTTCAAGCGAGGATTGAGGGTACGCCTGGATTGTTTTGCTGTTTTTGTCGGCAACAAATGTGACGTCGCAGTCGCTGCTGAGCGTCAGGTTTTCGTTGCCCTCGACAGGCGCCTGGAATGTGCTCCAGTCCTGAGTCGCCGCCTTATACTCGTAACTGCCCTTTGAAAGGTGAACAGTTATAAGATAATGGTTATTGTTGTCCTCTGTCATCGCGTAGTCGGCGGGAGCCTCCCATCCGTTGAAGGTTCCGCGCAGATAAACCGTCGATGAACCTGCCGCGCCGATACTCGGCACAGCCGAGAAAGCCGCGGTAAGACAAATCAGTACCGCGCACATAACGCTTATCAGTTTGATTGAGTATCTTTTCATTGAAATCACCTCATAAATATCAAAATATCTTTCCATATTAAGTGTATCAAATCATTCGGCGAAAATCAATATAAATCAGCATAAAAAAAGGAGCCCTTTCGGACTCCGATAAATTAAGCTCTGATTAATTTGAATGTAAACATCTCAATGCCGTTGTCGGTCTCGACAATCTCAACCCAGGGAGAAACTTCCTCGCCGACGAATTCGCCCTCCATACCCGAGTCATAGAAGATTTTGCCGTCCTCTTCTTTCCACGGGTACTTTTCGGCAACCATCATATCGCCTTGAACCTCAATCTCGCCCTCGGCAACAGCCGCGTCGATTTCTTCCTGAGAAATACCCTCGGGCAGAGGCATCATCATTCTGACAAATCCGTCGTCGCCGAACTCAACCATTGCTTTAGCGGGCTGTTTTTCGTCTTCGTCAAGATTCGGGTCATTCAGAATTTCCTCGGCGTCTTTCCAGACCTGATTGTACTCCTCGTCAAACGCGAGAATATGACTTGCTTTCCATAATCCTTTAACGTCCATAATCATTCTCCTTTGGATTTTAATATTTTAACGGCTGTTTCGCCGTCGTATCTGATTGCCTGTCTGAGCTCCTCGAGGCTTTTGAACTTCTTTTCAGGTCTGAGAAATTCCCTCAGCCGTACCTCTACCCTCTTGTTATAGAGCTCGCCGCCTTTGTAAAGCGGCATCCATGTCTCGCAGTTCGGCGTGCTGCCCTCGCTTACCGTAGGCTTTACTCCTATGTTGGTAACACCGATATGCCTTTCGCCGTCAACAAAAACCGTTGACGCGTAAACGCCGTAGCGCGGAATAATCCTGTTGGTCTCAAAGTTGAGATTAATCGTCGGCGTATTCATCGCCGTGCCGAGATGACGCCCCTCAACCGACTCGCTGACTATGCCGAAGTCATAGCCGAGCATTTTGTTGGCTTTTTCGATATCTCCCGACTTGAGATATCCGCGGATTTTTGTTGACGAAACATAGTCGTTTCTGAACCTTACGGGCTTTTTGATAAAGGCTTTGACGCCGTGACTCTCACATATTTTCACCAAATCCTCGCCTGTTGCCGTGCCGTTTTTGCCGAAGTGATAATTATATCCGCAGAAAACCTTTTCCGCCTTAAAAACCTTCTTTAAAACGCCGCTTACAAATTCTTCGGGCGTTTTGTTTCTGACAGTTTCAAAATCAATAATATAGAGGATTTCGACGCCGATTTGTTCAAATATCCGAGCCTTTTCTTCAAAGCTCGTAAGCTGCAGCTTTTCCGTGCCGCGTTTGGGAGTTGAGCTGAATGTAAAAACAACAGGTGTCAGCCCTTCGGATTTGCACTCGACAGCCGCTCTGATAACAGACTTGTGACCGAGGTGAACTCCGTCAAAGTAGCCGAGAGCAACAGCCGTCGGACGCGGCGCCTCGGTTAATTCCCGAAAAATCAGCATATACGAAAACCTCCTTTCATATTTTTTAACGAAACGATTAAATCTTTTTGAGTCTTAACAGCTCCGCGAGCTTAAGAACCGCTACCTGGGTTTTAGCGTCGGGCAGCTGATTGTTGAGTATCAGCTCAAGAGCTGTGTCGATGTGGATTTTTTCAACGTTAAGAAACTCATCAAAGTCAGGCCGCTGTTCGCCGACCGACTTAACTCTGCAGGCGTAGAGGTGAATAATCTCGTCGGTGTAGCCCGTGCTCGGATAAAGCTGTCCGAGCGAAACAAACGAGTATCCCTCACAGCCTGTTTCCTCCAGAAGCTCACGCTTGCCGTTCTCGAGCGGAGTTGAGCCCTTTTCGAGCTTGCCCGCGGGCAGCTCAAGCGTTATCTCTTTATACGGATAACGGAACTGCCTCACAAAAAACAGGCTGTTGTCCGCGTCGAGCGCGGCAATACACACGCCGCCCGGGTGGCGCACAATCTCACGCTCGGCAGTGTTGCCGTCGGGAAGTTCAACCGTATCGAGATAATACTTGATTACCCGACCGTCGTATATTCTTTTGCTTGTCAGTGTTTTTTCGCTTAATTTATCCATAGCTTTCCTTTGAGGTGATTTTTATTAACACTTATAACGCCGCTCCCGACTATTATCTTCAGTCATCGGCTGTTGACAATCTTTGTGAAAAATTCAGGTTCATCAGACGCTTTGCAATCGGCAAAAGCCTGTGCGGCAGGAAAATAACCGCTCTCACAATCGGAAACCGAAAGAATCCCGCGCTCTATGCCGCGGCATTTCACGGTATGGAATGGCTCAACACACTGTTTATGCTGAGCTTTTGTGAGGAGCTTGCCCTCGCTTATCGGAACAGGAGCTCAGCCGACGGAGTAAACGTCTTTACTCAGCTGCAAAAACGCGGAGTAACGATTATCCCGTGCGTCAATCCCGACGGAGTTGAAATCGGGCTGCACGGAAGCGAGAGCTGCCCGAGGTACAAAAAGCTGATTGACAGCATCACATCCGACACCTCAAGCTGGCAGGCTAACGCGCGCGGCGTTGACCTCAACCACAACTTTAACGCGGGGTGGCGCGAACTCAAAAAACGCGAGATGAAATCGGGAATCACAAAGCCGTCCGCCACAAGATACGGCGGAACAAGACCGTTCTCGGAACCCGAGACTGTCGCCCTCAAGAACCTTTGCCTGAAAAACAGGTTCTCGCACGTCATAGCTTTTCACAGTCAGGGACGCGAGGTCTACTGCACATACGGCAATACTCCCGAGCGCTCGGTTGTGCTCGGAGAAACCTTCGCGAAGCTTGCGGATTACAGGGTAGCTCTGCCCGACAAAATCGCCGTGGGAGGCGGTTTCAAGGACTGGGTTATCGGATATCTGAGAACTCCCGCAATCACTGTCGAGACAGGTCTAGGAAAAAACCCGCTGCCGCTGGGTGATTATCTTCCCGAATACAAAAGAATCCGAAGAGCGCTGTTTAAGTGTTTATTTGTATAGGTTAACAAAACAGGCGGGCAAAAACCCGCCCGATAATTTACTCTGTAGAGTAAAAACAATTTATGTTGCCCGCTTTCTTATTCATCAGGTAAATCGTCTGATAAGTCGTCAGACTCACCGATACTGTCGCTGAGGTTCTCGACGTCGGATAAAATGCTGTCGATTACGTCGTCACGGATTATTCCCGCGTTGTCGGTAATAACAGACTGACTTGTAATATCAATATATTCCTCGACAGGCTCCTCAACAGGCGCGCTCTGGTCCTCCTCGATGATGTGCTCGTCCTCGTCAACATCTTCCTCGGGTTCCATTTCCATAACGTACTGCTCTGCCTGCTGAAGCGGAGTCATATCTTCCTCCTCGATTTCGCCTACAATGCCTTCCGAAAGGGCGCTGAATCTGGCTGTGTAGCCCTCCTCATCCTCGAAAGCGTCCTCAACGTTCTCGATAGCTCCCGTGGAATAGCCGTCGTCGCTGATGCCTTCCTTGGCGGCGAGCTCAGCCTGAACCTTGGCGATAGCTTCCTTCTGCTGTCTGAGCTTACGCTCAGCCTCAGCCTTTGCCTTTAACTCAACAAGGTGGTTTTCGGGCTTGTGAACCTTGGGCTCGGCTTCGTTGAAATAGATATTGTACCACACGATAAATACATAGATAGTCCACACCTTGCGGCTGTTGTCCTCACGCCCGCTGAAATGCTCGTCGAGCCAGCCGATAAGAACCTCGGGGTTAAAGAACTTCTGTGAAGTTTCGCTCTCAAACGTTCTCTTGACTATATTATAATACTTTTCGTCACGCAGCCATACACGGGTGGGCACGGGGAATCCGAGCTTTTCCTTCTCGGCGGTTTCAATCGGCAGATGCCTTTGAGCCGCCTTGCGCATAGCGTACTTTGTGTTGTCCTTGTTTACTCTGAGGTCGGTCGGAAGCTTTGAAGCGACCTTCCAGACCTCTTTGTCGAGGAACGGAACTCTCAGCTCAAGAGAATTCGCCATTGACATCCTGTCCGCTTTGAGCAGGATATCCCCGACCATCCAAAGGTTGATGTCGAGCGTCTGCATACGCGTAACGTCGTCGTGACGGCGTGTGCGGTAATAGTAGCGGCGGGTGAGCTTCTGAGGCTCAGACGCGATAGACGGGTTCTTGAGGATGGCGCGCTTTTCCTCGTAATCATACATAAACGCGTTGCCTATGTAGCGTTTTTCAAGCGGATGTGTAGCGCGGATTATATAGTCTCTGCCCTTGATGTCAGGCAGTTTTCTGGCAATTTTGCAGAAGAATTTTCTCAGGAAATACGGAACTATTTTCTGATAAATCCTGAAAACTCTCGGGTCATTGTAGCAGGTGTATCCGCCGAACAGCTCGTCAGCGCCCTCGCCCGAGAGCACAACCTTGACATAATCGCTCGCGAGTCTCGAAACGAAATAGAGCGCGACACAGCTCGGGTCGGCGAGCGGCTGGTCCATATGATACTGAACGGTGGGAACGGCGTCCCAGAACTCCTCGCTGGAAATCAGGTGGGTGTGGTGCTCAACGCCGATGTGCTCGGAGAGCCCCTCCGCCCATGAAATCTCGTTGTATTTTTCGCCGAAATCAAAGCCCACGGTAAAGGTCTTCTGGTCGGCGAAATATGTTGAAACATAGCTTGAGTCAACGCCGCTCGAGAGGAAACAGCCTACCTCAACGTCTGCGATTTTGTGAGCGTTTACGGAATTTTCGAATACTGCTTCGATTTTATCCACAGCGTCCTTTTCGCTCATGCTGTTGTCGGGACGGAACTTGGGCTCAAAGTAGCGCACGATGTTAAGCTGTCCGTTCCTAAAGGTCATAAAGTGACCGGGCAACAGGCAGTAGATACCCTCAAAGAATGTGTCGGGCGGTACCGCGTACTGGAAAGAAAGGTAAGTATCAAGCGCTCTTTCGTTGAATTTCTTCTCGTATTTCGGAAACTCGAGTATACTCTTTATCTCGCTGGCGTATACTAAATCATTGCCGATAACGGCGTAGTGCATAGGCTTGATTCCGAAGAAGTCACGCGCGATAAATACGCTCTTGTCTTCTGTGTTATAAATAGCGAAGCCGAACATACCTCTGAGCCTGTCGAGCATATCCTCTCCCCACTGCTCGTAGCCGTGGACAAGCACCTCGCTGTCGGCGTCTGTCGCGAAAGTATGACCTGCCTCGATGAGCTCTTTTCTCAGCTCTTTGTAGTTATAAATCTCGCCGTTGAAGGTGAGAACCAGAGTCTTATCCTCGTTATAGATAGGCTGGCTGCCGTTATCAAGGTCGATGATACTGAGCCTGCGAAAGCCCATAGAAATATAGTCATCGCTGAAAAAGCCGTCAGAATCGGGACCTCGGTGTGTTATAACCTCGGTCATATCCTTTATGGTTTTGGCACGGTCAATAACTTCGCCCGTAAATCCGCAGATACCGCACATATATATTACTCCTTCCAACTTTCAAATAAGAAAGATTCTTAACAAACAATTATACATTATAACTATACCACAATTTATATTCACTTGCAATTATTATATAAAAAAATTTAAAAAAAGCTTGCAACTCATACGAATATTTATTAAACTGATATATGGATAAGGAAGGTGAAAAGGTATGGAAGAAAAAGCAAAACAAAACCCGAACGCGGGCGAAACAGTTAAAGAAAAAAAGCGTCTGAGCACAACCGCGCGCATAGCGGCCGCCGCGGGCTTCGCGCTTGTCGGACTTGCCGTTCTTGTGCTGGTCGGAACGCTTGTATATAACTTTATCAGCTCGAACAACAAGGTTGTCGAAGCCAAGGTGACGGCTTTCAAAAACGACAAACAGGTTGCTTCAAAGATTAAAAACGTTATAAAAAACAGCGGAAAATACTACTCAAGCAGCTCAAACTACCTCAGACCACTGAGTGACAACTCTATACCCCTGAACGAACAGTCCGACACATCGGCTGAAAGCAGCGAGCAGGTGCTCAACAACCATACCGCCTACTCTCAGGCTGCCCCCGAAAGCGTTGACGACACGGTAAAAACCGACGACAAATACATCTACTTTTTAAACTCGGGCGGCGGCGGCAAAATCAGCGTATTCTCCGCCGAAGGAGAGAACTCAAAGTTCATATCGGAGCTCAGCATCAAAAACAACGAGAGCGAGAGCTTTCTTTTCAAGAGCTTTTATATAATCGGCAAAAAGCTGACAGCGGTTGAGGAAGAAAAAATCTCGGTTTCCAAAGACATCGCGACAACAATCACGCGAATCGAAACCTTTGATATTTCGAATATAAAAGACATCAGATCAGTCGGCAAATACACCCAGAGCGGCAAATACTGTTCCTCAAAGATAATTGACGGAAAGCTATATCTCGCGACCGTTCACCACTGCTCGGACGAAAACGACCTGCCGAAAGCCGCTTACGGCGGCAAGGCTCTGTCCGACAGTGACGTTATCGCGACGGATAATCTGTATTTTACGGAAAACACGAGCGAACCCAATTTTATGATAATCAGCTCCGTTGACACCGAGGGCAAATCGGACACTGTCAACGCGAAGGCAATGTTCGGCTCATCAGACGAGGTTTATTTTTCGGACGACTGCCTTTACATCACATCATACGAGTTTGACGACGGACTTTTCAACAAGCAGAACACCGACAAAGCTTCGTACATTCACCTTCCCGTGAGAACAACACAGCTCGTAAAAACCGAGCTCAAGGACGATATCAGCTTTGCTTCAACGGCTAAAATAAGCGGATACACGGACTGCCAGTATTCCTTCGACAAAAAAGGCGACTGCCTCAGGGTTTCGTCGGCGACCACGCTCGACAACGACAAGTTCACCGAGTCGGTCAATATGTTTGTGCTGGACAAAAACCTCAAATGTATAGGCAAAATCACAGACTACGCCAACAACGAGACCGTCAAGGCGGTAAGATATATCGACGACACAGCGTATGTAATGACCTACAAAGCCTCTGACCCGCTGATTATCATTGATTTGAAGAAAAACACCGAGCCTAAAATTCTCGGCGAAACAAGAATCAGCGGATTTTCATCAACTCTCGTTCCCGTCAATGACAAAACTCTGCTCAGCGTCGGTTACTACACCGCGAAGGAAGATTCCAAGGACAGCGACGGAGTTAAAATCGTCACATTCGACGTGAGCAACAAGACCAACCCGAAGAAGATTGACGAAAAGATTTTCAAGAACTACGAGTCATCAGCTCAATACAACGCCAACGCTCTGCTCATAGACAGCAAAAAAGGCAATTACACTATCCCGATGGTCTATGAGCACTACAGCGAGAGCGACGGCAAGCTTGAAAGAAAGTTCGGCGCTCTGACCTTTAAAGTCGAAAGCGGAAAAATCAACGTCGTAAACGACTACACCTCACAAATCTTTACGGCGTCCAGCGACAGCCAGACCTCTCTCGACAGATGTGTAAGCGTCGGGGAATACATCTATCTGCTCGGCTCGGACTATAACTACTACAAGGCTGAAGGCAACGCGCTGATAGAAGCAGTAGTCAGCAGTCAGTAAGCAGTTATCAGTTATTCACGCAAAACACGCAAAAATGGATTAAAACAAAACTGGCAGAGCTTCTCCCGTGAGTTGTTCTGCTAGATTTATATTCTTTGTTTGTCAGCGTTCAACTGACCACTGCCTACTGAGAACTGACCACTAATAATTTTTTTGCAACAGTTTTGAAATTTTGCGACACTATATATACAGACGACGTCGTGGAGGACAATTATGGACGAAAGAATTTTAGCGAAAAAAGCTAAGAGCGGCGACAGAGACGCTTTCGCGAAGCTGTATACGCTCTACAAAGACAGGCTGTACCGCTACGCATATTTCAGGCTCGGCAGCGAACAGGACGCTATGGACGCTGTTTCCGACTGCGTATGCGAAGCATTCAAATACATAAAAACGCTGAAAAAACCTGATGCTTTTCAGGCGTGGGTTTTCCGCGTACTATACAGAAGCTGTTCGCGTCAGATTAAGGAGCAGACAAAAAGCAGAGAACAGGCGGAGCTCGACGAAAATACAGCGTCATATACCGAGGATTTCAGCAAGGCCGAGCTGAGCGAAGCCCTCGAGATACTGAGCGAAGAAGAAAAGGACATAGTCTTGCTCTCTTGTGTCGCGGGCTACAACAGCAGGGAGATTGCTGAAATTCTCGGACTGAAATCCAATACAGTGCGCTCAAAGCTTTCGAGAAGCCTCAAAAAATTGAGAGAATTTCTGGAGGATACCGATGAAGACTGATTATGAATTCATTAAAGATAAATTTGACCAGAGCGGAGTGAACGCTCCCGAAAGTCTTAACGAGGATTTTGTCCTCGAGCAGATTAAAGACACAAAGCCCAAAAGCAGCAGAAAACCGCTGATAGCAGGCTTGTCAGCCGCCGCTGCTCTGGCGGTAATCACCGTGTCGGCGCTTGTTATAACGAGCGTTATCGGCAACATTCCCAAGCCGATAACAGTGCTCAAAAGCGGCACGGCGAAGCTCTCGAGCTTCAGAAGTACGGACGACGTCAAAAAGGCTATCCGCGAAATCAACAGCGAACGCGAAAAGCATATGAACGGCGATGATATCGCGGTTGCGGAAAACTCGAATAATATAAAAAATGACTATCTGTCAAGTTTTGACGCGGCCGCGGGTTCGGGTTCGACAGCATTAAAAAGCTCCGACTACGGTCACAACTCAACCTATACCCAGTACACAAACGTGGACGAGGCGGACACCGTAAAGACCGACGGCAGGTACATTTACTACCTGAACAATGACAGTGCCATCACGGTATTCTCGACCGAGGGCAAGAACTCAAAAAAGGTCGCCGAGATAGAGCCTAAATTAAATTTCAAATGCTTTGAGGATTTCTATGTCAGCGGCAACAAACTCATCGTAACCGCGGATTACAGCACTCAGAAGTACGCGGACACAATGTACACGGTGGTTGAAATCTATGACATTTCGGACATAAAAGACATCAGGCTCGCCGACAGCTTTACCCAGAGCGGAAGGTATTGCTCGTCAAGAATGATAGGCTCGATGATGTACGTTGTGTCTACCCACTATTCAAATAACGAAAACGACCTGCCCAAAGCGGGCAAAAGGAGAAGCGCCACCGATGACGAGGCTAAGCCCGACGAGCTCCCCTGCACCGATATCTACACCGTAGACAAGCCGAGCGATGCTAACTTCCTTGTAGTCAGCAGCATTGACACTTCAAACGGCGCTCAAATCAAAAAGACAAAGGCTATCCTCGGCTCGGCGGAAACTGTCTACTGCAACACCGAGCACCTGTTCGTGACCGCGGCTCACTATGATTTCGGAAAAACCTACGGAGATTACTACTATATGCCGACCGCCGCGGACACCCAGATTGTCAAGGTTGACCTCAATAACAATCTCGACTTCACCGCCACGGCAAAGGTAAAGGGCTATGTTGACAACCAGTACGCGCTCGACGAAAAGGACGGCTTTCTCAGAGTGGCTGCTACGGAAAACATCAGCGGCAAGGAAACAAACTGCCTCTTTATCCTCGACAGCGGGCTCAAGCAGGTCGGCAAAACCGCCGAGTTCGCCAAAGGCGAGAGCATCAAGGCGGTGCGCTATATCGGCGACACGGCGTATGTTATCACCTACGAGGAGACAGACCCGCTGTTCGTTATCGACACAAAAGACGCAAAGAACCCGAAAATACTCGGCGAGGTCAAGATAAGCGGATTTTCAACAATGCTCGTACCCGTTGACGAAAACACCCTGCTCGGTATCGGCTACCACACACAGGACGAAGAGGACGACGACATCGATATGGAGATTCAGGAGGGCATTAAGCTCGCGCTGTTTGACGTGAGCGACAAGGCGAATCCCAAGGTGCTCGACGAAAAGGTTTTCAAGGGTTATGACTCACAGGTTCAGTATAATCCCAAGGCTCTGCTGGTGAATTTTGAACGTAACGACTACACAATCCCCTACAGCCGTTATACCGACACAGACGACGAGTCCCTCACCGACTACGGCGTAATCAACTTCAAGGTACAGGACGGCAAAATCAAGATTGTTGACGAGTATAAGTCGAACGTTTTCGGCGATTCCGAGGATATTGACTCTTCGCTCGAGCGCTGTGTATATACGGGCAACTGCATCTATATGCTGGGCAATTACTATAACTACAATAACGACAGCGGCAAAGTTCTTATCGACGCTGTTGAGTACAAGTAAAATGTTAGGGATATGTTAAGGATTAAAACGTCAATCCTTAACATCAAAAAGCTAGTATTAATGCGGCTTTCAGCCTATATGTTAGGGATGTTAGGGT
>JAILPC010000101.1 GCA_024690465.1 Ruminococcus sp.
CGATTCCACCCGAAGGCACCATATGCGGATGTAGCTCATCTGGTAGAGCGCCACCTTGCCAAGGTGGAGGTAGCGAGTTCGAGCCTCGTCATCCGCTCCATCTATCGCTTGAGATTGGGCTGTAAAGGCACTTTTCAAGCGATATTTTTATAAGTATCCGCATATTATAATAATATACGGCGTCGTAGCCAAGTGGTAAGGCACGGGTCTGCAAAACCCTGATTCACCAGTTCAAATCTGGTCGACGCCTCCAGTTCGGGGTTTCCCGAAGAAAAACGCTTAAGTGTGTTTCACTTGAGCGTTTTTGTTTGCGTTATTCTTTTGATTGTCGGGCTTTCTGTTCTCTTTCCGCGGCAAAGGTCTCTTTATTGCCCATATGCGGAAAGATAAACTCCATATAATCGTCCGTGAACACTGTGTCGCAGAACTCCCCTACCACTGTCTTTGGCGGGATATTCTCGGCGCGTTTATTCTTTCTGTAAATAGCGGCGTTCGTTAAGATTCCGTCGAGTACCATCAGCACGCAGAGGATAATTGTGATTATCTTACTGGGCTTCTTGGGGATTTTTTCAATCATTTTGCTTATAAACGGATAAATATATCTCAGCCACACAAGCCCGAGGAAACCCCAGATCAGCGCAAAGGTGAGGTTTGTTCTGCCGTCGATATTAAACAGCGTATCGCTGTAATCCCAGCTTATTGTCCCGAGGAACACCTCCTGGAAATATGAACAATAATACTCAAAGGTAGCGCCGATAACAGCCGAGGCGATGAACACAATAACATCGTTTTTCTTATAGAGCTTATACAGGCAAAGCGTTATTGCGACCGCTCCGCCGCCGTAAACGGGGATAAACGGTCCAACAACCACTCCTACTCTTACCTCGAAATGCCCGTCGATTATTATCGCCCAGAAGGTTTCGATAATCGTGCCGAAAAGGCTGCCGACAAAAAACAGCCAGAACAGCTTTGAAAGGCTCAGACCGTAGGCAAACGGCTTATCCTCGTTGTTCTTGATTTTTTTCTCGTAAACCTCGTTATTTCTTTTCATAACGAGCTTATGATGTTCCTTGATTCTTCGAAGGTGTTTCTCGTAGTCGAAGGACTCCATATCGGGGAACGCCTTGATAAGCCTGAGTCTGAAGCGCTTGCTTTCAATCATTCTGCGCTCATAATCTTTTCTCAGCTCATCGTCAGAGACGCTCTCGTCCTCGTTCTCAAGCAGCGTTGAGACATTCTCCATCTGCTTTAAATTATTGCGCAGCTTTACCACCGTCACGCACGAGATAACGGTATCCGCGATAATAAGCGCGGAAATCCCCGCGGGAATCAGCAAAGCCACCAGCATAGGCATAACTCCCACGAGCGAAGGCATAAAGACAAACGCGAGTTTTACCGAAAGCACGCCCGAAAGACCGTACAGGAACGGTTCCCACAATCCGATATAAGCGTTGAGCCTGTATTTGCTGTCTGAAAAGCTCTTCCAATTAAATCCAAACGAACGCTCAAACAATTTCGAAAAAATATACTTATAGAGAGTGAGAATAACGGCAGACGTGAAGAACAGCATAAAAATATTCTCAAACCTGAGAACAAAAATATAAAGCAGAACCGCGCCGATACCTACGGACGGCAAAAACGGGAGCGTTAAAAACCCGGGATTTGTCAAGCGGCGCTTTTTGATTGACTTAACGGCAAACTGAGCAAGCCACCCCAAAAACGAGAACAGGACAAACACCCATAATGCTTCAATAAACAACTTCATAACCCATCCATCCATTTTTTATATATATTATTGTAACATAAATTGACTGAGAAAAACAACTTTTTTCAAAAATACGAAAATTCACCCCGCAAGCAGCGCCTGCGGGGTTTTAGCTTTTCTCCTATTTAATAACCATAATTTTTATTTTTACAGTTTTGGACTTGCTTTTGTATTTTGCGTTTCCTTTGGCGGTAATCTTAATCCTTGCGGTATAGGTGCCTTTCTTACTGCCTTTTTTGACTACGATTTTGCCGTTTGACTTAAGCGTAAGGTACTTTGAGCCCGACAGCTTTTTATAAACGACCTTGCCTTTAACCTTTCTGACAATAATCGGCGTTACTGTCTGTTTTGCTTTACTGAGCTTGCTGAGCTTAACCGTCTTTGTCTTTACAATCACCTTAATCGGGTTAGCCTTTTTAACGACCTTCTCAGGCTGTGTCGGACTTGTCGGCTCTGTAGCGGAGCTCGGCTGAGTGGCCTCGCCTGTGCTCGGTTCAGTCGCCTGTGTCGCGTCCGAACCCGGCTGTGTCGCGGAGCTCGGCTCGGTGGGATATTCCGTAAAGTGATAGTTTATATCGGGATACTTATTCATATAATTCTGCCACTTTATCGTGAGCTCCTTCTCGGGATAGGAGAAGAAAATATCACTCAGATTAGCGCATGAATTGAACGAACACTTGCTCAGATAACTGCTGTCATATGACAGGCTTGACTTCGGGTTGTTTATATATACCTCTCGAAGATTTCCGCAGTTCTTGAAGGCTTCCTCGTAAAAAAACCACATAGACGGCGGACAAATCACCTTTGAAATATTCGGACAGCTCAGAAAGCTTCTTTCGCCTACATGGGTGATTCCGTCAGCAAACTCAATATCGGTCAGATTTTTGCAATAGCTGCACAAGCCTTCAGGCACCTTGACAATGGAAGCTGGAAGACTGATTTCCTCAAGCCCGCTGCTCTGGAAAGCATTGCTGCCGAGCGTCTTAAGTTTTTCGGTCAGTCGTATTTTCTTTAAGTCCGAACAGAAAGCGAAAGCTTCTGTGCCAATCTGGGTAACAGCTTTGCCGATGTTGGTCGGCGTAAAATTGTTCGCCGCGTAAAACGCCTTTTCAAGTATCTTTGTCAGCTTGTTAGCGCTCGCGTTCAGCGTGATATTTGAGCTGTAGGCGAACGAATACGAACCTATATATATGACATTTTTGGGGATTGTATAGCCGCTCAGCGATTTGCAGTTGTACATAGCGTATTCGCCGAAGTAGGTAACGTTATCAATTCCCGTAACACTCTCGAGAGAGGAACATCCGTAAAACGTATATTTGTAGAGAGTCGTCTGCTCACTCTTGAACAGCACATTTTTAAGCGCGGAACAACTGCTGAAGGTGTATGCCTGAACCTGAGTTACACCCGAGCCGATAACAGCTGTTTCAAGGCTCTTGCAGCTTGCGAACACCCAGCTTTTCATAGCGGTTACACTGTCGGGTACGACAACGCTTTTGAGATTCGCACAGCTCTTAAATGCCTCTGTTTCAATAGTCGCCAGAGTATCGGGAAGCTCTATTCTTTCAATCGAGGTATTCTGAAACGCTCTATATCCCAGATATCTTGTTTTCTCAGACAGATTCACTTCACACAGAGAGGTACAGTCTGAAAAAACGCCGAAAAGAATATCGACTATTCCTTCGGGAATATCCGCGCTTTTTAATGAGGAACAGCTCACGAACGCCTCTCGTCCGAGACTCTTAAGTCCCGTGGGAAAACGAACTGTTTCGAGCTTTCCGCAATAGGAAAACGCGCAGCGGTCAATCTTTTCAACCGTTTCGGGAATATCGACCTCAACAACCTCGGTATTGGACAGGCATTTATGAAGTCTTGTATCCGCGATGTCATAAAGCACGCCGTTGACTATGTGGAATGATTTGTTATCCTCAGAAAGAGTAAAATCTGAAACCGACGGCAAGGCGGGAAACGGGTTTTCGCCGATATATTTCAGTGAAGCGGGCATAGAAAGCGTGTTTACGCCCCAGCTGATAGCGTCATCGGCAATACCGACTGTGCCCTCCCTTATAACCAAATCATATTTTTGGTTTGTTTTTCTAACGGAATCCACAACGTAATCACCGAAGTATATGATATTATCAACCGTGTTGTATTGTGTGAAAGATGAATTTTTAATTATTCCTGTTCCGACCAAGGGAATTTCTCCGCGGGTTTCGGCGCTTGTTAATCTGCTCTCCTCAAAGGCGTAGCTCTCGATTTCCTCGAGTCCGTCGTTGGTAATAATTTTATTTAATCCCGCGGATCTGAACGCTCCCGAGCCGATTGTTTTCAGCGATGACGGACAGGTAACACAACCGTCCTGAGACTCATTCTCTCCGTCGATGACCTTGAGCGTTGAAAAGCTTTTCGCGTTCTCAAAGGCGTTGCTGCCGATTTTTTCTATTCCGTTTGATACTGACACTGTTTTCAGATATCCGCATTCGCAAAAACAATAAGGCGGAATTTCGGTAACGGTTGAGGGAAGCCTTATTGAGCTGAGCTTGGTGCCCTTAAAAACTCCCGTGCTGAGCTTGGATATGCTTTCGGGAATCACTATGCTTTCAAGGCTTGAACTATCAAGAAACGCGTAACTGCCTATTTGGGTTACGGTGTTCGGAATAATTAAAGACGAGAGTTTCCCGACTTTTCTGAACGCTTCATGTCCGATTGCTTCAACTCCCTCGGGAATTGTGTATTCTGAAGAAAACATCTCCATTCCCGCGAAAGCGTAATCATTTATCACCTTAACGCTGTCCTCAAGCCTTTGAGCAGGCTGATTATATACTTTTGCCAAGCGGTATATTACAGTGCCGTCCTTTGAGTAAAGATGGTTTCTTATAGAAGCAAAATACATATTATTATCGTCAACCTTATATTGAACTACATTGGTAAAATAGAAAAGCACATCGGGGTCAATCTCCTGAACTCCCTCGCCTATTTGGAACATAGTAGCCTGTTTCGCGTAAGAATACCATGGCGTGTCGTTAAAGGTGCCGTAGTCAGCGGTTTTGCCCTCGCCCGACAACGTGAATATTTTTGAGTATGTGTCAAAGCTCCATGTAAGGTCGCCTGTCACACCCGAATATACCTCGTTCGCGGCGCTTGCAGAAGCGCCCGAGAATCCGAACGAAAAAACAGTAGTGAGTATTGCGGCGGTCAATATTATGGATATTATCTTCTTCATATGATTACCTCCCTCGTTATGAGACGAGCGGTTATTTCACTTTGATTTCAACCGCAACCGTCTTTGAAAGGCTCTTATACTTTGAGTTTCCTTTGGCGGTTACCATAATTTTACAGGTATATATACCCTTTTTTGTTCCTTTTTTTATGACAATTGTGCCGTTTGATTTCAGCGTCAGCTTCTTTGAGCCCGACATCTTTTTATAAACGACCTTGCCCTGAGCTTTTCTGACGGTAATCGGCGTTACTGTCTGTTTAGCCTTTTTGAGTTTGGTATATTCAACCGTCTTTGACTTCACTGTCACCTTGATTGTGTTTGTCTTTTTAACGACCTTTGCGGGTTGCGCGGCGGCTGTCGGTTCCGTAGGCAACGGCTGAGCAACCTCGCCTGTATCGGGTTCGGTTGATTGTGTTTCGCTTGTGCTCGGATGAGTCGCGTCAGATTCGCTTGAACTCGGTTCGGTGGGCTCGGTGATTTCAGGCGGTGACATAGTTTCGATATCATAGAATGTAATTCGGGATTTTTCGGCATAGGTTTCCGCCGCGGTCCCCTTATAACCGTAAATCGCAAAGCCGTTTACTATGTCGTCGCTAAGATATCCCAGAGCTTCATTGCCGATACGCTCGATACTCGCGGGCAATGCCGCGAATCTGAGCTCGGGACAGTAAAAGAACGCTCTTTGTTTAATCTGTTTTACTCCATCTCCGAAGCTTACCGTTTTTAGATTCTGACAGTTATGGAACGATTCCTCACCGATATCGGTTACGGAGTCGGAAAGCTGTACCTTGATTAGATTATAACAGTTATAAAACGCTTTGTCACCTATTTCTTTAATACCGCTGCCAAATGTCACGCTGTTTAGATTATAGTAATAAACGAATGCCATCGAAGAAACACGCTGAGTGTCGTCGGGAATAAAAACATCTACCGTCTTTTCGCCGTTAAGATACAGATACTCGGCGTAATACAGAGGATTTGAGCTAAAATCCGAAAAGCTGATTCCGCACCATTTGGACATATCCTTGATGTAGACATTCTGAATACGCAGGCAGTTTGAAAAAGCCTGCGATCCAATCATTCTGACGCCGCTGCCTATCGTGAGATAACGAAGAAATTTGCAGTTTTTGAACGCGTTTCTGCCGACATCCGTGATATTGTCGGGAATTTCAAAACGGGTGAATCCCGTGTTCATAAAAGTGTCGTTTCCGATTTCGGTTATGCCCGACGGAATATTTATCTTTTTGAGGCTCGTACAGTCGGCAAAAGCTCCGTCGCCCAGTTGCTGTAAACTGTTGTCGGGCAGCACAACCTCTTCGAGAGAAGTACAGCCCGCAAACGACCTGCGGGAAATATACTGAACGGAATCGGGGACAATTACCTTTTTTACCGTCTTATTCTTGCTGAAGGCTCCGATTTCTATCATAAAAACTGACTTGCCGTTATACTCGGCGGGAACTTCAATAACCTCATAGCCGTCAACGCTGCCCGTTACAATCCACTCGTTGTTATTATTCCAAGACAACACAACTCCGTTAACGGTTACATCATCAAAGTTTGCATTTGTAGGTTCGGTTTCCGCGGTGACAGGTTCATCGTCGATGTTGCCCTCAGCTGATACAGCGGTAAAGCTCAGGCTCAGCGATACGGCAATCATTACCGATAATATAGATATAAAAAGTCTTTTCATAGCGCACTCCTTGCTGTTATTCTCCGCAAATAATACACGGAGAGAGCGTAACGAAATGTTGATATGTTTTACTTTACTTTTACTTTCAGCTTTAAAACTACTCCGTTAACCTTAATTTTCAAAGTTGCACAGCCTTTCTTCAGACCTTTGACAACGAGTTTTACGGCTGAAGCTTTTGATGTAATCGCCGCGAATTTTGAGTTGGTATACTTATTGTCCACTGTTGACGCTTTGCCGATAATCCTCACTGTTTTTGTCTTGCACTTTTTTACAGTTACGGATTCCGCGGAAAGCTTCGGCGAGGTTTTGACGATAACAGTTGATTTCAGCTTTTCCCCGCTTTTGAGTTTTACCGTTATAGTTGCTCTGCCCTTTCTGAGAGCAGCCACCTTGCCGTTTCTGACAGAGGCAACAGCATTGTTTGAGCTTGAATATGACACTGCCGTGCCGTTCGTAACCTTTAGAGTTACCGTGTCTCCCGCTTTTAATTCTTTTGTGGAAATATTAAGCGCGGGTTCAGGTTGTTTTATATCCTCTTCCCCATGCTCATATACATCTGCAATCACAACAGGCGGAATAATTATAGGCTCCTCCTGTCCGAGCTCTGTAAAAACGAGGTCGTTTTCCTCCGCGAACTGTTCGGCGTAGCTGCCCTTCACTCCGACAATTTCGATATGGTCTGAGGATTTGTTGAGCAGATAATAGGCGATATCGGTGACCTTTTTGTCTATCACCATTCTTCTCAGCGATTTACACCCCTCAAACGTCGGATCTGTTTTATAGCCGAAATATGTGCACACCGTCGAATAAAAATCAACCTCGAGCAGCGACACGCAGTTTTGGAACGCTGATGTCGCGATTGTTTTAACATTCCTTGGAATTGCTATCTTTTTAAGCTTTGCGCAGTTATCAAACGCGGTGCCGATACTTTGAACGCTGTCGGGAATTATAACCTCCTCGAGATTTACACAGCCGCTGAAAGCTCCGTAAGGAATTTCCTTGAGCCCGCTCGGAAGCACAACGCGCCTCAAACTCGAGCAATTTCGGAAAAGTCCCGCGCGCAGCTCGCCAAAGCCTGCTGAGGGAGCGAACTCCTGCAAAAGCTTACCGTCAACATAGATTTTATATGACCTTCCGATCGGGCAATCTTCCAGATAATCTAAATTGCGAACGCAAATGCTGTTCCAGCTTTTGACGCTTTTTATTCTGATTACGCTTATATTGCCGCACTGATAAAACGCGCGGCTGCCGAAAATTCTGAGTGACTGAGGGAGCGAAATCTCGCTCAAAGAAGTGCATCCGCAGAACGCCTCGGCGGCAATATTTGTTATGTTTTCACCAACAGCAATTTTCTCGATTTCTGTATTGTTTTCAAACGCTTCACTGCTTATTTCAACGACAGGATATCCGCTGAAAGTTGAGGGAATGTTAAGGTTTTTTATGCCCTCAACACAGCCTGTAACACGCGCGGTGATACTGCCGTCCTCGCCTTCGTCAAAGAAGTATTTTACTCCGTCGTCACTTACCTGTTCGTGTATAAAGTCAGCGGGAGGCTCAACGACGGTGACTGTCACAACCTCCGTAGCGTTGCCGTTGACAATCGCTATCCTGGCAACTCCCGGTTTAACGCCTGTCACTACGCCGTAGTCGTCAACAGTAGCGATGCTCTCGTTGGAGCTCTGGAACAGCGTTGTTCCCGCGGAGAGCTCAACTGTAAAGACAAGCCTTACGGTTTTATTCTGCGTAAGCGTTATTTTATCGTTCTGCAGAATAATTGCAGTGTCCGTACCCGGTGTTCCGCCGTTAATCTCAACGAAAACAAAGCCGTTGTTCTTGGCGTAGGTCTCGGCGGCGGTGTCGGCAAAGCCGTGAATTCTCAGCTCAAAGTCGACCTTAACAAGAGCGCTTCCGACGATATCGTCCTTGTATCTGTATCCAAAGGCGTTGTTCTTGATAAGTCTGACGTTCTTCGCAACGTAGATATCCGCAAGCGAGGTACAGCCGACAAACGCGTTTGAATAGACCGTGTCTATTCCGGCGGGAATTGTTACGGTGCTGATTGACGAGCATCCTGTAAATAAACCGTCGTTTATATTTCTAAGGCCGTTGCCGAGCTCAATACTCTCGGCTGAAACACAGAAGCTGAACGCCTGAACCCCCGCAAAGGTTACATTGTCAGGAATATTAACAGATTTCAGCGACTTACAATGCGAGAACGCGCTTTGTCCTATCGTCGTAACGCCTTTGCCGATTGTCAGCGTTTCGGCGCTCTTGCAGTTCTCAAACGCCGAGATTCCGACGCTTGTTACCGAATCGGGTATTTCAATATTTTTCAGACTGATACATCCTGAAAAGGTTTTGTCGGAAATTTCTTTGACACGGTTCGGGATATTTACGCTCGTAAGAGCCGAGCACTGACAGAAAGCGCTTTTGTCTATCTTAGTTACAGTTGAGGGAAGCTTTACGCTCTTGATGTTAGCGTTTTCTCTGAACGCGTATTCATCAATTTCGGTTACGGTATATGAATCCAGCTTTTGCGGAACAACAATCGCGTCGCCCTCTCCCGTGTACTCTGTTATACGCGCGTTATTGTTGATGATTGTATACATAAAATCTCCGCAGCTCAGGTCTTCCACAGCGTTCGCCGCAAAAGGAAAAGCGGAAAAAAGCATAATCACGGCAAGCAGATATGATATGGTTTTTAACAGATTATTCATAGCGTTCTCCTTTATTCAACTATCACAACAAGCTTACGTGAAACACCGTTATTTGAGACGGTGATGTTTGCGCTGCCTTTTTTGAGCGCCGTGACCTTTCCGTCGGCGCTTACCTTAGCAACAGAGTCTTTGTCGCTCGTAAAGGTTGTTTCGCCCTTGGGATTATCTACGGTATATTTTATCTCATATGTTGAACCGACCGAGAGTTCAACGATGTATTTGTCGAGATAAACCGAAGTCGGGAAGTCAACGCTGCCCAGGTTTACCACCGCAAAGCCGTTTTCAACAGCATAGGTATACGCTCTTGAACCCGAATAGCAGCGAATTGTAAAGCGCTTGACTTTTTCGTCGTAATTGTACTTGTTTGTTCCCGAGCCCGATGTCTTTTCATAATAACCGAAGCACATAGCTCCAAGCTTTGACACGCCCGCGGGAACGGTGATTTCCTTAAGCGAGCCGCAGCCGTAGAAGGCTTCTTCGTTAACTCTGAGCAGCGTTTCCGGCAACGTCACGCGGCTGAGCTTTCGGCATTTACAGAATGCCTGTTTATCAATCGTCTGTACGCTGCTCGGAATCTCAACGCCCTCAATCTTTGTATTGCCGCTGAACGCCTTCGCGCCGATTGTTCTGACAGGCAGATTTTCGATTTTTGACGGAATAGTAACGTTCGTATCAGTACCGTTATACGCTGTTACGGTCACCGCTCCGTTTGAAATTTTATATGCAAAAACAGGCGCGGCAACACTTTCGGTTTCTGTCTTTGAATCATTATCTTTTGTATCATCGTCCGATGGATTGTCAGAAGCTGCCGTTTCCTGCTTCTCTGCAGCCGCTTCACTCGCGCCCGCGGCATCGCCCTCGTACTGTGAATACGCGGGAACAGTCCCGATGCTTTCCGTCGCTTTGGTTTCTTTCCCGCCGAGCGGTTTCTTATGACTCGCGTTATTATCGGAAAGCGTTGAATTATCATAGCTCTGCGTCGGTTTTGTGGGCTTGTTATTGTAATTTCGCGCTTTTTCATGTGAAAAATAACTGCTCAGAAACGCCCCTGTGCTGTTCACAAATTTTGTGATAACGCCTGTGTTAATATTAAGTATTGCTGAGGCAATTATAACACAGAACACGGAGCTTATAATTATTGAATAAAATTTTCTCTGTTTTTTCCGATACGCCGAGATAATCAGAGACGCATCTGTATCGAAAGTAATATCTTTATATTCATTCAGAATCAATGCAGATAATTCAGTCATCTTATATCCTCCTTCAGAAAGTCTTTGAGCTGAGCTTTAGCGGTACGCAGGCGGTAGCCTACGGTAGAGAGCGGAATTCTTAAGATATCGGCAATCTCCTGATGAGTAAAACCCTGGTAATAATGGAGAATCACTGTCTCTCTGAGCTTCGGGTCAAGCTTACCTATGGCCTCTCCTACAGTAAGCCGAAGGTCGGTGTGGCTGCTGTGAGCAGCATCCTCGGGCAATGTCTGCGAGGGGATTTCCCTCTTGCTCGAGTGTCTGAGCTTATCACGGCAGACGTTGATTGCGATTTTTGATATCCACGCCTTTGCCTTGCTTTCTTCTTTGAGACTTCTGAGTTTAGAGAGTACTTTAATAAAGGTCTCCTGCGTTGCGTCTTCCGCCAGCTGATAATCCTTGAGATACATCAGCGAGACGCAAAAGACGGAGTCCTTGTACTGAGCGTATAGCTTTTCGAATTCTTTCTCTTTGCTCTTTCTCATTTTCTTTCCCTGTTTTCGTGGAGTTAACTCTATAAATATAGACGAAGGAAAACACGAATTCTGTACTTATTATTTTAAATTTTTTTAATAATATCTGTTTGTTAAGAAACAAAAAAGGAGCCGAAGCTCCTTTTTATTATATCGTTTAATCGTTAACCCAGACAACGTTGCCCTGTGCTGCCGTTCCCGCCTGTATCCTGCTGTCAGTAGGATAATTATAATTGTGCAGATAAACAACCCCTGTGGAAATTTCAAATGCGTATATAGGAGCTGATACGGTGGTATTTCGGATGTTTACAACGGGATTGCCATAGTAGGTTTGTCCGTTAGCGCCGATATTATTGCGGGTTCTGAATGCGCGCCGCGCGTTCGGTGAAGTCCTGATAACGGCGTTGCTGATATCGACATTCGCGTCATGTGTAACATAAAACGCGCCTTCCTCAGCGTGTCCGCTGAGATAGTAGGAATAGAACTCTCCGCCTGTTATAACAGCGTTGCCGCCAAGATACGCTCCGCCGTGAGACGGTGAGCAGAATTTGCCTCCCGTAATTGTGAACACGGCGTCCATATCGCTGCCTAACGCGGTGTTGCCGCCCTGAATGAGGACATCGTCGTCACTCTCGGGGTCAATCGTTACCGATGAAGTGTTTTCGGCCCTTATACCCACACTGCACTCAACATTTTTCCTGTTATCCATAACGGGCAGAACGTTTATTTCTCCCGACTTGAGCAGCAGAGCGGACGAATCAAATGTGACTATTCCGTAGAGCCTATATGAATCCTCAGCGTTATTTTTGGTTTTTATATCAATATCCAAACCCGACGCGGTTGTGTCGGATGCTGACGCGCATTGAATACCGAAAACAAAAGCGTCTTCAACAGCCGCAACGGTAATATCGGTTTTAACGTCATTCAGCACAGCTTTTTCGCCGCTGCCTATACACAAACCGTCCAGCTTGCTCAAAACATCTTCGTCGACGGATTTTGCCGTCTTATACAAATCGTCGATATCCATTGTTACTTCAACGGACCTCGCCTCAAAGAACCTTGTACCGGACTGTGAACTGCCGTTGGACGCGATTAAGCCGCAACCAAAGTCGCACTCACCTGAGATTGTTATATCGGTGTCCTTAAGCAGAGCGTTGTCAGAGTTCCATATCATAATCCCGTAAATATCAATCTGCGGCTTATGCGCTATCTGCTCGAGACTGAATGAGCTGTCGTCAACAGTGAGCGCTGAACCGTTCGAATAAATCGCCGTCAAGAGCTTGCTCTGACCTGTCATCTCGGCGTTAATTTCATATCGACAGCCTCTGACAACAGCGTTCTTTGTGTTGACGAATGCCATAGCATAGCAGTTTCCCGCAGCAGCATTTGAAGTACCGATATTAAAACTGCAGTTAGTGAAATAAACATCATTCCCCGCGTTATAAATACCTATATATGACGAATCAGACGCGATTTCAAGATTTTGAACAACAAAGCTTACGTTTGAAAGTCTTGTCAAATCGCCCGCAAATGAACACAGTCTGCTTGTGGAAGAATCCGCGGTAACAGTACCGTCATACATACAGAAGTCAGCGTATGAAATAATCCTGTTTATATCCTCGCTGAGCGTATAACCGTTGAGGTCAAAGTCAGCGTTTTTATTCGCGTTGAGAGTTACAATTGATGTCAGGGAAGCGTTTTTCAACAGCTTCATATAGGCTCTGCCGCCGCTGATGTACATTGAAGCCGCGGCGTCGGCTGCGCTGCTGTCCGAGTTTTCTACGCTCATATTATTCGCGTCGCTGAACATACCCTCAATCGTTGAATAATAACCCACGTTTACAACGGTATCCCTGACAGCCGTGTAGCTTGTGCACAGTCCGCCGTATTCATTGGTGCCGTCGTAGTCGTCATATACGGTTCTGAGCAGACCGTTAGCGTCGTAATATCTTAAATATGCGCGGATACCCAGCGCTTTATTGTCGTGCTGAGAGGCGTTCTCATATGTAACGGCGAGGGAATAAAGCCTGTAGCCGCTGTACTTTTTATAGTCTGTAATTGAGCTGTCGGAATAATCCGAAGCCGTGCAGTCAATGTTCATAACAGGCTGATAGTTTGAATTATGGTTGCGTGTGTTAACACCGTTGACATTCGTGCCCTTGTATCCGAGCTCATATTCCGACGGGGCATATGATGAGTTCTTCCAAGCCTCAATACGGCTTTGAGCCGCGGCGACAAAACCGTACTCAACATTGTTGTTTGCGCCGTATGTAAGCTCAGGTTCGCCCTCGTTCTCGTGAGAAACGGCATTAGCTGAAAGGTCGTCGAGCTCCGCAAGCAGACTGTTGCTTACCGCGCCGATGAATCTCAAACCGCCGTTTATGCTTTCTAGCTCACCCGCTCTTTGCTGAACGCCAACCATATCAAAACCGTCGTAAACTCCCGTACCGCTGTCGTCCCGAGCATCGGCTGTCACTACACCTATATCAGCCCAGTGGGCGTAAACATCTGTATTAGCGCTGAATGTATCGTTTGAGAAATCAACAGGCTGAGCGTCCGCTTCCTTGCCGTAATACCAGCCCTTGAAAATAAATCTGCCGTTGACGTTGGGAATATCGTAGCCGGAAACCGCGGTAGTGCCCGAAGAAACATTCACACTTTTAAATACGTCGTTGTCCGCATCGGCGTAACAGGTGTTATTCGCGTGAAAGCTGACGCTGATTGTATCGGCGAACGATGTAAAACTCACACAGAACATAGAAAGCGCGAGAGCCGCTGCCGTAAAAATGCTTATTATCTTTTTCATTCAACTCTCCCCTTTCTAAAACAGGAACCAATCATCAGGATTATCAGGATTCTCAAAAATATCTTTCGCATTGTACGACCTGTTTTCACTGCTCTGCTCGGTTGAACCCTGCAGAGCGTCGCCGTAAATGCTGATGAACTCAACGAACGGAGCGATATAAGGTTTTTCCATATACTTCTCTCCTTTTGCTTAACAATTATTATAACACAGAGAACAAGACAATACAAT
>JAILPC010000069.1 GCA_024690465.1 Ruminococcus sp.
ACGTTTTTGCTGTCTTTTTTATTATTCTTTTTCTTGTTGGTATCAACCTTAGCCGCTTTATTTTCGCGAATTTTCTGTCCGGGTAATTTAATCTTCACAATATCACCTTACCCTTCCTTTTCAAAGTCAACAATCTCAGCAAATACAGGGAGTCCGTAAAGCTTCGCAAGATCGTCGCCGGGCTTGAGTGTGGTATCAATAATCTCGAGGAAGAAAGCAAGTAAAATACCGATAATCAAACCGATAGCAAGTCCAATCAAAGTATTCTGATTAATATTAGGCGAAACAGGAGCAGTCGGAGCGGTAGCGCTGGAGATAGTATCTACACGACCTCTGTCCTTGCCGTAAAGTGACGCGAAAGTCTTTGGAGCCTGCTCCGCAAGCTGATTTGCTACGTTAGCCGCGACCTGAGGATTAGCGGAAGAAGCATTAAAGCGAATAAAGTTCTGGTCCTCAACCTGCTCAACAGTAACAGAAGCGTCACTCATTAACGAAGTCATATCAGGAGAATTTGTGAACAATATAACGCAGTTCTTGGCAATCGTTGATGACGCGCTGATATTGCCTGATTCAATTCTGCCTCCATTATTGCTGTTATAGCTTGTAGTTGGCTGCGTGCTGCTGTAATACTCGTTATAGTTCTGAACCATAATCAGAGATGACGCAGAATAAACAGGTGTAATAAAGAAACTTGAATAGCCATACGCGATTAATGTCATTAAAGCGCCGATAAGAATAATAAGCTTTATATGGCGCATAAGCATACTAAGTATTTTTTGCGGAGTTAAATCCTTAGGCATACAGTTCCCTCCCAAATCAAAATCTAAACATACACATAAATTATAAACCAATCATATTGAGTTATATTTCCAATTTAGAATTATAATAATTAAAATATTTCCAAAAAAGAAAAACCGCCTGTTAATCAACAGACGGTTCATAATTATTTCAAAACATTCATCAATACACCCGCGGCTACCGCCGAGCCGATAACGCCCGCGACGTTCGGTCCCATAGCGTGCATAAGCAGGAAATTCCCGGGATTCTCCTCCTGCCCTACTCTCTGTGAAACACGAGCAGCCATAGGAACCGCCGATACACCCGCGGAACCTATAAGAGGATTTACCTTTCCTCCCGTAACCTTATACATAACCTTTCCGAAGAGTACGCCGCACGCGGTACCCATCATAAACGCGATAAGACCGAGAGCGATAATCTTCAATGTGCTGAGTGAAAGAAAGTTTGCGCCTGTAGCTGTAGCTCCGACTGTAGTTCCCAGGAATATTGTGATGATATTCATCAGCTCGTTCTGTGCTGTCTTTGACAGACGGTCGCAAACGCCCGATTCCTTAAGAAGGTTACCGAACATCAGCATTCCTACCAAGGGAGCAGCGTCGGGAAGCAGTATTGAAATGACTACTACTATAATAACAGGGAAAATAATTTTTTCGAGCTTGCTGACGGGACGAAGCTGTTCCATAACAACAGCTCTCTCCTTTTTTGTTGTCAGAGCTTTCATTATCGGAGGCTGAATAATAGGCACAAGCGCCATATACGAATACGCCGCAATCGCGATTGAACCGAGCAGTTCGGGAGCGAGCTTTGTTGTAACGTAAATTGCCGTAGGTCCGTCAGCGCCTCCTATAATACCGATTGCGCCTGCCTGAGCGTCGGTAAAGCCAAGGAAGATTGCGCCGATAAAGGTGATAAAAATACCAATCTGCGCCGCAGCGCCGAGAATAAAGCTCTTTGGGTTTGCGATAAGAGGACCAAAATCCGTCATTGCGCCTACGCCGAGGAATATAAGCGGAGGATAAATACCGAGCTTAACGCCCTGATAGAGGTAATACAACAGTCCGCCGTAATGAGGAACATTGTAATAAGTAACGTTATTTATTACGGTTGTGGCATACCCTTCGGTGGTGCCTTTGGCTTTTATACATTCAGCCGCGTTCATAAGCGTTGTCTGCGGAGCTTCGGTAATTGCGGGATAAAGATTAACAAGCAGCATACCGAAAGCTATAGGCAGAAGCAAAAGCGGTTCGAACTGTTTTTTAATTGCCAGATAGAACAACACGCAGGCTACCGCTATCATTACATAGTTACGCCAATCGAGCTGAATAAGACCTGAGCCCTGATAAATGCCCTCAATGGCTTTCCAGAATCTTTCTAATATTTCCATAATATCGGTTCCTTTCTAAAAACTACTTTGGTCAAAAAGGCTGATTGTTTTCGAGCATCGCGGCTTTCGCCCACGCCGACTGTGTTTTGCGGCGTTTAATACTCTTAATCTTTACCTTTTGTTTGGAACCGTACATTGTATATACAGCCGCAGAAATAACCGCAACAATCTCATCCGAAACACCGTCGCTCTCAACAACAGGCTGTTTTTCAACCACAGAAACAGGTTTCGGCTGAGGTTTTTCTTCTGATAATAATTCCTTCTGCTTCCTGAGCTCTTTATCGGCTTTGCGCTGAGCAGCTTTGTTCTGAGCATTTGATACTATTGTACCGTAAAGCCAGATAATAAAAATCAATAACAGCAGAACGCCGAATACTATGGCAAATCCTGTCAGAAGCATTGAGGCGGAGATGGTAAACTTACCCATCAAATCCATAAATATTCCCCCATATTAAATAATCATACATAGTAATTATACTTAATATGGAGGAAAGTTTCAAGGAGAAATATTAAATTTTTTGAAAAATATTTACAGTATTATGCAAATAAGCCCATTGCAGCCGTTATTTATTATCTTCTCAATCGTCTCCCCTATTTTTGCCCGCGCGTCCGACGGCATTCGATAGAGTTTGTTGTGCAAACCTTCGTTTACAAGCTCGTGAACGCTTTTGCCGAATATATTGGATTCCCAGATTTTTATCGGGTCTTCCTCAAATTCTTTAAGCATATACGCTACAAGCTCCTGACTCTGCTGTTCAGAACCGACAATCGGCGTTACCTCGGTTTTGGTGTTCACCTTCATCATATGTATTGACGGAGCGGAAGCCTTTAGCCTTATTCCGTATTTACCCGACTGCTTTATTATCTGAGGTTCTTCTAAAGTGAGCTCTTCCATAGTCGGCATAACTATTCCGTACCCTGTATCCTGAACCTGCTGATATGCTGCCGCTATTTTATCGAACTCTCGCTGTTTGTCGGACAAATCCGAAACACAATCCATAAGCGAACACTCATCACTGATGTCAAGCCCTGTCCTTTCGGACAGTACATTATAGAAAAGAGCTGTCGGAATTGTCAGAGAAATGCTCGCCTGTCCCCTGCCCAGGTTCAAATCTGTTAATCCGCTGTAATCGATATGCTCACATTCGGCGATCTCATTTATCGCGTCCTGAACATTGCGGATTTTCTCAATTTTTACGGCGGCGGATTTTATTGCGTTCATAATTTCCGTTTTGAGAGTATGACCTGACGGAAGCGAAACAATCCATTTCGGTATATCAACGTTGATTTCTTTGATAGGAAACTCAAACAACAGCTGAGCTAAAATACGTTTGATCTCAAGCTCATCAAGCTCCATACAATTCACGGGGACAACCGGAACCATATACTCCGAACTTAGTTTCTTGGCTAACTCGGCTGAAGCCTTGGAATCAGGGTTGACGCAGTTCAGAAGAACTATAAATGGTTTATTGATAGCCTTGAGCTCATTTATAACTCTTTTCTCAGCTTCCGAGTACTCTTCTCTCGGAATATCCGTAACAGAACCGTCGGTAGTAATGACCAGACCTATTGTGCTGTGATCGGTTATAACCTTTTTTGTGCCGATTTCGGCAGCCTCGCCGAAAGGTATTTCCTCATCAAACCAGGGAGTTTTCACCATTCGCGGGTTATCTTCCTCGATATAGCCGAGAGCGCTGTCAACGATATAGCCTACACAATCAACCATTCTGACATTGAGGTTTGCTTTATCGGAAAGCGTGATATTAATGCTTTCTTCTGGAATGAACTTCGGCTCGGTTGTCATAATTGTTCTGCCGCCCGAGCTCTGAGGCAGTTCGTCAACAGTTCGGTTATAAACGCCCTCGTCATTAATATTCGGCAGCACTACAGTATCCATAAATCTCTTTATGAAAGTGCTCTTGCCTGTTCTGACAGGTCCCACTACGCCGATATACACATCACCGTTAGTGCGGCTTGATAAGTCTTTATATACTGATCTTTCTTCCATTTTTATTCTCCTTTACACAGTTGGTATAAGAAGCATAAGCGGCTGCTCCAGCGTTTCTGTCAACAAGTCGTTTTCGGAAACTATCAGACTTTGCTTTGTATTATAGAGCTTAGCTATCTTCCAGATTTCCTCGCCTTTATCCGCATAATAAAGCGTCAGTGCGCAATTTCTTTTAGAAAGCGGTTTACTCTCATCAACATTCACCGATGAAACAAAATTCAAACAGACAGCTTTCTGTAATGTCAGGCAATATTTCATTTCACACCGAATATCAATGTTGTTTTCGTCGCCGAGCCTGTAACTCACACTGATGATTGAAAACTCGGAGCACAAAATATTGTTGAAATCATCGGGAATATCAAGCTCCTTACAAACGTCAACGGCTCTTTCAATATATACAGGCTCATTCTCCGAGTTGTATGCCAGAATGTTTATGTTGACTTTGGAACTGATAACAAGCTTATCGTCTGTGAATTTTGTCATTAGAGGACATACATTTGACTCAAAGTCCATTATTTCGGATATACAAACATCTCCGAGAGAAAGCGTATCCTTATGCATAAATGTATCCGACAATAGCTTGGTGTCCGCAGGTGAGTTAAGTCGCGCAAAATCGGGTTCACTCACAAACTCAGTACTGTAAGCGTCTTTAGCTATTCTGAGGCACTCCGAGGAATAGCCGCGAACAGTCACGCCTATTTTCGCGTCAACAGTTATCACCGGTCCATCCGTCAAAATCTCGGATTTCAGGCTCAAATCATAGGACATCATTGAGAGATTAACGCAAACCGTGCTGTCATCATTCAGTCCGATACAATCCACAACCTCCGAGAACGGCACAATATAGTCAAGCTGACGCGGCTTGCCGGCTTCAACATCCGAAATATAGAGCACCCTGACGTTCAGCTCGCCGTTCAGCATAAGCTTTTCGGGAATAATTTTATAGTCCGTGATATTTGCTTTAACGTTGCTGTCAATAATAATCTCAACAGTAGAATTGTCATTTATCTGAATCTCATCAAAAACCGAAAACTGTTCGCCTGCAAGCGAGCTTAACGCTGACAGAGTTATATCCGATGACCTGAACTCAATATTCTCAACTCCGTCGGGAGAATACAGCTCAATCATTCCTCTGGTAAGAACTTTGGCATAGAGCGAAAATGCCCCGTGAACCGTTAATCGTCGTCGGGACAAAGCCCTGCAGTTAACGTACTCGCATTTAACAGATGTTTCGATAACATAATCGTCTGTTACATCATTCAGTCTGAACGATGCTGAAAAAGGAAGGCTTTGCTCGCATGCTCTGATCGCTCCCTTTTCGCTGTCAACATATAAAACAGAGATGACGCTGCTGCCTTCAATCTGAAGCTGTCCGCCGCTGAGATTGCGATTATATATTTTGGGGGTGATTTTGCATCGCAGGATTTTTTCGATATCGGGACAGTAATCAGGCAGCGTAAAATCGATATCAACAGGCTGTTCGCTTACAGTATTCAGCGCTTCAACCAGAGACGATACAGGTGTTTGGGTAAGATTCAATTCCATAATTTTTCTCTCCTTTTAAAAGCTATTAAATTCTATTAATAAAAGGACAAATTTAGAACCAAATAAAACAAAAAGCCTCCCGAAGGAGACTTTAGAGTACTTCCTGTTTAGGAAGCTTTGGTATTTTGAAAAACTTCCTCAGAAAAAATGATATGAATTTCGGGTTTTCAATAAGTACAACTTTCATACTCTACCTCCTGCACAATGATATACCGAAAGCTATTACGGTGATTAAGGATACTATCAGCACCCACCTGCATGGCAGAATTGTAGCCAGAAGCAAACCTACCCCGAATGAAAGCGCCAGTGAAACCTGTTGTCGATAAGTATACATTCAATCACCCTTTAGCATAATATACGAAAAACAAAAATGTGTTACGATATTGCAAAAGAGATACAAAAGCGTTATAATCAACGCAAAGAGATTCGAGGTAAAATATGAGAACTATTGAGATAAAAGAAAACGACAGCGGTCAGAGGCTGGACAAGTTCATGAGCAAACGCTTCAAAACTATGCCGAAATCGCTGATGTACAAATACATACGCACAAAATATATAAAGCTCAACGGCAAAAAATGCGACAAAGCCGACTTTTTGAAAACAGGCGATGTGCTCACTCTGTATATTAAAGACGAGTTCTTTGAGGAAAACCCGACGCAAGAATATGAATTCACAAAAGCGCCCGATAAGCTCGATATCATCTATGAGGACGAGAACATCATTATTATTGACAAAAAGCCCGGACTTATTGTACACCAGGACAAGAGTTATCACTTCGACTGTCTTGTTATGAGGGTTCAGCATTACCTTTATAATAAGGGCGAGTACAGACCCGACGAAGAAAAGACCTTCACTCCCGCTATTGTAAACAGGATTGACAGGAACACGGGCGGTATTGTAATAGCGGCAAAGAACGCCGAGAGTCTCAGAGTGCTGAACGAAAAAATAAAAAACCGAGAGGTCGAAAAGTATTATCTCGCT
>JAILPC010000145.1 GCA_024690465.1 Ruminococcus sp.
TAAAGAAGTATGAGAGAACGTTAAGTCCAATTACAGCTGCGACAAATACAATTGCGAAAACCTTTGTCCAACGGGCAAGGAAAGCGTCAATTGAACGAGCCTTGTTCTTTGAGAAGAATGTGTCAGCGCCGCCTGTAACAACGCCTACGCCCTGCTGATTACCTTCCTGTAAGATAATTACAACGATAATAGCAATAGCGATGATGATAAGTAAAGCTCCTAAAATAATATGCCAAACGCTCATTTATATATCGATCCTTTCGAAATAATTATACTAATACTTGCATAGCCTAAATATAATAACACATTAAATTTCATTTTGCAAGTGTTTTTTTACAATATTTATCAGATTATGCTGAGCTGTTCGCTTGTATCGTCGGGTGAAGGTAAGGCTCCGAGGGCGGGTAAAGACTTTGTGCGGTAACGCGAGGGCTTGCTGAAAGTGCCTTCAGCGTACTCTTTAATCGAGAATAATCTATGACCTTTCTTGAGCCTGAGCACAGCTACTCCCTGAGTATTTCGGGTGGTTTTGAGATTAAGCAGAGCCGAGTGAAGCAGCAGCATTCTGCCCGATGAAGCGGAAACAATAAACTCACTGTCTTCAGTCGCAAAAGCTATATCGGCAATATTGTACTTCTCGCAATAAGCCTTTGTGAGCTTTTTGCGGTTAGTCTTGGTTTCATAAGCGCTGAGAGGAACCTTGGCGATTTTTCCGTTATCAAAGCCGAACAGGATAATGCCCTTATAATCCTTTGTGGCTATCATCTTGACGGCAACCTCTCCCTCATCCATCTGGAGCTTGGCGGGAATATACTCGCCGAGCACGCTCGCCTTGGTGTCGGCAAATTCATATGCCTTTGCCTTGTAGCACTGAGCCTTGTTCGTGAAGAACAGGAGGTCGCAGTTGTTCGAAAACTCAATAGCCTCGGCGATTTCATCGCCCTCCTTGAGCTTCTGTTCACCGCCCATTCTGAGAGACAGCGGCGTAATTTTCTTGAAGTATCCTTCCTTTGTAAAGAAAAGATGAACGGGATAATCAGGTACTTCCTCGATATCCTCCTCGTCGTCTGTCTCGTCGTTGTATATAATCTCGCACTTGCGTTCCTGGCCGTACTTTTCGGCAACCTCCTTGAGCTCATTAACGATAATCGTCTTGACTCTTGAGCGGCTCTTGAGGATTGCTTCAAGCTCTGCAATCTCGTTTTCTAGATCCTCAATATCCTTTGTGCGCTTGAGGATATACTCGCGGTTGAGGTGACGGAGTTTAATCTCGGCAACATATTCGGCCTGGATTTCGTCAATACCGAAGCCAATCATAAGGTTGGGCACAACCTCGGCTTCCTCGTCGGTCTCGCGGACAATTTTGATTGCCTTGTCAATGTCGAGAAGGATTTTTTCAAGACCTTTCAACAGGTGAAGCTTGTCCTTCTTTTTATTCAAATCATAGAATGTTCTGCGGCGTACGCACTCAATTCTGAAAGCTATCCACTCGTCGAGCAGTTCCTTCACGCCGAGAACCATCGGAGTTCCGCCAATTAAAACATTGAAGTTGCAAGCGTAGGTGTCTTCAAGCGGAGTGAGCTTATAGAGCTTTTTCATCAGCTTATCAGCATCCACACCGCGCTTGAGGTCAATTGTGATTTTGAGACCGTCGAGACCTGTTTCATCACGGATATCGGAGATTTCCTTCACCTTACCCGACTTAACAAGCTCGATAACCTTGTCGATAATCGATTCACTGTTTGTGGAATACGGAATAGCGGTAATATCAATACAGTTATCCTTTTTATCGTAGACATACTTAGCGCGTAGACGGATACTGCCTCTGCCTGTCTCGTAAACCTTTTTCATAACCTCTTCGTCATATACGATTGAAGCTCCGCCCGAAAAATCGGGAGCGGGCATTGTTGACATAACGTCGTGGTCAGGGTCTCGGATAAGCGCAGCTGTGGTCTCGCAGACTTCCTTTAAGTTAAAAGAACAGATATTTGACGCCATACCTACGGCGATACCCGTGTTCGAGTTGATAAGAACAGACGGAAATGTCGCGGGCAAAAGCATAGGCTCTTTCATTGTATTGTCGTAGTTATCTACAAAATCGACCGTGTCTTTATCTATGTCCTTAAACAGCTCTGTACAGAGCTTGTCGAGCTTAGCCTCGGTATAACGCGAAGCAGCCCAAGCCATATCACGGCTGTAAAACTTACCGAAATTACCTTTGCTGTCAACATACGGGTGCAGAAGCGCCTCATAGCCGCGCGACATACGAACCATAGTATCATAGATTGCCGCGTCACCGTGAGGATTGAGCTTCATTGTAGCGCCTACAATATTGGCGGATTTTGTTCTCGCGCCATTGAGCAGTCCCATTTTGTACATCATATACAAGAGCTTTCTGTGGCTGGGCTTGAAGCCGTCAATCTCAGGAATAGCACGCGAGAGAATGAGACTCATCGCGTAGGGCATAAAATTCTCCTGGATTGACGAAACAATATGCTGTTCGGCCACCTCGCCCGCGCCTTCAATTACGCCGTTAACCTTGGCGAGCTCAGGCTTTTGGGGATTCTTTTTTTTCTTAGCCATAATAATTACCTTCTGTCACTGTTTAACTTACATCTAATTGGTCGATATATTCAGCGCCGTGATCAACGATAAAATCTTTTCTGCCCTGGAGATTATCTCCAAGAAGCGTGTCGAATATTGACGCTGTCTGCTCGGCGGAATCGGGCATAACTTTAATGAGTCTTCTTGTCGCGGGATTCATCGTTGTAAAGCTCATCATCTCGGGTTCGTTCTCACCGAGACCTTTGCTGCGCTGAATAGTAAACTTTTGGTTTCCGATTTCGTTTAAGTATCTGTCTTTTTCGACCTCATCATATGCGAAATAAACCTTGTCCTTGGTTGTAATCTCATAAAGCGGAGATTCCGCAATGTAGACCTTGCCCTCTTTTATAAGCGTGGGTGTCAACCTGTAGAGCATAGTCAGGACAAGCGTACGGATATGGAATCCGTCCACATCGGCATCGGTACAGATTATAACCTTATTCCAACGCAGGTTATTAATGTCAAAGTTAGAGAGATTCTTATTGGCTTTAGCCTTAACCTCTACCCCGCATCCAAGAACTTTAAGCAGATCTGTAATGATATCGCTCTTGAAAATCTTGTCGTAGTCAGCCTTGAGGCAGTTGAGAATTTTACCTCTGAGCGGAATGATTGCCTGAAAATCAGGATCACGAGCCTGTTTACAGGCGCCTAAAGCCGAGTCACCCTCAACGATAAAGACTTCGCGCTCATTGACGTCTTTGCTGCGGCAATCGACAAATTTAGCGATTCTGTTAGTTATATCGATATTACCCGTAAGTTTTTTCTTAATGTTGAGTCTTGTCTTTTCGGCATCCTCACGGCTTCGTTTATTAATAAGAACCTGATTCGCAATCTTTTCAGCCTCAAGCGGATTCTCGATAAAGTAAATCTCAAGACTGTGGCGCAGGAACTCAGTCATGGCTTCCTGAATCCCCTTGTTTGTTATTGCTTTTTTGGTCTGGTTCTCGTATGAAGTCACGTTCGAGAATGACGACATACAAAGCACAAGGCAATCCTCTACGTCATTAAAATTGATTTTACTCTCGGTTTTATTGTATTTATTATTCTTTTTAAGAAAATTATCTATACTGTATACAAAAGCGTTTTTGACGGCTTTTTCAGGGGCGCCGCCATACTCAAGCCAGCTGGAGTTGTGATAATACTCAGTCAGAGCAACCTTATTGGAGAACGCCATAGCAACGCTGATTTTGCACTTGTACTCGGGTTTATCTGCCCTGTCGCGAACCTTGCGCTCAGTCTCAAAGTACTGAACCGTTGAAAGGCCATCCTCGCCGACAACCTCTTTAACGTGATCTTCGATACCGTTGACATAATTGAACTCAGTGACGTCATAGCTTCTGCCGTTCTGATTGCGGAAAACAAACTGAACTCCCGCGTTAACGATAGCTTGACGCTTCATAATATCCAGGAAATACTCGGCGCTTACGTCAATATCGGTAAAAACCTCGATATCGGGTTTCCAATGGATTTTTGTGCCTGTATCCTTGCGGTTATACTCCTCTTTTTTTAGTCCGCCGATATTTTCGCCGTGCTCAAAATGAAGCGAGTATTTGTAACCGTCACGCTTGATTTCAACATCCATAAACTCAGACGCGTACTGCGTTGAGCAAAGACCTAAGCCGTTGAGACCGAGCGAAAACTCATAGTTTTCGCCGTCGTCGTTATTATACTTACCGCCCGCGTACATCTCGCAGAACAAAAGCTCCCAGTTCATTCTGTCCTCTGTTTTATTGTAGCCCACTGGGATTCCTCGTCCGTGGTCCTCAACCTCGTATGAACCGTCGGAATAACGTGTAACCTGAATGAGCTTTCCGTAGCCTTCTCTGGCTTCATCAATAGAGTTGGAAACAATTTCGAATACAGAATGCTGACAGCCCTCTATTCCGTCAGAGCCAAAGATAACCGCAGGTCTTTTTCTGACTCGGTCAGCTCCATTTAACGCGGAAATACTGTCATCGTTATAAGAATTTACCTTCCTTTTTGGCACTACCTTTCACCTCGCAGCTTCTTGATTTTGTCCCTAAGATACGCCGCGTGCTCAAATTCAAGCAGCTTGGCGGCAGCTCGCATTTCACGCTGCAGACTCTTTATGAGCTGTTCACGCTGAGCTCGGGACATTTGCTTCATATTCTTAAATTCATCGTCAGTATGTGTTGATATCTCGATAATATCACTGACGTCTTTTACAATTGTTTTTGGAATTATACCGTGATCCTCATTATATTTCTTCTGTTTATCGCGGCGTCGGTTTGTCTCGACAATCGCGTTTTTCATTGAATCCGTAACGATGTCGGCATACATAATAACAGTACCCTCGGCGTTTCTTGCGGCACGTCCGATTGTCTGAATAAGACTACGCTCGCTTCTTAGGAAACCTTCCTTGTCGGCGTCAAGAATAGCAACAAGGCTTACCTCGGGAATATCAAGACCTTCCCTGAGAAGATTGATACCGACAAGCACATCGAATTCGCCGAGACGCAGGTCGCGTATAATCTGCATACGCTCAACTGTATCAATATCATGGTGCATATATTTAACCTTGATACCCATATCAATAAGATATGCAGACAAATCCTCAGCCATCCTTTTGGTAAGAGTAGTTATTAATGTGCGCTGTGACTTCGCGACGCGCACGTTAATCTCTGAGATAAGGTCGTCGAGCTGTCCCTCGGTAGGTCTGACAGAAATCTCGGGGTCTAAAAGCCCTGTAGGACGAATAATCTGTTCGGCAACTGTCGCGCTCTTATCAAGCTCAAAATCGCCCGGAGTAGCGGACACAAAACAAACCTGATTAATCTTGTTATAGAACTCGTCAAAATTGAGCGGACGGTTATCATACGCTGACGGAAGTCTGAAACCAAAATCGATAAGGCTCTTCTTTCGCGCTCGGTCGCCAGCGTACATACCCCTGACCTGAGGCAGCGTTACATGACTTTCGTCAACAAATAAAAGAAAATCATCGGGAAAATAGCTGAGCAAAGTATAGGGCGACGAACCGGGTTTCCTGCCCGACATAATACGCGAATAGTTCTCTATGCCGCTGCAAAAACCAGTTTCGAGCAGCATATCAATATCATAATTTGTACGCTGTTCAATTCTCTGCGCTTCAAGCAGCTTGCCCTTGGAGTGGAAATACTCTATCCTCTCCGAGAGCTCACGTCGGATTTCCTCAACCGCGTCAAGCATTTTATCCTGTGAAATAATATAATGCGACGCAGGATAGATTGCCGCGTGTCGAAGTGTGGCTATAAGCTCGCCCGTGAGCGGGTTTATCTCGGTTATCCTTTCAATTTCGTCACCGAAAAACTCAACACGGATTACACGATCGCCCGATGCCGCGGGGAAAATCTCGAGCGTATCCCCTCTTACTCTAAACTTGTTTCGTACAAAGTTCTCGTCGTTTCTCTCGTAGTGAAGCTCAACAAGCTTTTTAACAATTTCGTCACGGCTTTTCTCCATACCCGGGCGCAGAGAAATAACCATATTTCGGTAATCAATCGGGTTGCCTAGCGAATAAATACAGGAAACCGACGCAACTATTATAACATCGCGTCTTTCGGACAAAGCAAGCGTAGCGCTGTGGCGGAGCTTGTCTATCTCGTCGTTAATCGAACTATCCTTCTCGATATAAGTATCCGTTGTGGGGACGTAGGCTTCGGGCTGATAATAATCATAATAGCTTACAAAATACTCAACAGCGTTTTCGGGGAAAAACGCCTGGAACTCAGAACAGAGCTGAGCCGCGAGAGTCTTATTGTGAGCAAGGATAAGCGTAGGCTTTTTAACCCTTTCAATGATATTAGCCATTGTAAAGGTTTTGCCCGAACCCGTAACACCGAGAAGCGTCTGTTCGCGGTTACCCGCGTTTATGCTTTCAACAATTTTATCTATAGCCGCAGGCTGGTCGCCTGTGGGCTTGTAGGAAGAATGAAGTTTAAAATCCATAATCAGTTATCAAGTATTTTTCTGAATAAATTATTAACATCTTTGCTGAAGATTCCGTATCCCGATAAAGCCATTGATACTGAATCGTCGTCAGCGACAATAACATGGTCAAGGAGCTTTACCGAAATAAGCTGCAGAGCGACAAAAATCTTGCCCGTGCAGTCTAAATCTTCTGGCGAAGGCTTCGCCAGTCCACTGGGATGATTATGCGCAATCGCGGCGTATTTTGCGTTGTAGTAAAGCGCAAGCTCACAGATCTTGCGGATGTTGACATCAGTGGAATTAATTGAGCCTTTAGAAATTATGCCCGAATAAATTTCTTTACCTTTTTTATCCAGCAGCAGAATACGCATAACTTCCTCGGTTTTACCAAAGAACAGCGGCTGGAAATATCTGCACAGATTGCCCATATCAATAGCTTTCGCGGGATTATCCGCTTTATCAATCATATATAGACGCGCCATATCGGGCATAAGCTTGATATGGGTAATGAGGTTATCGGATAGCCCGTACTCTCTGAGCAATGACGGAGGAGCGTCGAATATAGCGGATAATGAGCCGAAATCCTCAATCAGTTTGTGCGCTAAAGGATTTGTATTCTTGTAAGGAACGCCGTAGAAGAGGAACAGCTCAAGCGCTTCATGTTCTTTGAAGCTTTCAATACCGTGTTCAAGATATTTGTCGCGCATACGCTGTCTGTGACCTTTATGAGCGTTTTTCTCAGCCATATTAACACCTCCTGTTTTATTATATACAGACTATTTTACACCGTGCTGCTCATAATAAGCATCGATAGCTGCCTTGAGTTTATCATCAATAATAATCTTACCCTTATATTCTTTGTTATACAAATGTTCAACAACCTCTGCCATTGTGACAATAGCAGTTGTTTTCAGACCATAATTTTCCTCAATCTCTGTGAGCGCTGATTTCTCGCCCTGCCCGCGTTCCATTCTGTCAACAGAAACTACAAGGCCAAACGGAATAACGTTACCCTGAGCTTTGATAATCGGAAGTGTCTCCCGAATTGATGTGCCCGCAGTTGTAACATCCTCAATGATAATAACCCTGTCGCCGTCGCTTATAGGACTGCCGAGAAGAATACCTGTATCGCCGTGATCCTTGACCTCTTTGCGGTTTGAGCAGTATTTTATATCTTTATTATATTTATCGGCAATAGCTATTGACGCGGTGACCGAAAGTGGAATACCCTTATAAGCAGGTCCGAAAAGAACATCAAATTCAAGTCCGAATTTATTATTTATCGCCTCAGCGTAATACTCGCCGAGTCTTTTGAGCTGTGAGCCGGTGCGATAAAAACCCGTATTGATAAAAAACGGAGTTTTGCGTCCGCTCTTGGTGACAAAGTCTCCGAATTTGAGAACAGTGCAGTCAACCATAAATTCTATAAATTCCTGTTTATACTTTTCCATAACAACCTCCAAGGCATAAATACACAATTTAACTATTATAATATACCACAACATATTGTGGAGTGTAAATATTTACAACACAACTGTAATTGTAAATGAGAATTTAGAATTAACAATTACAAAAAATCATAGACAAACACAGAAAAAATATGGTATTATTAAAAAAAGGAGGTTTCAAAAATGAATACAAATGATGTAAAAATATGCCAATGCTGCGGTATGCCGCTGAGTGAGGATGAATTAATCAGCCGTGAGCCCGACGGCACACCTAACGATGAGTACTGCAAGTGGTGCTACGCGGACGGAAAATTCACCTATGAAAAAAAGGTCCACTACTCGACTTTATTATGGAACATATGCCTAATCCCGAAAAAATTCCCGACGATGAGCGCCGCGCCGCTTTTGACGCCGCACTCTCACAGCTCAACTACTGGAAAAATAAGTAAGCTACTAATACTTCAGCCCTTAGCGTT
>JAILPC010000156.1 GCA_024690465.1 Ruminococcus sp.
TGCCTTACCTGTTGTGGAAACAATAAGGTCCTCGCCTGTCACGTCGGCAATATGTCTAATAATCTCCTCTCGGTTCATATCATAGCCGTTCTTATATTCAACCTTTACGGGGTACTCTAAAGCTCCCTTTCTTACTACAAAGGCAACCTGCTTACCCTGCGAGAGCAGCTGATTAAACTCTTCCATTTTAGCGGAAAGCTCCTCGGCTGTAGTGTCCTTGCCGATAATAAATGAGCTGATGTCCATATCGTCAAGCAGCTTTACGGTAACCTCGCCCTGATAAATATGCTGGGGCTCATCATGAACACCTGGCTCACCGCGCCAGCCGATAATAAATACCATAGGAATAGCGTAAACCTTGTCGTTCAGTAGTGAAGCGACAGGATTGATGATATTGCCTTCACCGCTGTTCTGCATATATACTACAGGAGTTTTACCTGTAGCGAGGTGATAACCCGCCGCGAGTCCTACGCAATTGCCCTCGTTGGCGGCAATCATATGATGTTCCTTGTCAATACCGTAAGTATTCATAAGATAGTCGCAGAGCGATTTGAGCTGTGAATCGGGAACACCTGTATAAAAATCGGCGCCGATTATTTCCAAAAGTTTTTCTATCTTCATATTTTCACCTTCTATCTCAAAATCTGATGATACAGCATATCAATTGTATCAACGCTCAAGCTGACAGGATTATTCTTGAGTCTCGTCGGATTAACTGAATTCTTGAGGATTTCAAAATCTTCCTCTTTATATTCGGGAGACGAAAGACCGAGCTTGGAAACGATACTGCTGAATTTTTCGCATAATTCGTCTGTGCTGTCACAATGAAGCGCGTCGGCAATCTGAAGGAAGACACCCTTGAGGTATTCCTCGCCGCGGCTGTCAATACAGTTCTGTGTGTTGGCTGTCATATACGGCAGAAGCGCGTTAACACAGAGCGCCGCCGCGTGACCATGAGCAATACCATAAAGACTTGTCAGCTTATAACACATAGCGTGTCCCGCTGTCGTCTGTGTTATGTTGATTGCCTTGCCCGCGGTATTAGCCGCCTTGAGCATATTTTTATTGCCCTCGTCATCATTAGCGAGATACGCGTCCATATTGTCAAGAATCAGACTGATTGCCTGCTTCGAAAGCTCCTTGCTTTCGTCGGTGGAGTTAACCGACCAGAATGACTCAATAGAATGACAGAAAGCATCCATCATAGTCGCTTTGCGCTGATACTCGGGCAATGTTTTGAGTACTGAGGAATCGAACACAACAACCGACGGAATACAGCTCAGATCAGCTATAGACTGCTTGTTGCCGTTATAATAGATAACCGCGTATCTTGTCGCCTCGCTGCCAGTTCCCGCTGTTGTCGGAACGGCGTACAGAGGAATATCGTTCGGAATAATTTGCTGATTGATATACTCCTCTTTATCGCTCATATTCGCGTAAAGCTTAACGCATTTAGCAAGATCCATAGCGCTGCCGCCGCCGATGGCAAGTATCGTATCGCAGCCGTTCTCCTTATAGAGTTTTACAGCCTCTTTAACCGATATATAATCGGGATTGGGAGTAAAGTCCGAGAATTTAATAATCTCAAAACCCGATTCTATCAGCTTATCAAAATGCTCGCCGATTTTAAGAAAGCCATATGAGCTGTCGCACACGAGAAAGGTCTTTTTGCCCGAAAACAACGCGTCGAGAGCGCTGTAATTATCGTTTATGATAATCTGCTTCTGATTCATAAGTCACCTCATCAAACATCTTCGGGAATCAATCTTATAATATCCTTGAACGGCATACAGATATCGTCGCACTCTTTCGCGCGGTGATTTTTGAGAATTGTTTCTGCCGCGTTCTGCATTGCGGGAAAGCCTGTTCTTGTGAGCTGATTAGCGTAGATAACAATATTAACGCCTCGCTCCTTGAACTCTTCCTCTGTTACCGTATTAAAGGAGGTTGGAACAACTACAATCGGAGTAGAGCTGTCCTTGGCTCTGAAACCCGCGACAAACTCAAAGATTTCGTCGGGTGATTTCTTGCGGCTGTGAATCATTATCGCGTCAGCGCCTGCCTCAACAAACGCAAATGCTCTCTCGAGGGCGTCGTCCATACCCTGCTCG
Source organism: Ruminococcus sp. (assembly GCA_024690465.1). Classification (GTDB taxonomy): domain Bacteria; phylum Bacillota; class Clostridia; order Oscillospirales; family Acutalibacteraceae; genus Ruminococcoides. The sequence continues at coordinate 2,112 of JAILPC010000156.1, forward strand.
AGAATAAGGCTCTCGATTCTCGCGCAAATCATAAAGTCCTTTGTACGCTGCGCCTTTTTACCTGCTCTGATTTTTTCACTGAACTCGGGAATACTTGCCTGAGTCTGCTGTACTTCAGTACCAAAAAGGCTGTTTTTCTTAAGACCTGTTTTGTCCTCGATAATAACCATTGAAACGCCCATTCTCTCGAGCGAGCGTACTGTATATACAAAATGCTCGGTAAGTCCGCCTGTATCTCCGTCGAAGATAATCGGCTTTGTTGTTACCTCGCAGATATCGTCGATTGTGCGGAAACGTGATGTCATATCAACGAGCTCTATATCGGGCTTGCCCTTCGCGGTTGAGTCGCAAAGCGAGCTCACCCACATTGCATCGAACTGACGGAGACCGCCGTTTTCCTCAACCGTTGTGTTTTCAACGATGAGACCAGTAAGTCCCGAATGCGCCTCCATAGCAGAGATTGTGCCCTTCATGGCGAGTAGCTTTTTAAGTCTCGCTCTGCGCACATCAGGAGTAGCAAGCTCGGTGCGGGCTCTGCTTTCGAGCTCATCATAAGCGTTATCCTTGGCGTACGGATATTCAATAAGCTGTCCGCCGTAACTCTCGAGAACAGAAACAACCTCGTCTCTGACAGGCTTCTGGAAGCCCATAAGCCAGTCGTCGCCGTGAACTACATAATCGGGTTTATACTTTTCAAGGTTGTCCTTATAGCTGAGAGTTTTCTGCTCAACAACTTTATATACGCCCGAGAGGTTCTCGAGCATTGATTTTCTTTCGGAATAAGGAACAAGCGGAAAACGCTTGAACGAAACTACGGCTTCATCTGAGAGAATACCGATAATAACCTTGCCGAGCTTTCTCGCTTTTTTTATTATTGCGAAATGGCCGCTGTGCAGAATATCGGTCGAGAAACACATATATACAGTGCGGTTTTCGATTTCTTTAAGCTTCTGAGATACAGTCTTCAAATCCTCGGGATTATCAATCTCGGAACAGAGCCTGTCCTTAACGTCAAGCGGAAGAATTGTACACTTGTCGGAAACGACGTTGAACGCGTTTTCGGCGTAAACCTGTGTATTATTGCTCTCGCAAAAATCTAAAATACTGTTGAGCCAGACCTTCCAATCCTCTTTTTTTAGCTTGTATAATGGCTGAGCGGCAACAGCGTTATTGAAAAACTCAATGCCTACTCTTGAAATTCTGCCGTCAGCGAGCTCTGCCTTGAAATCCTTTTCTGGGAGCTCAAGTGTGGAGCTGACTGTCATACAGCTGTCATGTGATGCAATTACCTCGTCAAAAACAGAGTTCTCAAAAACGAGATCGCCGTGCATAAGGATAATATCATCATCAAGATACTCACGAGCGCAGAAAATTGAATAAATATAGTTAGTTTTGTCATAGAGCGGATTTCTGACAAAAGTATATGTCAGCGGCAAATCCAGACTATAACAATAATTCTCAAGAATTTCGTCATAATATCCTGTTGTCATTACAACATCGGAAATTCCCGCTTCGGCAATCAGCTTGAGCTGTCTGCTGAGAATAGTATCGGTATACAGAATCTCAGTCATACATTTGGGATGCTCGGATGTAAGCACGCCCATTCTGCTGCCGAGACCTGAGTTCAAAATTAATGCTTTCATAACTCTTCCGGTTTATCCTTTCTTATATTCTGTAAAACTATTATTCCCACTCAATTGTAGCTGAGGGCTTGGGAGTGAGGTCATAGAGCACGCGGTTAACATTCTCAACCTCTGTGGTAATACGTTTTGTGATATGCTGAAGAAGCTCAAAGGGTACGTCTTCAACAGTTGCTGTCATAGCGTCCTTGGTGTTGACGGCGCGAATGATTACGGGATAAGCGAATGTGCGCTTACCGTCCTTGATTCCGACACCCTTGAAATCGGGAATAGCCGTGAAATACTGCCAAACCTTGCCCTCGAGACCGTTCTTTGCGAACTCCTCGCGAAGAATAGCGTCACTCTCGCGCACAGCCTCAAGTCTGTCGCGTGTGATAGCGCCGAGGCAGCGCACGCCGAGTCCCGGGCCGGGGAAAGGCTGACGATAAACCATATTATCAGGGAGACCTAAAGCCTTGCCTACAACTCTTACTTCATCTTTAAACAGGAGCTTAACAGGCTCTACAAGCTCAAACTGTAAGTCCTCGGGAAGACCGCCGACGTTGTGGTGAGCCTTAACGCCGTCGTCGGATTCAAGAATATCGGGATAAATTGTACCCTGAGCAAGGAACTCAATACCGTCGAGCTTTCTGGCTTCCTCCTCAAATACTCTGATGAACTCTGCGCCGATAATCTTTCTCTTCTTCTCAGGCTCGGCAACACCTGCTAATTTATCCAAAAAGCGGTCTACAGCGTCTACATAAATGAGGTTGGCGTTCATCTGATTCTTAAACACTTCTATAACCTGCTCGGGCTCGCCCTTGCGGAGAAGTCCGTGGTTAACATGAACACATACAAGCTGCTGTCCTACAGCCTTGATTAATAAAGCGGCTACAACCGAGCTGTCTACGCCGCCCGAGAGCGCGAGAAGTACCTTTTTGTCTCCCACCTGCTCTCTGAGCTCCTTAACCTGCT